>DASVPC010000176.1:0-1550 GCA_036383055.1 Rhizobium sp. | reverse complement strand
CGTCATCATCAAATACGTTTCGCAGCGCGGCTACACCGGATCGGACAGCGTCAGGCTCGAGGCATTCTATCCCAATGGTCAAATGCGCAACGGCGCTTTCAATATCACGGTGAGATAGATCCGTAGGGTGGATAAGCGAAGCGCTACCCGGAGAGGATCTTATAATTGGTCAATCCCGCATGTCGCTTCGCTCATGCGGGCTACTCTTTGACATAGGCTGTGCTTTTTACCGCCAACCTTACGCCCCCGCCTCCGCCACCGACGACTGCAGGATCGCCATCAGCAGCCCGGGAAACCGCGCTTCGATATCGGCGGCCCGCACCGTATTCTGATGTTCGACGCCCTTCTTGCTGGTCTGGATCAGGCCGGCCTCGCGGAGCACGCGAAAATGGTTCGACAAAGTGGACTTGGCGATGGTCGGGCATGGCGAGGCCGCCGTGCAGGACAGGCAGCCGCTCTCCTGCAACAGGCCGCGGACAATCTGCAGCCGAATGGGATCAGTCAGCGCCGAGAGCACGCCCGATAGCGTGATGTCCTTGGTCGCGGGGTGAACGAACTGAACCATGAAAAAAGATATAGGCGCCCCCTTGCGCTGGTTCAATAGTTCCATACTTCCGAACTACTGAAGCATCCAAGAGGGATCACGACCATGACCAAGACATTCGAAGGCAAAGTTGCGCTGGTGACCGGCGGCTCCAAGGGCATCGGCGCCGAAATCGCCATCCAGCTGGCCGCCGGCGGCGCTGCCGTCGCCGTCAATTACGCATCCAGCAAGAAGGGCGCCGACGAGGTCGTCGCGAAGATCACCGCCAAGGGCGGCAAAGCGATCGCGGTGCACGGCAATCTCGCCGAGCCGGACGGCGCCAAATCCGTGGTGGCGGAGACCGTCAAGGCATTCGGGCCGATCGACGTTCTCGTCAACAATGCCGGCGTCTACGAATTCGCGCCGCTCGAAAACATCACGCCGGAGCACTTCCACAGGCATTTCGATCTGAACGTGCTCGGGCTGCTGCTCGCCTCGCAGGAAGCGGCCAAAAACTTCAACGCCAATGGCGGCAGCATCATCAACATCTCATCGGGCGTCTCGACCATCACCCCGCCGGGCTCGGCGGTCTACACCGCGACCAAGGCCTCGGTCGATGCGATCACATCGGTCCTGGCGAAGGAGCTTGCGCCGCGCAAGATCCGCGTCAACGCCGTCAATCCCGGCATGATCGCGACCGAGGGCGTGGTGTCGGCCGGCTTCCATGAAGGCGACATGCGCAAGTGGATTGAATCCGCAACGCCGATGGGGCGCATCGGCAAGGTCGAGGAAATCGCCTCCGTCGTGGCCTTCCTGGCTTCTGATGCCGCATCCTATGTGACCGGCGAAACGCTGCACGCCACCGGCGGATTCAGGTAACCCACGCGTTCTGCTCAACAGGCCATCCGACATATATCAAAGGCGGTGCAATCAGCACCGCCTTTGCTTGTTAGGCGAGGCCCGATCTCGCCTTGCCTCAATCGTCATCCTCGGCGGCTGGCGGCATCTGCGGCATCGACGGTGTCTG
>DASVPC010000175.1:0-19202 GCA_036383055.1 Rhizobium sp. | reverse complement strand
CAGGATCAGCGGAAAATCAATGCTGCCGGCGAAGGCCTCGATCTCTTCAAGCGGCTTTAGATGAATCTTACCGTCCGGCGAGACGCTTTCGAGCCAGTAGAGATTGTCGTTTGCCGGCGTGGCATGGCAGAGATAGGCTTCATCCCTATAGACAATGCTGAAGGGCAGGCTGCGCAGCCAATCGAGATGATGCGTGGACAAGTCCGCATAGGCAACCTTGTCCGAGACATGCATCGTCTCCGGCGCCTGTTCGATCAAATAGCGATCGTGATTGCCACGCACTGTCACAGCGTCAAGCGCAAGCAGAATATCGGCCGTCTTGCCGACGGTCAGCGGCCCGCTGAAGCAATCGCCGAGATTGACGATGTCTGCGATGCCGTGCGCGCGAATATCGGCGAGCACTGCCTCCAGCGCCAGATGATTGCCGTGGATGTCGGCAATGACAGCAAAACGCAAAACTCAGCTCCCGCGATAGGTGGAATAGCCATAGGGCGAAATCAAAAGCGGCACATGATAATGCGCTGTCGTGTCGGCAATGCCGAAGCGGATCGGCACGAGATCGAGGAAGGCCGGATCGGGCAGCTTGGCACCGCTTGCGCGCAGATAATCACCCGCCCTGAAAAGCAGTTCATAGGTACCGGATACGAAGCTGTCTCCGATCAGGATCGGGCCGCCATCGACGCGCCCGTCGGCATTGGTCGTCACCGTCTTCAGATGCGTCCGCGCCTCGCCGTCTATCCTGAAGAGATCGATCATCAGGCCTTCGGCCGGCTTGCCGAGGGCGGTATCGAGCACATGGGTCGTCAGTCCGGTCATAGGGTCGGCGCTCCGATGATGAAGGGGGTGTCGAAGAAGAATTCCACCAGATTGTTGCCCGGCCCGTCGCGATCTACAATGAGGAAATCACTTGGCTGACCAAGAGCCATCAGCGGATAGTGCCAGACATTGGCCCGATAGTTCACGCCCTGATCGCCCCGCGCCAGGAAGACCTGTGGCCTGCCCGGCTTGCCGTCCTCATCCTCGGCAACAACCACAAGGAACGGACGACCGTTGAGCGGCACGAAACTCTGGCTACCGAAGGGATGGCGTTCCATCATCTCGATGGCATAGGGAAAGGCGCGGGGTTGACCACGAAAGAGGTTCAGGATCACCCGTGCGCCGTCGCCAAGGGCCTCGGCGCTGGACAGTGCATGAAACCGCTCCGTCGTACCGCCATTGATGAACCGCATCGTCGCCGGATCGGCCTCGATCACATCCCCGAACGGCGCGAAGGCGGCCTTTGTCAGAGGATGAATTTCGAGCGTTTGTGTCATTGTGGTCATTCACCTTCTGCTCGCCAATGGCGGATCGCTTCGAGCTGGGATAGCAATTCCGGGACCGCGTGCGCAACGGCAGCCCAGAGATCTTCGACGCTCATCCCAACTTCGTCGGCCAACAGGCGCCCGTTCATGTCGCTCAGCGCGTTCCAGCGCACATCCGGGTGCTCGGGTTCGAATTCGGGATGTTTTTCCAGCAACTCCGCTGCCGCCGCACCGATGACGCAAAGGCTGTAGGCGACAGCGGATTGCACAAGCTTGTTTTCAGCGAACGCAGCCCCATCCATGCCTCGAACGAAAAGGCGCGCCTCTTCGGCGGTCCTCTGCATGCGTTCCAGATAATAGACAGGACCCTGCGTGGTCATAACCAGGCCTTGTTGCCGAAAAACCGGAGCCGCATCACACACCGCCGTCCGGAAGCATGGATTGCAGGCGCAGCAGGGCGATCTTCTCCACCTGCGCCGTTGCGGTCGCAAATTCCGCGTCGCGGTCATTACCGATCCGCGTTTCGAAGGCGGCAAGAATGTCGTCCTTGCCGAGACCCTTGACCGCAATAATAAAAGGAAAGCCGAATTTCGTCACGTAAGCCGTGTTGAGTTCGGTGAAACGGGCATGCTCCGCGGGGCTGAGCCGATCCAGCCCCGCCCCCGCCTGCTCCTTGCGGCTGTCCTCGGTGAGCTCACCAGCAATCGCCAGCCGGCCGGCGAGATCGGGATGCGCGCGTAATACGCCAAGCCGTTCGTCAGCGCTGGCAGCACGGAAAATGGCGGCCAAAGCCGCATGCACGCCGCCCGAAGTCAACGGCTCGTCAACAGGGCTGGCATCATAGGCGCGTTCGGCGATGAACGGCGAGTGCTCGAAGACGCCGCCGAAACGGGTTACGAATTCGTCACGCGAGACCATTTCAGCGCGCGCCCGCAGGAAGGTGGTGTTCACGCCAATGATTGGCGATGTCGATGCGCCTGGGCACCCAGACCTTGTCGTGCTTCAGCACATATTCGATGAAACGCCTGAGCGCCGCCGCGCGACCCGGCCGCCCGACCAGACGGCAATGCAGGCCGACCGACATCATCTTCGGGCTGCCTTGCCTGCCCTCTTCATAAAGCGTGTCGAAGGCGTCCTTCAGATAGGTGAAGAATTGATCGCCGGAATTGAAGCCCTGCGGCGTCGCGAAGCGCATGTCATTGGTGTCAAGCGTGTAGGGGATGATCAAGAACGGCTTGCCGTTAAGGCCATCGACCCAATAGGGCAGATCGTCGGCATAGGAATCCGACGAATAGAGAAAACCGCCCTCCTCCATCACCAGCCGCAGCGTATTGTCCGAAGGCTTGCCCTGGTACATGCCATAGGGCCGCTCGCCGATCAGTTCGGTGTGCAGGCGCACGGCTTCGAAGATGTGCTTGCGCTCGAGATCCTCGGGAAAATCCTTATATTCCAGCCATCGGTAACCGTGGCTGGCAATCTCCCAGCCGGCTTCCTTCATGGCGGCGACCGCTTCGGGGTTGCGCGCCATGGCGAGCGTCACGCCATAGACGGTCGCCTGCAGCTTGAGATCGCTGAACATGCGCCACAACCGCCAAAAACCGGCGCGCGAGCCGTATTCGTAGATCGATTCCATGTTGAGATTACGCTGGTTCGGCCAGGCAGCGGCGCCGACGATTTCCGACAGCAGGTTTTCGGAAGCCGGATCGCCGTCGAGAATGCTGCTTTCCCCGCCCTCTTCATAATTGATGACGAATTGCACCGCGACGCGAGCGTCACCGGGCCACTTCGGATCGGGCGTGTTGCGGCCGTAGCCAACGAGATTGCGGGGATAAGTATCGGACATGAAAGCACCTTCTCGACTATACGGAGACGGTAGCATCCATGGCCGGAATGTCGAGACGGAAAGTGCGAAACCCACTTTCCTTTCAGTTAAAGCAATTCCAGGAAAAGTGCGAAGCGGTTTTCCGTCCGGAATGCGCAAAAACAATAGGATAGAACGGTGAAGCACTGAACCGTTCTAGAGATGGTTAGGCGATCTTGCGGGCGCTGATCTTGCCCATCGGATGCAGGGAGTGAACCCGGAACGGCCCGCCGGCGCCCTCTTCCATCATCAGCGCGATGTTCGAAACCGGCACCGGATCGACGAGCACCGGCTCGAAGAAATCGCGCAAGACCTGCTCCATGCGCGCCGTATCGGTCGGGTTGACCGTGCCCGTCAGCATCATATGAAAGCGGAATTCGTCCATGACATGCGGATGGCCCCAACGGTGCAGATTGGCGAATTGCGTTGCAGACAGACCGTCCGGATCGCTGCGTTCGATTTCCGCCTCGGTCAGCGGCGCGCGGTAGTGATCGAAGGCCTGGATCACCGAAGCTGCAAGGAAATGCATCTGCTGGCAGGGCACCGAAGGCACCAGGCCAAAGGCGCCGCCAAGGCGGGCGACTTCCAGCCGTGGAATCTCGAAGGGCGTCAGCGTTCCGGAAAAGCGCATGAGATCGCGCAACAGCCCCGCCTCGGACATGTCCTCGGCCAGGCGGAACGGCGATTTCAACGTGCCGTTGAAACCGTAGCGGCGCGGCACAGCCGTATGGAAGGCGATTTCGTGAATACCGAGCCCGCGAGTAGCAGGCGGATCGACCATATCGCCGGAATAGACATTGCGGCCGAGCCAATTCGCAGCCACGAGCGTCAGCGGATCGCTCGCAGACGGCGTGAAGCAAATGGCGTAGCGCATAAAATCTCCTCCGGAGGACGATAAACCGGCTGATCCACTCAGTTGCCGATGAGCAAGGAGATAGGTGATTTGCGTGACAGATTGACGACTCGAACGCAGCTTACGTTCACGTTTTATGTGATGCAGCTACAATATGGTTCGAAAGCGCGAAGCTCTGCGGCAGCTTGAAAGAACAGGGAATCTTCGCCGCTTCCCGAACCGCCGCCTCGGCCAGGCGATGCGCCAAACCAAAACTGACCTTGAAACCGCCGGTCAGCGCAATCAGGCGCGAATGGTCCGGATGCACTCCCACCATGGGGTCCCGATCGATCGCCTTCGGCCGCAAGCCGGCCCAGCGCTCGACCACCTCGGCACCAGCCAACACCGGCGCCATCGCGCGGGCGGCGGCGAGCAGAGCATCCAGCTGGCTGTCCGTCGATGCCGGATCGTCGAAGCGGTTCTCGCTGGTGCTTCCGACGGCCACCAGCCCGCCCTCGTGCGGAACGATATAAAGCCCATCGCGAAAGATCACCGGCAGGCCGGCATCGATATCCGCCTTCAGCAACGCCGCCTGCCCTTTGACCGGCTGGCCGAGAGTGGAATGGCGGCCAGGCGTCAATCCGTCGAGGATCGGAAAAGAGCGATGGCCGGCGGACAGAATACAGCGGCCAAAATGAATGCTACCTTCGCGGGTCGACGCAATGCCTCCGTCCGGATCGATGCTCTCGACTGCCATTCCCTCAACAAGCCGGACATGTTTCGCCGTGCCGAGAAACGCAGCCAGAACCTTCAGCAAGGCGCGCGGCGCGACCCGGGCAGCGAGCGTGTCGAAAACAAATCCGCTAGCCCCGGCGGCGGGATCGATCCAGCCATCGACCGGCGCGGCGTCCAGAACCTGCCAATGAAACCGCCGCTCGCCATGGTGCCAATGCGTTTCCGCATCCTGCGAGTGACCGAGTGCAATCTTGCGCAGATGTGGTTTCGGCAGCGGAATGAGCCGGCCCGAGCGACGATATCCGGCGGAAAGCCCGGTTGCCGCTTCCAGCGCCGCAATGTCGCTTTCCAGGGCCACCAGGGCATCGAACTGAAACTGCTTCTTCTCGGACCATTTGTCGGGCATATGCGGCATCAGCGCGCCAAGCAGGCCGCCGCTTGCTCCGCTTCCCAGCCGGGCGCTGTCGACGAGCAGCGTCTTGATGCCCAGCCGCTCCGCATGCACCGCCGCCCACAGGCCCATGATGCCGCCGCCGACGATCAGAAGTTCGACGGATGATTGACCGGCAGGCCCCGGAGGATTATCGGCTTTTCCCATGACAGATCCAGTTTCCGATCGGACGCACGCGGCCGAGACCACTGCGGCAAGCCAAGAGCTCGAATGGCGCGACGGCGATATGCCCTATTCGACCGCCTTTGGCGACCATTTTTATTGCCAGACCGACGGCCGGCTGGAATGCGGCCACGTCTTCCTCGACGGCAATGGCCTGCCCGCGCGCTGGGATGAACAGCAGACCTTCCTGATCGGTGAGCTTGGCTTCGGCACCGGCCTGAATTTTTGCGAGACCTGGCGGCAATGGAAGCAGCACGGCAAGCCGGATTCACAACTGCATTTCATGTCCTTCGAGCTCTATCCGATGCGCGCCGAGGAGATCGACCGCGCGCTATCGCGCTGGCCGGAGATCGATGCCGAGCGTCAGGCACTCGTCGCCGCCTGGCCGGAAGAGCCACGCGGCATCGTCACGCTTGTCCTTGACGCCCGCACGCGCCTCAGCGTCGTCTGCGGCCCGGCAATGGACGGCGTGAACCAGGCACAGGCAGGCGTCGACGCCTGGTATCTCGACGGCTTCGCGCCGTCGCGAAACGCCGACATGTGGTCGCCGGAACTGATGCAGCTTCTTTATGACAAGACCGCCCCCGGCGGCACCTTCGCCACCTATGCCGCCGCCGGCTTCGTACGCCGTAACCTGCAGTCGGCGGGTTTTGCGGTCGAGCGCCGCAAAGGCTTTGCGGGAAAACGCGAAATGCTCTGCGGGATCAAACAGGCCTAATTGCGGGAACGCTCGGTCTGAAGTGCTTCGTCGCCGAGCCAGCGGCGAACCTTGGCTTCAAGGAGTTCCGGGCTGATCGGTTTCGACATGTAATCATCCATGCCGGCCTCCAGGCACATGTCGCGATCGACATCGAGCGCATGGGCGGTGACGCCGACGATCGGCACATGGCATCCCAGCCCGGCTTCCGCCTCCAGCTGCCGGATCGTGCGTGTCGCCTGATGGCCGTTCATGACCGGCATCGAGACATCCATCATGATCAGCGACGGCCGCAGCTTGAGCCAGGCCTCCACTGCCTCCTGGCCGTTCTGGACCACGAGGAAGCGCAGGCCCGTGACCTGCAGAATCTGCGTGAAGACGATCTGGTTGACCTCATTGTCCTCGGCCACGAGGACATCGATGGCGCTGACGGGCCTTGCCGATACGTCCTGCTCGACAGCATGAATGGCGGCTTCTATTTCAGCCTCTATCGGCAATTGCGAGGCGACCGCGGTCGCATATCCGGTCATCGTTTGCCGGCGCGCCATGCGTACGACATCGATGATGGTGCCACGCAACACATTGGCGCGAACAGGCTTCATCAGATGTGCCTGACCGTTCAGCGCCGCAAATTCCTTGTCGCTGCCGACGACATCCATGGATGTCAGGAAAATCAAGGATAGAGCTTCGAAGCGAGCGTCGGCGCGGATGGTGCGCGCCACCTCGTCGCCATTCATATCCGGCATATGGTAGTCAAGGATCACGGCATCGACCGGCACGCCCATCTCGGAAGAAGCACGGAGGATGGCGAGCCCCGTCTTGCCGTCCTCGGCGGCGTAACCATCAAAGCCCCACTGCTGCAACTGCTCGCTCAATATTCGCCGGTTGATGTCATTGTCGTCGATAACAAGAATGCGCGCGCCTTTAACATTGACCGGCACCGTGCGCGGCTCGCTGCGCGCCGCGACCGGCGGCATGGGCAGATGTACGGTGAAGGTCGAGCCCTTGCCCCATTCGCTGTCGACTTCGAGATAGCCGCCGAAGAGATCGACCAGCCCGGCGGTGATCGCAAGCCCGAGACCCGTACCTTCGTGGCGACGCGTGCTAGAAGAGTCGACCTGCGAAAACTTCTCGAAAATGGAATCCAGCTTCTCCCTGGAAATACCAAGGCCGGTATCCTCGACGCGAAGCGTCAGCATGACCTCGCCATTGTCGATCGGCTGACCATCCACCTCGACCAGCACATGGCCGCGCTCGGTGAACTTGATCGCATTGCCAAGCAGGTTGGTCACGATCTGGCGGAAGCGGCCGGCATCGCCCAGCACCATGGCGGGCACAGCGGGCGTGGCACGCACCAGAAGCTCGATGTCCTTTTCCGCCGCCGGCGACGACAGGAGCGTGGCGACATCTTCCACCGCTTCGGCCGGATCGAAGGCCGCCTTGCGCAGCCGCATCTGGCCGGCATCGATCTTGGAGAAGTCGAGGATATCGTTGATGATCGTCAGAAGCGCATTGCCCGATTTGACGATGATGTCGATGAAGGTCTTCTGCCGAGCATCGAGATCGGTCTTAGCCAACAGTTCCGCCATGCCGAGAACGCCGTTCATCGGCGTGCGGATTTCATGGCTCATATTGGCGAGGAATTCGGACTTGGCCCGGTCGGCAGCTTCGCTGCGGGCCAGCAGCAGCTGTAGTTCCGCCTCACGCTTTTTCATCTCGGTCACGTCGGTCAGCACCACGGTCCAGCGGCGGCTTTCGCTCACCGCCGCTTCGAGCTGTATCCAGCGCTCGCCCGCCACCTGGAAGACCATCGAAACCGGCTTGTCCGCCGCCATGTTTTCGCGCCAGACGGCCCGCAAGGACTCCGGATCGGCGCCGAAATCGCCACGGGCGGCACAGTGACTGAAAGCGACGGACCAGTGCTTGCCGACCTCCAGACAATCAGCGGGAACGCAAAGCATGTCCGGCACCACGTCGTTCGCCAGCATGATGATGCCGTCCTGCAAGATCAGCAGCCCTTGCGACATGGCATGCGTCGCGTCCGTCATCAGATCGCCGAGACGTTCCAGCGCGAGGTGCGCCGCGCTGATTTCCAGCTCTTGCTGACGCACGGAGGAAATGTCGGCATAGGTGATAAGCGTGCGGCCGTTGGAAATGCGGCGCGTATCCATGATGACGGATTTGCCGTCGGCATAGCTCATCTCGGTCTGGAGATTCGGCCCGGCGTTGCTGGAAGCCTCCATGCGGGCCTGATAGATATCGTCGATATCGCCGGCATCGGCGCCGTAACGGCCAAGCTCGAAATGCTTGACGATGAGATCGCGAACAGGCCGCCCTTCGAAGCGCTCATCCTTCGAGAAGTCCCAGATGTCGTAAAAGGCATCATTGGTATATTCGACGTTGCGATCGCTATCGTGGATCATCACGCCGATCGGCATGGAACGGAGGATGCTCCCGAGATCCTGATGCAATGCCTCGGCGCGCGCCTGCGCCTCGATCAGCTGTGTCTCGCGCAGCTTCAATACGGAAATATCGTTCATCGAACCAACGACATAGCGCTTGCCATCCGCGGTGACGACACGGTTGATGCGTGTCATGATCGGATGCGTCACATGCTGCCGATCGACCACCTGCCCCTCGAAGGCAAGTCCTTGCCCCTCGTTCAGCACTTGCTCGTTTTCGGCAAAATAATCATCGGCGCCGGTTTCGAACATCTCGTGTTCGGTCTTGCCCAGCACCTCGGCCCGGCTGAGTCCGGTAATCGCCGCATAGGCCTCGTTGGAATAGATCAGCCGATGATTGGCGTCGCGCACGAAGGAGGCAACGGGCAAGTCCTCGAGAATGGTGCGATAAAGCCCGGTCTCGTCGACGCCTTCACCCGGAATGCCGACGTCACGCGTCTCGGAGGGTGAAACCGAAGGCACGGCCGGCGCATCGAGAAATATGCCGAAGACATAAAGACGGTCTTCGGACGGCGAGAAGCTTTCGATCTGCACCCTCGACCGGACATGACCGGCCGGATCGAAGCACAGAGCCGTCTCCTCGGAGCCGAACACCAGTGACCGGCGCTCCTTGTCCTCCCGGTCGACTTCTTCGCCGCTATCGAAGAGATCGCGGCTGCGATTGCCAATGAAATCGGAGATATCGCGCCGGAAAAACCGCGCATAGGCCTGGTTGACGGCGACATAGCGCAGATCGCTGTTCTTGACATAAGCCGGCTGATCCAGATCGGCGATCCGGCGGCAGGCCAACTCCAGCAGTTCACCGTCCGAGTTCAACAGCGCCCCTCTTCTCACCGCTCACGATAGTTTACTGAACCAAGGCTGTATCACAAAGCGCTTTAACAAGCCGTTAACCATATTTCCGCCTCTCCAAACGTCGCGTTCAGGCCATTGACTATCCCAAAACGGTCACCCCCTGGTCGCAAACGACGACAGCATCCGACGTCGAACTCTGCCAAGAATCGCATCAGGACAATGGCGGAGGAACAGCGATGAGCGACGATGCGACAACGGCCTTGCGCGAAGCCGATACAGCAACGGTGCCGGCCGAGCGCCGCCGCCGGGCCGGTGGCCGGGGAGCCGAGCGCAGCCGCAAACCGAGCGGCGCGAAATACCTCAACCTCGTCAACAATCTCGCGCGCACCGAGCTTCTGTCGCCGGAGACGCTGGACGACATTCACGAGGCGTCGCTGACCATTCTCGAAGAGATCGGCATGGACATCATCCTGCCGGAAGCGCGCGAGCGCATGAAGGCGGCCGGCGCAGACGTCGCGACCGGCACCGAGCGCGTCCGCTTCGATCGTGGCATGATCATGGAACTGATCGCTTCCGTCCCCTCAACCTTCACGCTGCATGCCCGCAATCCGCTGAGAAACGTCGAAATTGGCGGCAAGAACCTCGTCTTTGCCCAGGTCGCCTCGGCCCCCTTCGTCGCCGACCGCGAGGGTGGCAGACGGGCCGGCAATCAGGAGGATTTCCGCAAGCTGATCAAGCTTGCCCAATCCTACGACGTCATCCACATGACCGGCGGCTATCCCGTCGAGCCCATCGATATCCATGCCTCGGTGCGCCATCTCGACTGCCTCTCCGACATCGTCAAGCTGACCGACAAGGCGTTTCATTGCTATTCCCTGGGCAAACAGCGCAATCTTGACGGCATCGAGATCGCCCGCATCGGCCGCGGCATCAGCATGGAACAGATGGAGCGCGAGCCGTCGCTCTTCACCATCATCAACTCCTCCTCCCCGCTGCGCCTCGATGGGCCGATGCTGCAGGGCATCATCGAGATGTCGTCGCGCGGCCAGGTCGTGGTCATCACGCCCTTCACGCTCGCAGGCGCCATGGCGCCGGTGACCATTGCCGGCGCGCTGGTGCAGCAGAATGCCGAAGCGCTCTGCGGCATCGCCTTCAGCCAGATGGTGCGCAAGGGGGCGCCTGTCATGTATGGCGGCTTCACCTCGAATGTCGACATGAAGACAGGCGCACCCGCCTTCGGCACGCCGGAATATATGAAGGCGGTGGTCGCCGGCGGCCAGCTCGCCCGTCGCTACGGCATTCCCTATCGCACCTCGAATACCAACGCCTCCAATACGCTGGACGCGCAGGCGGCCTACGAGTCGGCACTGTCGCTCTGGGCGCTGACCCAGGGCGGCGGCAATTTCGTGCTGCACGCCGCCGGCTGGAGCGAGGGTGGACTAACCGCCTGTTTCGAAAAATTCATCCTCGATGTCGACATGCTGCAAATGGTCGCCGAATTCCTGACGCCGCTCGATGTCAGCCAGGATGCACTGGCGCTGGACGCCGTGCGCGATGTCGGCCCCGGCGGCCACTATTTCGGCACGGCCCATACGCTCGCCCGCTATGAGACCGCCTTCTATTCGCCCATTCTTTCCGACTGGCGCAATTACGAGACCTGGTCCGAGGCCGGTCGTCCCACAACCTATGATCACGCCAACCGCATCTTCAAGGAAACCCTTGCCCATTACGAGCGTCCGCCGCTGGATCCGGCGATCGAGGAGGAGCTCGATAGCTTTGTGGCAAGGCGCAAGCAGGAAGGCGGCGTGCCGACTGATTTCTAGAGTGAAATCAACAGGCTCCATACGTCCAGCATGAACAAAATTTAATGTGGCAGACGTCCGTTTGGCCGCGACTTCGCCCTGTTTCCCGCCCAATTTCATCCTCGGCTTCGGCTGGGAGGCCTTTTGTTTGGGAAAGGAATTTCAATGTCTGTGCTTCGCACTGTAACCACGGCTGGCCTCATAGCGCTGACACTCGGCAGCGTGGCCGCCGCAACGACCACAACTGCCGCCGCTTCCGAGCGCGGCGCAATCTTCGGCGGCCTCGCTGCCGGCCTTGTCGGCGGCGCCCTTGTGGCGGAGGCCGCCCGTCCGGTTTACCCGGCTTATCCGACCTACTACCGCACCTATCCGGCCTATTACGACGGTCCGGTCTATGAGCGGGTCTACGAGCGTCCATACCACGGCTGCTACTGGTCGTGGCGCCACGACCGCTGGGGCCAGCCGTTTCGCGTAGAGGTCTGCCGTTAGGCCCAATCTGCCCATCCGTGAACCTGTTGACGCCGCCGGCCTTCCGGCGGCGTTTTTATTGCGTCCACGAACAAGCTTTCGACCGTGCCCCTTGACTTTGGCAGCGAATAGGACCAAATGCGCCTCAGCTTTCACCTTCCGGCCGCCGCGTGAGCGTGCCCTGCGGGACTTTATGTACGCAAGAGAAGGACAAAAGCGCTTTTGAAATGAGACCGCACCCAAGGCGGTCAGATGCGCTGGAAAGCTTTTTCCAACTTACAAGTTCCCACTTCACGCGGGGTTCTTGACGCCAGAGACAGACCGGACCGCATGGTGCGACCCGGCCTATTTGCTTTGGCGCCCCCGAAAGGTATTGAATTGACCGATTTTAACTCGCTTGGTCTCTCCAAGCAGATCGTCGATACGCTGTCGCTGAACAACTTCACGACGCCGACGCCAATTCAGGCGCAGGCGATCCCGCTTGTCCTCAATGGCCGCGATCTCATCGGCCTTGCTCAGACCGGCACCGGCAAAACTGCCGCCTTCGGCCTGCCAATCATCGAAATGCTGTTGAAGGATGCCAAGCGCCCCGACAACCGCACCGTCCGTACGCTTATCCTCGCCCCCACCCGCGAACTGGTGAACCAGATCGCCGACAATCTTAAGCTTTTCGTCCGCAAGACGGCGCTGAGGATCAATGTCGTCGTCGGCGGCGCCTCCATCAACAAGCAGCAGCTGCAGCTCGAGCGCGGCACCGACATTCTCGTCGCCACCCCCGGCCGCCTGCTCGACCTCATCAGCCGCCGCGCCCTGTCGCTCGGCCAGGTCAGCTACCTCGTCCTCGACGAAGCCGACCAGATGCTCGACCTCGGCTTCATCCACGATCTGCGCAAGATCTCCAAGATGGTTCCGGCCAAGCGCCAGACCATGCTGTTCTCGGCCACCATGCCGAAGACCATCGCCGATCTCGCTTCCGAATACCTGACCAATCCGGTCAAGGTCGAAGTGTCGCCTCCGGGCAAGGCCGCCGACAAGGTAGAACAGTATGTCCACTTCGTTTCCGGTCAGAACCACAAGACCGAGATCCTGAAGGAAAGCATTTCAGCCAATCCGGATGGCCGCGCCATGGTCTTCCTGCGCACCAAGCACGGTGCCGAGAAACTGATGAAGCATCTCGAACATGTCGGCTTTGCAGCCGCTTCTATCCACGGCAACAAGAGCCAGGGTCAGCGCGAGCGTGCCCTGAAGGGCTTCCGTGATGGCGAAGTCCGCGTTCTCGTCGCCACCGACGTCGCCGCTCGCGGCATCGACATCCCCGGCGTTACGCATGTCTATAATTATGACCTGCCGGAAGTGCCGGACGCCTATGTTCACCGCATCGGCCGTACCGCACGCGCCGGCCGCGACGGCATTGCCATTGCCTTCTGCGCTCCCGACGAAGCCCGCCTGCTGCGCGATATCGAGCGCCTGATGGGCATCGAGATCGCCGTTGCCAGCGGTGAGGCTCATGCCGACCGTGGCCGTCCGGCTCGCGGCAACAACAACCGCGGCGGTCGCGGCGGCCAGGGTCAAGGCCAGGGTCGTGGTGGCGCAGGTCAGGGACGTGCCGAAGGCCGCCCCGCCCGGCCGGCTCGTCGTCCTCATCGCGAAGGTGAAGCCGGCGCCCATAACGGCGAGCGTCAGGAACGTCGTCCGCAGCGCGAGAACAACCGCAATGCCGACTTCCGCGGCCAGCGTCGCGACGAGCGCGCCCCGCGTCCGGAAGTGGACAACGATCTCGCATCGACGTCCGATTTCCGCCCGGCCAAGAAGCCGCAGCACAACGGCGCGGCAAACGAAGCCGGCGCCCATCGCGGCTCCCGCCACGCTCACGGCCGCCCCACGGGTCGCCATGAAGATCGTGGCCAGAACGCTCAGGGCGAACAGCGCAACGAGCGCGGCAACGGCGGCATGAAGCGCCGTGGTCCCGGCAATGGTGGCCAGCGCCGCGAACGCGCTTGATTCAATCCTGATTGAATGACGAAGGGGGCCGATCGGCCCCCTTTTTTGTTGTCATTTGAAGCCGTGGAAATCTTGTGCGGGACAGCCACGGCACCAATTTCAAAATTGCAGAGATTTCTCGGAAATCTCATCCCGATCAACCGGGAACATTTAAACGGTTATTCCGCCTAAATTAGACTCCAAACGGATAAGCTGCCGGTACACGCGCAAAACTCACAATATTGGGGGCAGCACGTTGCGCACGACAGCATTGACACCGTCGATGTCGGCAGGCGACTGGGGGCAACTCTTGCTTCTCGGCGGTCTTTGGGGTGGCTCGTTTTTCTTTGCCCGTATCGCCGTCACCGACATTCCACCCTTGGCGCTCGTTCTTTACCGCGTATCGATCGCAGCGCTTGTCCTGCATCTATGGCTGCGGTTGCGTGGGATTTCCTTCGCGCCGGCCTTGGCGAGGCCCGGTTCCTTCCTGTGCCTCGCCCTGCTCAACAATGTCATCCCGTTCTCCCTAATCTTCACCGGACAAACGAAGATCGGTGCGGGTCTCGCCTCCGTGCTTTACGCGACGACGCCGCTCTGGACGATCCTGGTGGCAAACCTGCTGACGGCGGATGAGAAACTGTCGACGGCCAAGCTCATCGGTGTGGCACTCGGGATCGCGGGAGCGGCAATCATGATCGGCCCGGGCCTTCTATTCCAGACCGACGGCCCGACATGGGCCAAGCTGGCGGTCGTCGGGGCGGCGATTTCCTATGCCTTTGCCGTCGTCTATGCCAAGCGCTTCAGGGATATCAAGCCATCCGTCGTCGCAACCGGCCAGCTCACCGCGTCCACCATCCTGATGGCGCCGATCGTCTTCGTTCTCTACCGGCCCGAGAGCATCGTCACGTCGAGCATTTCCATCTGGATGGCTGTCGGTTTTCTCGCAGTCTTCACGACGGCATTCGCCTTCATCCTCTATTTCAACATCATCGCTTCGGCCGGCGCGACAAACGCATCCCTCGTCACGCTGCTGGTTCCCGCCAGCGCGATCATTCTGGGCGCTGCCTTTCTGGGCGAAAGGCTTGAGCTTTACGAATTCGCCGGATTGGCTTTGATCGCTTCCAGTCTGCTCATCATGGACGGCAGGCTTTTCCGGCGCTGAAAACGGACGACCCTCGACGGATGCCCTATTCGGGCACCACATCCGCCGTGCGCCTGTTGGTCAGATAGACCCCGGTCACAACGACCAGTGTGCCGATGATGATCGGCAGGGTCAGCGGCTCGCCGAAGGCAATCGCCGCTTCGATGGCAACGGCGGGCGGCATCAGGTAGATCAGCGAGGCCGCGCGCGACACCTGTCCTCGCCGGATCAGATAGAGCAACAGGCCGACCGCGCCCATCGACAGGCCGAAGACCGACCAGATGACGGCAAGGATCGCCTCGTGGGTGCCGTCGAAATGCAGATCCTCGAACATCAGCGCCAACGGGACGGTGACGATCAGCGCGCCGACATATTGTAGCGTCGCGATCGTCCGGAGATCGCCGGTCTGCAGATGGCGCTTCTGATAGAGCGTGCCGTAGGTCACCGACACCATTGCCAGCAGATTGACGCCGAGCGGGATCGCCGATTGCCAGAGGCTCGCTGTATCCGACCCCAGGAGCTTCGGCGAAATCGCAATCGCGATGCCGACGAAACCGAGCAGCAGGCCAAGACGCTGCACCGGCTGCAGCCGCTCGCCGACCAGATAGGGCGCGGCCATCGCCGTCATCAGCGGCTGCAGGGCGGCAATGATGCCGGCGATCCCCGCAGGCACGCCTTTGGAGATCGCCCACCAGAGGCAGCAAAGATAGATGCCGTGCAGAAACATGCCGGAATAAATAGCGCGAAAGACGCTCGACCAATCGCGCGGCCATTTCGCGCCGCTAATCGCGCAGAACAGGACAAAAGCGAGCGCCGACAGGCTGTAGCGGATTATCAGGAAAGTGAACGGTCCCGAATGCATCGTCGCATATTTCGCGACGATCCAGCCCGTGGACCATAGAAAGACGAAGATGGCCGGTGCGAATTTATCGAGGGACATGGGTTCGGACTGACATTGATTTCGCACACCGGAGCCGGCGTCAGAATTGAGGCCGGAACGTCACGCACCCAAGCGGGCAACCCGCTGATAGCCGAAGGCATGCAAAGCGTCAAAATCGATCCGCTGAACACAAGGATCAATTTTCCTTCATGTCAGCTCTCGCCAGTCGGGCTTGAGGAGATTCGGCGTGCAGTTCCGGCGTTCGGACAGCGGAATAAGCAAATGCTCAAATTTTGATCGCGATTTGGAGGCAATCGTCGACCACGTTCCCCCATGGCAATCCAGAATGCCTGCAAATCCGGCACTTTTGGCGGCTTCGAAATTCGTGCACGCAAACGCGCATACTTCTTGCATTGTCAAAACTGTTGTACTCAAATGGAAAAAAATGGGGACCGCACCTTTGGCATTTGACGAAATGATTACTGCGGATGAAAGTCCGCGCGCGCCTTACGAAAAATATTTCGAATGGTACTCCGGCCAGGACAGAGGCCATCTCATTGCCAAATCCCGCGACGCGGAAAACATCTTCCGAAAGACGGGCATCACCTTTGCGGTCTACGGACACGCAGATTCCTCCGAAAAGCTGATCCCCTTCGACATCATTCCGCGTATCATTTCCGGCCGTGAATGGCGCAAACTCGCCCAGGGCATCGAACAGCGGGTCATCGCTCTCAACGCCTTCCTCCACGACATCTACCACAAGCAGGAGATCATCCGCGCCGGCCGCATCCCGCGCGAACTGATCGAGAAGAACGATGCCTTCCTGCCGGAGATGATCGGCTTCCGCCCACCCGGCGGCGTCTATACCCACATCGTCGGCACCGACATCGTGCGTACCGGCGAGGACGAATTCTACGTGCTGGAGGACAATGCCCGCACGCCTTCCGGCGTCAGCTATATGCTGGAAAACCGGGAAACCATGATGCAGATGTTCCCCGAGCTGTTCCACCAGAACAAGGTGCAGCGTGTCGAGGACTATCCGCTGCAACTGCGCCAGAGCCTCGCCTCGCTCGCCCCTCCCGGCTGCACCGGCAAGCCGCGCGTCGCGGTGCTGACGCCCGGCATCTACAATTCCGCCTATTACGAACACTCTTTCCTCGCCGACATGATGGGCGTCGAGCTGGTGGAAGGCTCGGACTTGCGCGTCATCGACGGCAAGGTGAAGATGCGTACCACGCGCGGCTATGAGGCGATCGACGTGCTCTACCGCCGCGTCGACGACGATTTCCTCGACCCCCTCACCTTCCGCTCGGATTCGGCGCTCGGCATTCCCGGCATCATGGATGTCTATCGCGCCGGCCACATCACCATCGCCAACGCGCCCGGCACGGGTATTTCCGACGACAAGGCGATCTATTCCTACATGCCTGAGATCGTCGAATTCTATACCGGTCGCAAGCCGATCCTTGAGAACGTGCCGACCTGGCGCTGTTCCGAGCCCGACAGCCTGCAATACGTGCTCGACAACCTGGCGGACCTCGTCGTCAAGGAAGTCCATGGTTCCGGCGGCTACGGTATGCTTGTGGGACCGACCGCCTCGAAGAAGGAACGGGCGGAATTCGCCGAGAAGCTGAAGAGCAGGCCGAACAACTACATCGCGCAGCCGACCCTTTCGCTGTCGACCGTGCCGATCCTCGTCAACAAGGGCATCGCACCCCGCCACGTCGATCTGCGCCCCTATGTGCTGGTGTCCGACAAGGTGCGGATCATTCCCGGCGGCCTGACGCGCGTGGCCCTGAAGGAAGGCTCGCTGGTAGTCAATTCCAGCCAGGGCGGCGGCACAAAAGATACCTGGGTTCTGGAGGACTGAAACGGACATGCTTGGAAGAACCGCGAATGGCCTCTACTGGATGTTCCGTTACATCGAGCGCGCCGAAAACATAGCCCGCCTTGTCGATGCCGGTCAGCGCATGTCGCTGACGCGCAGCGGGGCGGTGGAAGACGATTGGGACGGCGTGCTGCAAAGCGCCGGCGTCCGCGAAGCCTATAACGAAGTGCACGGCAAGCTGACGGGCGCCGACGCGATCGACTATCTGATGCGCGATCGCTCCAATCCGTCGAGCGTGATGTCCTGTATCGAATATGGCCGCAACAATGCCCGCATGGTTCGCACGGCGCTCACCCGCGACACCTGGGAAGCGACCAATGAGTGCTGGATCGAACTGAAGACATTGCTCGGCAAGCGCCTGAAGACCGCCGAACTGCCGGAGACGATCGACGTCATCAAGCGGCGTGCCGGATTGATCCGTGGCGCCTTCCACGGCTCGATGCTGCGCAATGAGCTTTACAACTTTGCCCGCATCGGCACCTTCATCGAACGCGCCGACAATACCGCCCGGATCCTGGATGTTAAATATTACGTCCTGCTGCCCTCGGTCTCGCATGTCGGCTCCTCGCTCGACAACGCGCAGTGGGAATCGATCCTGCGTTCGGTCTCCGCCCACCGCGCCTACAAATGGGCCTACGATCCGGAATACAAGCCGGCCAACATCGCCGACTTCCTGATCCTCAACAGCCAGATGCCGCGCTCGCTCGCCTATTGTTACGACAAGATCGTCAGCAATATCAGCTATCTGGCGCTGGAGCACAACAAGCGGCTGCCGGCGCACGATACCGCCGACGCCACCTGCGAGATGCTGCAGAAACTCACCGTCAAGAACATCATGGACCAGGGTCTGCACGAATTCCTGGAGGATTTCGTTTCGCGCAACAACAAGCTCGGCGCGGAAATCTCCGACGGCTACCGGTTTTATCAGTAAGCGGATGACAATATGAGACTGACGATCAGCCACATCACGGAATACCGCTACGACGAACCGTCGCAGTTCTCGCTGCAGCGCCTGCGGCTGACGCCGCTGACCGGCATCGGCCAAACCGTCCACAACTGGAAGCTCACCGTGGAAGGCGCTCATCCGGAGGTCGAATATGACGACCAGTTCGCCAACCGTGTCACGCTCGTCTCGCTCGACGGCGAGCAGGATTCAACCCGCATCGTCGCCAGCGGCGAGATCGAAACGCAGGACCTAAACGGTGTCCTCGGCCCGCACAGCGGCTTTGGCCCCCTCTGGCTCTTCCTGCGGGATACGCCGCGCACGAAAGCCGGCAAGCTGACCAAGGAGCTGCTGCGCGGCGTTTCCGGAGACAATGAACTCGGCCGGATGCACTCGCTGATGAGCGCCATCCATCAGACGGTAGACTACAAGCCCGGCAGCAGCGACACGGAAACGACCGCCGAGCAGGCGCTGGAGAAGAAGAGCGGCGTCTGCCAGGACCACGCCCATATCTTCATCGCCGGCGCCCGCGCGCTGAACATTCCGGCGCGCTACGTCTCGGGCTATCTGATGATGGAAGGCAAGAACGAACAGGCCGCGACCCACGCCTGGGCCGAAGCGCATGTTCCCGGCCTCGGCTGGGTCGGCTTCGATCCCGCTAATGACGTCTGCCCCGACGAGCGCTACGTCCGCATCGCCACCGGCCTTTGCTACCGCGACGCCGCCCCCGTCTCCGGCATGCGTGTCGGCGGACCGGGCGAAAGCCTCACGGTCAAGGTGACGGTGGCAAGCCAGGGGCAGAGC
>DASVPC010000174.1:0-2889 GCA_036383055.1 Rhizobium sp. | reverse complement strand
CGGTAGGCGCCGCGATGGTCGACGGCCACCACCAGCACATCACCCGGCTTCGCGTCGAAACTGGTCAGCAGCTTTCTGGCCCGGCCAAGGATGGCAACGGACAGCTGGCTCCGGTCAGTCTTGATATTAGTGTGGCCACCGACAATCGGCACGCCGTATATGCTGGCTGCGGCGCGCATGCCTTCAAGCACGGGCTTTGCGCCCGCTTCTCCATTGGCCCAGACCGCGTCGACGACAGCGATCGGCCAGCCGCCCATGGCGGCGATATCGGAAATATTGACCATCACGCCGCACCAGCCGGCAAACCAGGGGTCAGTGGCGACAAACTCGTTGATAAAACCTTCGATGGCGAACAGCAGATAGCCGTCGCCATCGGCAATCGCGGCGCAATCGTCACCGACCGCCACCGGCTGGCCGGCAAGCCCAAGGCTCGATGCGGCAAAACCGATATCTTGCTTGGCGGCTATGCCCGAAGTCGCGGCCAGCCGCGCGGCAAGAGCGGCGATGTCGAGTTCTGCGCTCATTACGCCGCCCTCTTCGGCAGCGCGACAAAGCCGGTCTCCGGCGTGCGGCAAGGCGGATAGTAGGAAAGATCGGCCTTCATCCGCAGATGCGGTTTGCCATGGATTTCGAACTCGTCCAGCACCTCCCAATGCAGCCGGCGAAACAGAAGGCCGTTCTGGCTTTGGACATTGGCCAAGAATGTGTGGCAGCCAAAAGCGTTGGCGGAGGAAACCGCGAGCTTGATCAACGTCGTGCCCAGCGCGCCGATCGCCCGGAAATCCGAATGAACGGCGAGCCGCGAACCCCACCAGAGACCGGGTTCCTCCTCATGGATGCGGACCGTGCCCACCACGCGGTCGGCTGCAACCCCCATCATCGACAGGGCGACGATCGGGATCGCGTATTCGTCGAAGCCGTCGCGGTCATCGCCCTTGAATATTCCCTGCTCTTTGCAGAAAACGTCGCGACGAAGCGCATAGGCCTCGCGGCGCTCCCAGGCCGATGTGGTGAATTTCACCATGTATTCGCTGGCGTTGAACGCCGAGAACGGTTCGAAAATCATGGCGTCAACGTCCTCTCATAGGTGGAAAGGGCCGAGCAGGCGCCGCATTTACCGCAACCGGCCTTGATGTCGACAGCCTTCAAACCGCTGGTGACCAGCATCCGGGACAGTGGGCCAAGGATCGAATGCATGAATTCCGGCTTCGGCGCAGGGTGGCTTTCGAGCGGCGTGCCGGAGATCGGCACGAAGGGCACGACGAAGGGATAAACGCCGATTGCGATCAATTCCTCGCAAATCCCGAGGATCGCCTCGCGCGAGTCGCCGAGCCCGGCGAGGATATAGGTCGAGACCTGGCCACGCCCGAAAACCTCGACGGCGGCCTTGAAGGATCGCATGTACTTCTCGATCCCGACCTGCGCCTTGCCCGGCATGATACGAGCGCGGATCTCAGGCGTAACCACTTCGAGATGCATGCCGAGCGCGTCGACGCCGGCATCCTTCATGCGCTGGAACCAGATATCGTCCTCCGGCGGTTCGCACTGGGCCTGGATCGGCAGGTCAACGGCTGCCTTGATGGCCCGGGCGCTTTCGGCGAGCACGGCGGCGCCGCGATCGTCGCTCCTCGGGGTTCCAGTCGTCATCACCATATGCTTGACGCCATCCAGCTCGACGGCGGTTTTCGCTACTTCGGCCAGTTGCGCCGGCGTCTTGTGGGCGATCGTCCTTCCGGCCGCCAGCGACTGGCCGATGGCGCAGAACTGACAGGTCTTGGTACGGCTCTGGTAGCGGATGCAGGTTTGCAGCACCGTGGTTGCCAGCACGTCCTTGCCGTGCAGGACCGCGATCTGCGAATAGGCAATGCCCTCCGCCGTCGAGCGTTCGTAAAATCTTGGGCGCAGCGGAAAGGACACTTCGCCGATAACGGTGCCATCCCGGCTGATCCGGCTCTTGCCCTCCTCGTCCGGCTTCTCGACCAGATAGGGGCTTTCGAAAGCCGGCGCCGTGTGTACCGGCACCATGACGGTCATGCCGTCGATGGTCAGCGCCTTGTGGTCGGACGGCCCTGCTCCGCCGCGCCGGCTTTCCTGGCCAGCCTTGGGATCAACCAACCGGGCTCCGAAGGACTGCAATTCGTTGATCAGCGTTTCCGTCGAAAGACGCATCCTGTTCTCCATCGCTCATGTCGGTTGTCAATGTTTCGCCGGGGAAGGCGGCGTGTATGGTCGATGCCCTCATCGGCGCGGCCGGCCGTGCATCCATGACGAGGTGCAGCAACTCGGGCCGGGCATAATGGCCGACCGAATCCATCATGCGCTTGCGCTTGAGAATGAGACTCATGTCGAGATCGGCGACGAGGATGCCCTCGCCTTCGGTGAGTGGCGCCACGAGATGCTTGCCTTCAGGGGAAATGATCGCCGTCATGCAGCCGCCCCGCAGCGCCTTTTGCAGGCCCGCATCCGGTGTAATCGAGACGATCTGATCATCCGTCAGCCATCCCGTGGCATTGACGACGAAGCAGCCGCTTTCCAGCGCGTGATGGCGGATCGTTACCTCCATCTGATCGGCAAAGATCGGCCCGACCATGGAGCCCGGAAACTGGGCAATGTGGATTTCCTCGTGCTGCGCCATCAACGCATAACGGGCAAGCGGATTGTAATGCTCCCAGCAGGCCAGCGCACCGATGCGGCCAATGGCGCTGTCGACAACCTTCAGGCCCGAAGCGTCGCCCTGGCCCCAGATCATCCGCTCGTGAAAGGTCGGGGTGATCTTGCGGCGCTTCAGGATCAGGCTGCCGTCGGCATCGAAAAGCAGTTGCGTATTGTAGAGCGTGCCATGATCGCGCTCATTGACGCCGAGCGCCACAACGATGCCATGTTCGCGGG
>DASVPC010000173.1:0-6274 GCA_036383055.1 Rhizobium sp. | reverse complement strand
GCCGAAACTCAGTGCCGCCGCGGTGCCGGTCGCAGAACTCATGGCGTTTTACAGAGCGCTCAGCGAGCGCTGGTCGGCGGCGCAGCCCGATCATGTCCGCATCAATCTCGCGCCCGCGAACCTTCACTGGTGCACCGATGAATGCCTCCAGACCATCTTCGAAACGGCGCGCAATTCTGACGCACAAGTGCATATGCATCTTCTGGAAACCGAGCGGCAATCCAGTTTTGCCCACAATAAGTTCGGCCACAGCGCCGTGCAGCATTTGAAGGCGCTCGAGTGCCTCGGCTCGAATGTGACGTTTGGCCACGGCAATTGGATGAGCCGCGCTGATCTCGACATCATCGCCGACTGCGGCTGTACCATATGTCACAATGCGTCTTCGGGGCTTCGGCTCGGCAGCGGTATCGCTCCTGTCAACGAGATGCGCCGTCGCGGCATTCCGGTGGCGCTCGGCATCGACCAGTCGAATATCGCAGATGATCGCGATATGACGCTCGAGATGAAACTTGTCTGGGCGTTGCATCGCGAGACCGGACTGTGGAACGACCGGCCCGATGCCGGCGCCGTGCTGCAGATGGCCACGGAACATGGCGCCAAATCCGTCGGCTTCGGTGGCTTTACGGGCCGGCTCGAGCCCGGTCTGCAGGCCGATATCGTGCTGATGGATCAACGTAAAATTGGCCGCCCGCATCTCAATATGAGAACATCTCCGGCGGATGCCGTTCTGCATCGCGGGGGGCGACATGCCGTCCATCAGGTGTTTATCGGCGGATGTTTGGTCGTCGACAACGGCAAGGTGACCACAATCGACCGCGAAGCCGTATTGCTCGAAATCGCAGATATATTGAAAGGTCCGGAAACGCAGACCGAAACGCAGGCATGGGATGCGGTCGGCGCCCTTCTTCCGCATCTGGAGGTGCATCACCGAAAATTCACGCCGATGGCGGAGCATCGTGCGTATCGATATAATGCGATGGCTGACAGTCAGGACTGTGAATAAGCATTGCGCAATGAGCCCGGTCACCTCGGCGAAAACAATTGTTTGTCGTGCCTATCGGCATGGGAACTCGCCCGACCGTTGTTAATCGCGCGAGATTTGAGCACTCGATAGCCCAGCCCAAATATCCGTGCATGTCATCTCACTGAAAAGCCGGCGCGAGCCGGCTCCTCAAGTGCTTCAAACGTCCGTCAGAGCACCGCAACCACGGCCCTGGCGAGGTCGTCGAGCCGATCCTCTCGGAGGCCGGCGACGTTGAAGCGAGAATCGCTGACCATGTAAATCCCGAACTCGTCTCGCAGGCGATCGACCTGTGCTTCGGTCAGGCCGAGCCGCGAGAACATGCCCCGGTGATCGGCAATAAAATCGAAGCGAGAGGAGTTGGATTGGCGACGGAGCGCCTCGGCAAAGCCCTTTCGCAGATTGAGCATGCGAAGCCGCATGGCTTCGAGTTCGGACTTCCAGTCAGCGCGCAGTGCATCGTCCTCGAGGATAATGCGGACGGCGGCGGCAGCATGGTCCGGCGGCATGGAATACAGCACGCGAGTGGTCGCGAGCGCCTGGCTGCCGGCGATCTTTACGCTCTCTGCATTCTTGCCCATCAGGATGACGGCGCCGAGGCGATCGCGGTAGACCGAGAAATTCTTCGAGCAGGAGGTGGCGATAGCCATTTCCGGCACCTTGCTTGCCAGCAGGCGAACGGCGGCGGCGTCTTCCTCCAGACCGTCGCCGAAACCTTGGTAGGCAAGATCGACGAAGGGGAAAAGGTCGCGCTCGATGAGCAGATCCACGACCGGACCCCACTGCTCGATCGTCAGATTGGCGCCGGTCGGGTTATGGCAGCAGCCATGTAGCAGGATGATGTCGCCAGCCTTCGCCTGCTTCAATCCCTCGAGCATGGCATCGGCCTTTACCGTGCCGCTGGCTGGATCGAAATAGGGATAGGTCGCGGTTTTGAAGCCTGCAGCCTTCAGGATCGGCACATGATTTACCCAGGTCGGGTCGGAGAGCCAGACGGTGGCGTCCGGCCGGGCCTTTGCCAGCAGGTCGGCGATCGTGCGAAGCGCGCCCGAGCCGCCCGCTGTCTGGCAGGCAAACATGCGTGAGAGATCGGCCTTCTCGCCAAAGACCAGCTTCAGCATGGCCTTGTTGAAACCTTCATCGCCTGCCATGCCGACATAGGTCTTGGTCGTCTGGCTTTCATAAAGCCGCTTCTCGGCGTCACGCACGGCCCGCATGATGACGGTCGCACCCTGCGAGTCCTTGTAGACGCCGACGCCGAGATCCATTTTCGTCGGCCGCTCGTCGTTCCTGTAGAGAATCGAGAGGCTGAGGATCTTGTCTGGCGGGGCGGCGGTGAGGGTTTCGAACATAGTTTTTCCTTTGAATTGAGGTCAAATGCGCAGCTGCTTCACATTGGCAGAATCAATGTTCTAACTCACTTTGCGATCCGGCGTGGATCGCGGCAAGAACCTGCTTTTGGAGCGCAACGAATTCCGACGAGGCGATCATATCCTGGTTACGTGGGCGGGAAAGCCCGACATGGAAAGTCGCGTTGATGCGTCCCGGATTGATGCTCATCGCCACGATACGGTCGGACAGATAGACGGCTTCTTCGACATCGTGCGTGACGAAGAGAACGGTCAGCCGATGCTCTTCCCAGATCTGAGTCAGCAGTTCCTGCATTTGGTGACGAGTCAGTGCGTCCAGCGCACCGAACGGCTCATCCATCAACAGCATTTTCGGGCGGTAGGAAAGGGCACGCGCAATGGCGACGCGCTGTTTCATCCCGCCCGACAGTTGCGATGGAAATGCATCGGCGAATTTGGTGAGCTTCACCAGTTCGATGTGATGGCGGGCGACATCCCGGCACTCGGCTGCTGGTAGCCCAGCGGCCTGCAGCGCAAATTCCACATTCTGCTGTGCGGTTAACCACGGCAGAAGTGTGTAGGATTGGAAGACGACGCCGCGATCAAGCCCGGGGCCGACGATCGGCGCGCCGTCCGTCAGAAGCACGCCGTTGTCGAAGCCCTGAAGTCCGGCCACGATAGACAGCAGCGTACTCTTACCGCAGCCGGAGGCGCCGACCAGGGAGACGAACTCGTTGTCGGCGAGTTCCAGGTCGATACTGCTAAGGGCATGAACGCGGCTCTTCCTGCCATCATACCATTTGTTGAGACCCTCGATCTTAAGTTTGGGTTCGCTCATCTCAATGCCTCGAAGCGTAGCGGAAGAAGACGCGCTCCAGGGCCTTCATGCTCTGGTCTGTGATCAGACCGAGCAAGCCAAGGAGCAGGATGTAACCAATGATCGTCTGCGTCTGGAAATATCGCTGGGAGACGACGATCCGATAGCCGAGGCCGGACGTCGCCGCGACAAGCTCTGCCAGCACAAGCCAGGTCCAGGCCCAGCCGAGGCTGATGCGCAGCGTGTCCCAGATGCCGGGGAGGGCGGACGGCAGAACGATGCGGCACAGGATCTTGGTTTCCGACATGCCAAGCGTACGGCCAAGTCCGACAAAGTCGGTCGGCACTCGCTTGACGCTGTCCATGACCATCAGCACCTGTTGGAAGAAGGTTCCGATAAAGATGATGACGAACTTCTGGATATCGCTTGTTCCCGCCCACAGAATGGTCAGCGGAACAAAGGCGACGACTGGCATATAGCGGACGAAGTCGACGAAAGGCTCGATGGCCGCTTCCCAGGTCTTGAAACAGCCGATCATGACCCCGATCGGGATCGCCAGGGCCGATGCAATCAGAAAACCGACGAGCATGCGATAAATGCTGATCCCGGCATCGGTCCACAGCGTACCATCGACTGCCAGTTCCACCATCTTGGCCCACACCGCTCCGGGCGAGGGCAGGAAGATGGGCTTTACCCATCCTGTGACGGTCGCAACCCACCACACGGCAAAGAGCAGGGCAAAAACGGAAACCGCAATCAGAAAAAACGACCGGCCGCTGATCGGATCCCCGATCCGAAAGGCGCTGGGTGGTCTACCGACGCCCGCGCGCGATTGCGCGCGGGGTCTTTCCTTCGTTGTCGACGACAATTCTGAGCTAGACATTACGGTCCCGTTGGCGGTCAGAGGTCACTTGTTCGCTGCATCGACAAACGATGTGTCGATCATGCTGTCGGCGGAAACGTCCTGTGTCACGAGGCCGGCCGTTTTGGCCGCCTTCAGAACGTCGGCGAAGGTCTTGGTCTTGAAGTCACCGGCAAAGGCCTTGGCGGCTTCAGCAGAGGTATAATACTGGACGCCGTCGAAGGCTGTTTTCAGATCGTCCGGGGAGGCGCCCACGGCCTTTGAGATGATGGCGCGGTCCTCTTCGGTCTTGGCCTTGTAGTCGGCCAGAGCCGCATCCCAGGCCTTGATCATGGCCAGAACCTGCCCCGGCTTCTGCTTCAGCACCTCCTCGCGAACGACGAGGACGTCGGAGACAAGACCGGGATCCCTGCCGGCTTCAAAAAGCAGCTTGATATTCTTGTCCTGGGCCAACGCCGTTGAAATGTAGGGCTCGTAGGTGACCGCGACGGGAACACGGCCCGCAATCAGTGCCGTCCCGGCATCGGCTGCGGGCATCGGCACGCGGACGATATCGTCGATCGTCATGCCGTTGCTGGCAAGCGCGTAGTTCAGCAGGATGTCGCTTGTCGTGCCTTCCTCGAAGGCGACGTTCTTACCCTTGAGGTCAGCGACGCTCTTGATGTCGCTTCCAGCAAGGATCGCGTCGGCCTTCAGGCTGAAATCAAGCAGCGAGACGATCTTCACCGGCAGGCCGGCGGCGACCATGCCCATGGCCGTATGCGTGGCGATATTGGCCGCGTCGAGCTGACCGCTGGCAAGTGCCGCGTTGATGTCCTTATCTTCGCTGAAGTTGACGAGCTGGACATCCTCGAGGCCAGCTTTCTTGAACAGGTCCTTGCTGGCGGCGACGTGCCACTGACCGTAACCCAGCCACGGCTCGATGCCGATCTTGAAGGTGCCCGGCTCCGGCTTGGACGGAATTTGATCCTGTGCGCTAGCCTGTGTGGTGGCGAGGACGCCGACGATCCCAAGCGCAATCGCTACACGGGAAAACTGTTTGCTGATGGATTTGTAGTTCATTGGAAACCCCTCTGTTTGTTGATTTTAGCGGATCATGCAGCTTTCATCTTCTGAAGTTTGACACCACCCATCAAAGTCATGGTGGGCGAATATTGAATGCAGGTGTTTGTCTCCTTTCGCCGGCGCTCGCGGTCACTGTTTGAGTATGAGGTGCGCGCCACGCTCCTTTAGGTCGGCGATCGAGCCGACGCCCATCAAAGCCAAGGTAATCGAAATTTCGCGGCGCAATGTCTCGATCGCGTGGCCAACCCCGGCCTGGCCGGCGGCTGCGAGACCATAGGTATAGGCTCGGCCCAGCATGACGCCGTCGGCGCCCATGCCAATTGCCTTGACAATATCGCTTCCCCTGCGCACGCCGCCGTCGAGCATCAGCGAGAAATCCGGTCCGACCGCGGCCCGGATGTCGGGGAGTGCGGTGATCGTGCTCACGGCACCGTCGAGTTGGCGGCCGCCATGGTTCGAGATCACAATGCCGTCGACGCCGACCGCTTGCGCTTTCGTTGCATCCTCCGGTGAAAGAATGCCCTTGATGATCAGCTTGCCTTTCCACCGGTCGCGCAGTGCCTCGATGTCTTTCCATGCGAGCCTTTTGTCGATGCGCCTGGAAAGGTTGGCGGCCTGTTCGAGCGCTCCCCTCCCGAAATCTGTGCGATGCTCGACCGCCCGAACAGAGGGCATGCCGCAGCGACCGACGTCGAACAACCAGCCAGGCTTTCGGCAGAGACTTGCGAATAGTCGTGGTGTGACACGCGTAAGAGACCGAAAGCCGTTTCGCACATCACGTTCGCGGATGGCGGTGATGGCCGTATCGACGGTCACGTACAGTGCCTCGACGCCGGCCTCTTCCGCAGCGCATAGAAATTCCTCGCAGAGTGCGCGGTCGTCGAGCATATAGAGCTGAAAATGCAACGCACCGTCTGTCGCCTGGCGGAGGTCTGCCAGCGACGCGATCGAGAAGGTCGAAAGGCAGAAGGGGATGCCGGCAGCGTGGGCGGCGACGGCTGCCTTTTGTTCTCCGTTTCTCGTGTAGAGACCAAGGAAGCCGACCGGTCCCAGCATGAATGGAAGAGGATGTTGCCGTCCGAGATATTCGGTCGACAGATCAGGCTCGGCATAATCGCCGAGAACGGTCTGTCGCAGCCGCAAAAGCGAGAAATCGTCCC
>DASVPC010000172.1:0-8146 GCA_036383055.1 Rhizobium sp. | reverse complement strand
CATTTCCAGCCGATCTCGTTGAAACGGACCAGCTCATCGGGCGTGGGCGTGAAAGAGACGTCCTTGCTCATGATGTAGTTGGTCGAATAGTTCCAAAGCGGCACCCAATAGGCTTTGTCGGCAATCGTCGAGAGCGCCTGCTTGTAGAGGGTCTTGCGCTCAGTCGGCTCGACGGAGGAATCGGCTTTCTCCAGAAGGTCCGACAGGCTCTTGTCGCGCGCGTCGTCTTCGCCGCCCATGGTGAAGAACTCGCTGGTGATGGCCGAGGCATCGGCAATCGAGTTTGAGCCCCATGTCAGAAAGGACATGGGCACGCCTTCCTTGATGCGCTTTTCGCGCAGCGCCGCATATTGCAGATATTTCAGATTGGCCTTGATCCCGACCTCAGCCAGCATGCCGATCATGGCTTCCGCCAGCGGACGATCACGATAGGCATAGAAATCGATCTCGAAGCCATTGGGATAGCCAGCCTCTGCCAAAAGCGCCTTGGCCTTGTCCGGATCATAGGAATAGGAAGCGACATCGGTGGCGCAGCCGAACTGGCCGGGCGAGCAGGCGCTGTTGATTACCTCCGTCGTGCCCTTCATCAGAGCCTTGACGATGCCCTCGCGGTTGATCGCATGATAGACCGCCTCGCGGACCCGCACGTCCGTCATCGGATTTTTCGCGCCGCTGCGGCCGGCCGCATCGAGCGACAGATAGCCGACGCGCATCGTCGGCGCATTGAGGACCTGGAAATTGCCGCGACCGGCCATCTTGTCGGCCTGGTCGGAAGGCACCTGCCAGACGAGATCGATCGTACCATTGAAGAGCTCGGCCATCTGCGTGTTGATGTCGGGGATGGTGCGGATATCGATCGTTTCGACCTTGGCCTTTGGCTTGGCGGCGGCGAAATAATCATCGTTGCGCTTCAGCACATAATGCTTGCCGGGCTCGACGCTGACGACCTTGTAGGGACCGGTTCCGATCGGCTTGGTTGCGACCCCGGCCGGCCCGACGGCGGCGTAATATTCATGCGGATGGATGATCACCGGGCCTGCAAGATATTCGAGCGCTGCCGGAAAAGGCCCATTGGTGATGATGCGAACCTTGAACTGATCGATCTTTTCGGCCCGCTTGATCCAGCTGGTCGCCACTGTGTTCTTGGCGCCATTCTTCGGATCGACCATGTAGTTCAGCGTAAAAACCACATCGTCCGCATCGAAGGACGCGCCATTGTGGAACTTGACCCCTTGGCGCAGCGTCAATTCCAGCGTCGTCGAATCCACCCACGACCAGCTGGTTGCGAGATTGCCGACATATTGGCCCGATTTCGGATCGCGATAGATAAGGCCGTCCCAGACTGCATTTCCGAGCAGCACGCCTTCGCGCGCCGTATTGAAATAGGGGTCGATATGCTCGAGCTCCTTTGAGAAGGCGATCGAAATGGTGTCGTCCGCCTTCCCGGCATTGGCGACCGGCGCAAGCAGAAGCGGCAGAAACAGGGCAGCGGCAATAACAGCTAGTCTCATTGAAGTCCCCTTTTATTGCTCATTATTTGAGCATTCTTATTTAATGCCTATACTATATCCAATTTTGATTTTCTGTATACAAAAATTAAAAATTGAACGCATAATTTCCATTTTGCGAACAACGGCTCGTTATCGTAGGCATTGGGCAACACAACTTCGGCAGGAGAGATCATCGTGGCTCAAAACAGACCGCCAGCATCGGACGCGCTCTACGAGCGCATCGAGACCCAGATTGCCGAAGGGGTATTCAAGGATGGGGAACGCCTGGACGAGGTGCGATTGGCTGGCGATTTCGGCGTGTCGCGCACGCCGCTTCGCGAGGCCCTGCGCCTGCTCTCGTCCACCGGGCTGGTCGAGCTCATACCGAACCGCGGCGCCTTCGTGCGGCAGCCGAGTTTCACGCGCCTTGTCGAGATGTTCGAAGTCATGGCGGAAGTCGAAGCCTGGTGCGCGCGGCTTGCCGCCGGTCGCATCACCAAGGCGCAGGTGCTGCTTCTGCGCCAGACGGCCTCGGCCTGCGAAGCAGCCTTGCAAGCGCAGGATTACCGACGCTATTACGCGGAGAACGCAGCGTTTCACAATATGATCTACGAGGCCTCCGGTAATGGTTTTCTCGCCGAAGAAGCGCGCAATCTGCAAAGGCGTCTGAAGCCGTTTCGCAGGGCGCAACTGTCCTTCGGCGACCGGCTTTCCCAGTCGATGAGCGAGCATCGCGAAATTCTGTTGGCACTGGAGGCCGGCGATGTCGCGCGCGCCGAGACCGTGATGCGCGACCATATCCGGGTGCAGAGCAGCACCTATGAGGAATATCGGCTGTCGATGACTGGCGTTCCAGCGCCTGAGCACTCCGCCTCCTAGACAGACGGCAATCCGTGCGAAAAGAGCAGCAGTCCGGACGCCACTGCCCTCTAGTAAGGGAGGAGACTGTTGCGACAATGTCCACCTGGTCGATCTCGCGCTGCCCATATACCTCCTGAGCCATTCTTGCCGGTTGGGCGATCTGGCCGGGAAAGTCCCGGCCAGATCAAGTGCCTCACCATTCAGCCATTACGGAATGTATAGGCGTAGCCGTTGATCGCCGGGGCTCCGCCGAGATGGGCATAGAGAACCTTCGAGCCCTCCGGGAAGTAACCCTTCTTCACGAGGTCGATCATGCCCTGCATGGATTTGCCTTCGTAGACCGGGTCCGTGATCATGCCTTCCAGACGCGCACAGAGCCGGATGGCCTCCTTGGTCTCGTCCGACGGCACGCCGTAGACCGGATAGGCATAATCCTCGATCAGGACGATATCGTCTGAGGAAAGTTCCCGGCCGAGTTCGACCAGTTCGGCGGTGCGCCGGGCAATTTCCAGCACCTGCGCCTTGGTCTGCGCAGGCGTGAAGGAAGCATCGATACCGATGACCTGGCGCTCGCGGCCGTCCTTGGCAAAGCCGACGGTCATGCCGGCATGGGTGGAGCCCGTCACCGTGCAGACGACGATGTAGTCGAACTTGAAACCGAGTTCCTCTTCCTGAGCACGAACCTCCTCGGCAAAGCCGACATAGCCAAGCCCGCCATATTTGTGCACGGATGCACCGGCCGGGATCGGATAGGGCTTACCGCCCTTGGCCTTGACGTCTTCGATTGCGTCTTCCCAGCTCTGCCGGATGCCGATGTCGAAGCCTTCATCGACCATCTGCACATCCGCGCCCATAATACGGCTCAGCAGAATATTGCCGACGCGGTCATAGACCGCATCCTCATGCGGGACCCAGCTTTCCTGCACGAGCCGGCACTTAAAACCGATCTTCGCGGCAACAGCGGCGATCATGCGGGTATGGTTGGACTGAACCCCGCCGATCGACACCAGCGTGTCGGCGTTCGAGGCAATCGCATCGGGAATGATGTATTCCAGCTTGCGCAGCTTGTTCCCGCCGAACGCCAGCCCGGAATTGCAGTCTTCCCGCTTGGCATAGAGCTGCACCTTGCCGCCGAGATGTTCGGAGAGCCGCTCCAGCTTCTCGATATGGGTCGGACCGAATGTGAGCGGATAGCGCTCGAATTTCTCCAGCATGAGTTCCCCTTCAGCTTGTCGTGATACGGGGAAGACGCTAGCATCACTTCAATGAAAGGTGCTCTCGAAGATAAGCTCTGGATTTCTTATTTTGGATGCAAACATCGACATGACAATTTCTTTCATCCAAAATACCGTGATTTCTCGGAAGATTCTTTCATGACCTCTGAACTGGACCGCATCGACCTGAAAATGCTGCGCCTGTTGCAGAAGAATGGACGGCTCAGCAATGCCGAACTCGCGCAATTGGTCGATGTCAGCCCGGCAACCTGCCATCGCCGTACCCAGCGCCTGTTCGAGGAGGGCTACATCAAGACCGTGCGGGCGATGATAGAACCGCAGAAAGTCGGCCGTGGCGCCCTGGTGATGGTCGGCGTGGTGCTCGACCGATCGACGCCCGAGAGCTTCGGTGCATTCGAAAAGGCCGTCGCCAAATTGAGCTTCGTGCTCGACTGCAATCTCGTCGCCGGCGATTTCGACTATTTCCTGAAGATTCGCGTCGGCGACATGGCGGATTTCAACCGCATTCATGGCACGCAACTTATCGCCCTCCCGGGCGTCCGCCAGACCCGCACCTTCTTCGTCATGAAAGAAGTCGTCGACAACGCCTTGCTGGAATTCTAGCCGGCCGCGCATTGCACGCGACCAGCAGACACCTCAGAGAGGCTTTCCCCTCACACGAGTCCCGGCACGATCAGCACAAGCCAGGCGACGATCGGGCCAATGATGGCGATCAGGGCGCTATAGATCAGCAAGGATTTCAGCACGCTCTCCCGCTCGGTTTCCTGCGCGTTCGCGACGACCAAGGCACCGTTCGTCGAAAACGGGCTGGTATCGACGATGGTAGTTGAAATCGCGATCGCAGCGACCACGCCGACGGCGCTGATATGCCCTTGCAGCAGGAAAGGCACGGCAAGCGGAATGATTGCGCCAAGGAGAGCGGTGGATGAAGCGAAAGCGGAGACGATGGCGCCCGTGAAGCACAGAAGCAACGCTACCAACAGCGGCATCCCCAGACTGGAAATGCCATGCGCGACGTAATCGATCGTGCCGATTTTCTCCATGACGCCGACATAGGTGATGATACCGGCGATCAGGAGCACAGTCGACCAGCTGACCTTGTCGATCGCCGCCTTCTGGGTCTTCGGTGACAGCAAAGCCAGGACAACAGCGACGGTGATCGCCACCAGGCCGACATTGAACTTGAAAACCAGCGCACCGACCGCCAATGCGGTCAGACCGACCAGCGTCGTCAGCCGCTCCGCCGTCAGACCGGCAAACGCCGTCTCTTCTTTCGTTTCCACCTCAAAGACATGATGGCTGATGGGCGCTGCGCGCGTGCCGCCATGGCCGACAATGGCGCGCGTCACGCCTTTGGGATGCAAGTCCGGCAACGGACCGGACGCCGCCGGCTGCTTGCGCAAAATCTTCGAGCCACCGAAGATAAAGAAGACCAGAACGGCGATGGCGAGATTGAAGAAGAAGCTCGACAGAAACAGCGAGGTCGGCGCGAAGGGCAGCCCCGCTTTCTGAACGATCTGGTTGGTGATACCGCCATAGACGCTGATGGGCGAAAAGCCGCCCGCTTGAGCCCCATGGATCACCATTAGCCCCATCATCACAGGGCTGATGCGATATTGGAACGCGAAACCAAGCGCCACCGGCGCAAGGATTGCGACGGCCGCAGGGCCGAGCGCGCCAAAACCGGTGATGATCGCGGCGACCAGGAACATGACCCAGGGAATCCAGACAACATGTCCGCGCACCAGCTTGACCGCGCCCTCGACCAGCCAATCGATCGTGCCGTTGATCTGCGCGATCGCGAAGAGATAGGTGACCCCGACCAGCGTCAGGAACAGGTCGCTCGGAAAGCCCGCGAAAATCTCGCTCGCCTTCATGCTCATGACGAGCGAGCCGATCAGGAAGGCGCAGGCAAAGGCGAGTGCACCCATATTGATCGGCTGGATCGTGGCAATGACGAACATACCGGCAAGCAGCACGATCGACAGGATCTGAATATTCATAACTTCCTCCCTCCGGCAACCTCATCAGGTGCCGGTCCCCGTTTTCATAAATGCATGATCAACTCCGCTCCGGTGCTACTCCCAAGCACCGGAGCGGGTGTAGGCGCCTCTCAGGAGGCCTTCTCGTAAAGATCCTTGAATTGGTCGCGCAGCAGGTTCTTCTGGACCTTGCCCATCGTGTTGCGCGGCAGCTCCTCCGTGAAGATAATCCGCTTCGGCTGCTTGTAGCGCGCAAGGCGATCCTGCAATGCGGCGAGCACGGCCTTTTCGTCCAGTATCACACCGCGCTGAAGCACCACGACCGCCGTCACGCCCTCGCCGAAATCCGGATGGGCGACGCCGATCACCGCGCTTTCGACGACGCCGTCGAGCTGGTCGATCTCGTTTTCGACTTCCTTCGGATAGATGTTGTAGCCGCCGGAAATCACGAGGTCCTTGCCACGGCCGACGATATGGACATAGCCGTCGCCATCGATCTTGCCGAGGTCGCCGCTGATGAAATAGCCGTCCTGGGTGAATTCAGCCGCCGTCTTTTCCGGCATGCGCCAATAGCCCTTGAAGACATTCGGGCCTTTGATCTCGATCATGCCGGTCTCCTCGGGTGACAGCGTCGCGCTTGTGGCTGGATCGGTAATCCTCACCGTGATACCCGGCAGCGGGAACCCAACCGTGCCGGCCCTGCGCTCGCCGTCATAGGGGTTGGAGGTGTTCATATTGGTCTCGGTCATGCCGTAGCGTTCGAGAATGGCGTGACCTGTGCGCTGCTTGAAGGAGACATGCGTTTCCGTCAAAAGCGGCGCCGAGCCCGAGATGAACAGCCGCATGTTGGCGACGGCATCCTGGTTCAATCCCCCATGCTGGAGCAATCTGACATAGAATGTCGGCACGCCCATCATCAGCGTCGCCTTCGGCATCAGCGACAGGATTTCACCCGGCTCGAACTTCGGTAGCAGGAACATCGATGCGCCGGCAACCAGCGTGACGTTGGTCGCGACGAAGAGACCGTGCGTGTGGAAGATCGGCAACGCATGGATCAGCCGGTCGTCCGCCGTCACGCGCCAATATTCGCGCAGGGCAAGCGCATTCGACAGCAGGTTGCCATGCGTGAGCATGGCGCCCTTGGAGCGGCCGGTGGTACCGGAAGTGTATAGGATCGCGGCGAGATCGTCGGGAGCACGGGCGGCGTCGATAAAATCGGCGGGCTCCTCCCGGGCGAGATCCGTCAGAGATCCCGCGCCATCCGCATCCAGCGTCTCAACGATCGCGCCGTAGCGCTGCGCGAGTTTCTCGACCTCGGCCCGAGCCTTCGGGGAGACGACGACAAGCCTCGGCTCGGCGTCGCCGATGAAATAGTCGAGTTCCGCAAGCGTATAGGCCGTGTTCAGCGGCAGATACACCGCCCCGCAACGCACGCAGGCGAGATAGAGCATCAGCGCCATCGGGCTCTTCTCCACCTGAACCGCGACACGGTCACCCGGCCGGACGCCGAGTGCGTCGATGGCGCTGGCAAGCTGCCCGGAAATGCGCAGCGCATCCCCATAGGTCCAACGCTCGCCGCTGGCGGTCTCGATGAAAATAGCATCGTCGGACGTTGCAGACGCTCTGATGGCGTCGAACAGATGATTGCCCATAACTCCCCTCCTAAATCTGCTGCTCAGGTCTTTTGCATTTCGCCATGGCGTCGACGGATCGGGTTGGCGAGACCCGCGTCGGTCGCACCCGTCTCAGCCAGTTTCTTCACCTCCGGAGAGGCCGCAACCTCGCCGTGTTGCGCCAAGGCCTCGTGGTTTTTCTCGATATCATCGAGCTTGTAAAGATAGTTGACCATCAGGCCGTGGGACTGGCGCATTGCCTTCTGGGAACGATCGGCGAGGAAGTTCAGCCGCTCCAGGCGCGCGCCATTGCCGAGATGAAAACGGGCCACCGGATCGATCGGCCGTTTGCCGTTGCCTTGCTCCTTGGTGAAATAGCGCGCCGCGAGTGGCAGTAGCACGGCCTTGGCGGCCTGCGATCGCTGGGGATCATCCGCCCAGTCTGGCTCATCGAGCAGGGCAAGTGTTTTCAGCGTCTGCTCGTTAAGGCCGGCATCGGCCGCCTTGCGCAACCTCGCCAGCCAGCCGGCGAAACCCGGAACGGGCGACAAGGTGACGAAAGTCTTCAGGCCCGGCAGATCCCGGCGCAAATCCTCGACGACCTGCTTGATCAGGAAATTGCCGAAGGAGATGCCGCGCAGCCCCTCCTGGCAATTGGAAATGGAATAGAAGACCGCCGTCGTCGCATTCTGAGCGGCGATCGGAGACCGGCTTTCATCCAGAACATCGGTGATGGCGGCCGGGATCGCCGTGGTCAGCGCTACTTCGACGAAAATCAGCGGATCGTCGGCGAGACGCGGGTGGAAGAAGGCGAAGCAGCGGCGGTCGGGCGGCACCAGCCTTCGCCGCAGTTCATCCCAGCCGGCAATCTCATGAACGGCCTCGTATTTGATGATTCTCTCCAGGATATCAGCCGGCGTCGACCAGTCGATCGGGCGCAGCGTCAGGAAGCCGCGATTGAACCA
>DASVPC010000171.1:0-8191 GCA_036383055.1 Rhizobium sp. | reverse complement strand
CCGTCTATTTCGGCGGCAAGACGCGCATCATCGATTTTGCGCTCTCCAACGCACTCAATTCCGGTATCCGGCGCATCGGCGTGGCGACCCAGTACAAGGCGCACTCCGTGATCCGCCACATGCAGCGCGGCTGGAACTTCTTCCGGCCGGAGCGAAACGAAAGCTTCGACATCCTGCCCGCCTCCCAGCGCGTCTCCGAAACCCAGTGGTATGAGGGCACAGCCGACGCCGTCTACCAGAACATCGATATCATCGAGCCCTACGGCCCGGAATATATGGTCATCCTCGCCGGCGACCACATCTACAAGATGGACTATGAGTGGATGCTGCAGCAGCACGTCGATTCCGGCGCCGATGTCACCATCGGCTGCCTGGAAGTGCCGCGCATGGAAGCCGTCGGCTTCGGCGTCATGCATGTCGACGACAAGGACCAGATCATCGACTTCGTCGAGAAACCGGCCGATCCGCCCGGCATTCCCGGCAATCCGGATTTCGCGCTGGCGTCGATGGGCATCTACGTCTTCCACACGAAGTTCCTGATCGAATGCCTGAAGCGCGATGCAGCCGACCCGAACTCCAGCCGCGACTTCGGCAAGGACATTATCCCCTACATCGTCAAGAACGGCAAAGCCGTCGCCCACCGCTTCGCACAGTCCTGCGTTCGCTCCGATTTCGAGCGCGAGGCCTATTGGCGCGACGTCGGTACGATCGATGCCTATTGGCAAGCCAATATCGACCTGACCGCCGTGGTGCCGGAACTCGACATCTACGACAAGTCCTGGCCGATCTGGACCTATGCGGAAATCAGCCCGCCGGCCAAGTTCGTCCATGACGACGAGAACCGCCGGGGTTCGGCCGTCTCCTCGGTCGTTGCCGGCGATTGCATCATCTCCGGCGCGAGCCTGTCGAACAGCCTGCTGTTTACCGGCGTGCGCGCCAACTCCTATTCCAAGCTGGAAGGAGCTGTGGTGCTGCCGAGCGTGAAGGTCGGTCGTCATGCCCAGTTGAAGAATGTCGTCATCGACCATGGCGTCAACATCCCGGAAGGCCTGATCGTCGGCGAGGATCCGCAACTCGACGCCAAGCGTTTCCGCCGCACGGAAAGCGGTATCTGCCTGATCACGCAGACAATGATCGACAAGCTGGATATCTGACAGATGAAAGTTCTTTCGGTTTCATCCGAAGTCTTCCCCTTGATCAAGACAGGGGGCCTGGCCGATGTGGCCGGCGCCCTGCCCGGCGCGCTGAAGCCCCATGGTGTCGAAACGAAGACCCTGATTCCCGGTTATCCCGCGGTCATGAAGGCCATCCGCAATCCGGTGGCCCGCCTCGAATTCGCCGACCTGCTCGGCGAAAAGGCAACGGTCTTCGAGGTCGAGCACAGCGGCATTTCCTTCCTCGTGCTCGACGCCCCGGCCTATTACAACCGCACCGGCGGCCCCTATGTCGACGCCACCGGCAAGGACTATCCCGACAACTGGCAGCGTTTTGCCGCCCTGTCGCTTGCCGGCGCGGAAATTGCCGCCGGCCAGATGCCCGGCTGGCAACCGGATCTGGTGCATGTGCACGATTGGCAATCAGCCCTGGTGCCGGTCTATATGCGCTATTCTCCGACGCCGGAACTGCCGAGCGTGCTCACTATCCACAACATTGCCTTTCAGGGCCAGTTCGGCCCGAGCATCTTCCCCGGCCTGCGCCTGCCCCCACATGCCTACTCCGTGGAAGGCATCGAATATTACGGCGATATCGGCTTCCTCAAAGGCGGCCTGCAGACGGCCCTTGCGCTGACCACCGTCAGCCCTTCCTATGCCGGAGAGATCCTGACCCCGGAATTCGGCATGGGGCTGGAAGGGGTCATCGCCAGCCGCGCCGCCAGTCTCCACGGCATCGTCAACGGCATTGACGATGGCATCTGGAATCCCGAAACCGATCCGATGATCGCCCGGACCTACGGAGCCTCGACGCTGAAAGACCGTGCCATCAATCGCAAGCAGGTCGTCGAACATTTCGGCCTGGACGACGATGACGGGCCGATTTTCTGTGTCGTCAGCCGGCTGACATGGCAGAAGGGCATGGACCTGCTGGCCGCCGTCTCCGGCGATATCGTCGCCATGGGCGGCAAGCTCGCCATCCTTGGCGCCGGCGACGCCGCCCTCGAAGGAGCGCTCTTTGCCGCCGCCGGTCGCCATCGCGGCCGCGTCGGCGTTTCCGCCGGTTACAACGAGGCGATGTCGCATCTGATGCAGGCCGGCTGCGACGCCATCATCATTCCCTCCCGCTTCGAACCTTGTGGCCTCACGCAACTTTATGGTTTAAGATATGGTTGCCTGCCAATCGTCGCGCGCACCGGTGGTCTCAACGATACCATCATCGATGCCAACCATGCCGCGCTGCAGGCGAAGGTCGCAACCGGCATTCAATTTTCGCCCGTCACTGCCGAAGGACTACTGCAAGCCATCCACCGCGCCATATACCTTTTCCAGGACCGAAAGGTCTGGACGCAGATGCAAAAGCAGGGCATGAAATCCGACGTATCCTGGGGTAAGAGCGCAGAACGCTACGCGGCTCTCTACTCCAGACTTGTCTCGAGAGGCGCTTAACCCGATGATTAAAACCGTTACCACCACCCCCTATGCCGATCAGAAGCCTGGTACGTCAGGCCTTCGGAAGAAGGTTCCGGTATTCCAGCAACCGAACTACGCCGAGAACTTCATCCAGTCGATCTTCGATTCGCTCGAAGGCTATCAGGGCAAGTGCCTGGTCATCGGCGGCGACGGCCGATACTACAATCGTGAAGTCATCCAGAAGGCCATCAAGATGGCCGCTGCCAACGGCTTCGGCAAGGTCATGGTCGGCAAGGGCGGCATCCTCTCGACGCCAGCGGCCTCGCATATCATCCGCAAATACAAGGCGTTCGGCGGCATCATATTGTCGGCCAGCCACAATCCCGGCGGTCCGACCGAAGACTTCGGCATCAAGTACAACATCAGCAATGGCGGCCCAGCGCCGGAAAAGATCACCGACGCGATCTACGAGCGCTCCAAGGTCATCGATAGCTACAAGATCGCCGATTTCCCCGATATCAATCTCGATCGCATCGCCCGCGAGGACATCGGCGGCATGATCGTCTCGGTCATCGACCCGGTCGAGGACTATGCGGCCCTGATGGAAGAGCTGTTTGATTTCGGCGCCATCCGCAACCTCATCAGCCTCGGCTTCCGCCTCAACTTCGACGCGATGAGTGCGGTGACCGGCCCCTATGCCAAGGAAATCTTCGAAATCCGTCTCGGGGCGCCGGACGGCTCAGTGCGCAACTTCCTGCCACTGCCCGATTTCGGCGGCCATCACCCCGACCCGAACCTCGTCCATTGCAAAGAGCTCTATGACGAGATGATGGGAGACGATGCGCCCGATTTCGGCGCGGCATCGGACGGCGACGGCGACCGCAACCTGATCATCGGCAAGGGCATCTACGTCACGCCCTCGGACAGCCTGGCGATCCTTGCCGCCAACGCCAATCTCGCGCCTGGCTATTCCAGCGGGCTTACCGGCATCGCCCGCTCCATGCCGACCAGCGGCGCCGCCGACCGTGTCGCTGAAAAGCGCGGCATCGGCATGTATGAAACCCCAACCGGCTGGAAATTCTTCGGCAATCTGCTCGACGCCGGCATGGCGACGATCTGTGGCGAGGAAAGCTCCGGCACCGGCTCGAACCATGTCCGCGAAAAGGACGGCCTCTGGGCCGTGCTGCTCTGGCTCAACATCCTCGCGGTGCGCGGCGAAAGTGTCATCGACATCGTCACCCAGCATTGGGCGACCTACGGCCGCAACTATTACTCGCGCCACGACTATGAAGGCGTCGACACCGATGCCGCCAATGGCCTGATCGATACGCTGCGCGAAAAGTTGCCGACCCTGCCCGGCACGAAGTACGGCGATCTCACCGTTTCCGCCGCCGACGACTTCGCCTACCACGATCCGGTCGACAAGTCCGTCAGCCAGCATCAGGGCATCCGCATCCTATTCGATGGCGGTTCCCGCGTCGTCTTCCGTCTGTCCGGCACCGGCACGACGGGTGCGACCCTGCGCGTTTATATCGAGCGCTACGAACCCGATTCGACCCGCCACAATATCGAGACGCAGGAAGCCCTGGCCGACCTCATCGACGCCGCCCAGGCGATCGCCGACATCAAGGGCCGCACCGGCCGCGACGCGCCGACGGTCATTACCTGACGACAAAACCCCTTCTCCCCGCAAATGCGGGGAGAAGGTGGCCAGGCGCTGCTGAACGAAGTGAAGCGGCGGCTGGTCGGATGAGGGGCCTTCTCAAAATTCGCCGCGACGGCACAGTTTGCCGAAGGCTCCGCCCCTCACCCTAGCCCTCTCCCCGCAAGCGGGGAGAGGGAACTATCTCGAGCCATCCGGAGAGCCCGCGAGACATGTCAGAGCCCGCCACCCGCTCCCTTGGCGCCACCCTCACTAACGACGGTGTCGAGTTCGCGGTCTGGTCCAAACATGCCGACAGGATCGAGCTCTGTCTGTTCGATGCCGAAGGCAAAAAGGAAGTTGCGCGCCTGCCGCTGACACGGGAAGGCGAAGAGCACCGCCTGTTCGTCGCGGGCATCAAGGACGGCGCGCGCTACGGCTTTCGCGCCCACGGCACCTATGATCCCGATCAGGGCCTTTGGTTCGATCCGGCAAAGCTGCTGGTCGATCCCTATGCCAAGGAGCTCGATCGGCCGTTTCACTACGATTCGCGTCTCGGCACGTTCGGCGAGGATACGCAGGATCTGGTGCCGAAGGCGATCGTCTCGCGCGATGTCGCGGTCAAGCCAGCCAAGCCGCTGTTCCAGCCGGGCGGCCTGATCTACGAAATCGCCGTCAAGCCCTTCACCATGCTGCATCCGGACGTGCCGGCGGAAAAGCGCGGCACGCTGGCCGCCCTCGCCCATCCCGCCATCATCGCCCACCTCAAGCGCCTGCATGTCGACGCCGTCGAACTGATGCCGATCACCGCGTGGATCGACGAGCGGCATCTACCGCCGCTCGGCCTCACCAATGGCTGGGGCTACAATCCCGTCGCCTTCATGGCGCTCGACCCGCGTCTCTTGCCCGGCGGCGTCACCGAATTGCGCGAGACCGTCGCCGCCCTTCACGCCGAGGGCATCGCCGTCATCCTCGATCTCGTCTTCAACCACACCGGCGAGAGCGATCGCCAAGGCCCGACGCTGTCATTGCGCGGCCTCGACAACCCCACCTATTTCCGCCATCAGCCGGATCAGCCGGGTACGCTGATCAACGACACCGGCACCGGCAATACCGTTGCCTGCGACCAGTCGGCGACGCGCCGGCTCATCATCGACAGCCTGCGCCATTTCGTCCTTCACGCCGGCATCGACGGCTTTCGCTTCGATCTCGCCACTGTCCTCGGCCGCACCGCGAGGGGCTTCGACCCCGAGGGCCTGACCCTGCGATCCCTGTTTGCCGACGAGATGCTTCAGGATCGCATCATGATTGCCGAGCCCTGGGATATCGGCCCCGGCGGCTACCAGCTCGGCAATTTTCCAGCCCCATTCCTCGAATGGAACGACCGCACTCGCGATGATCTCCGCTGCTTCTGGCGCGGCGACGGCGGCAAGATCGGCGACATCGCCACCATCCTCGCCGGCTCGTCCTCCATCTTCGGCCGCGACGGCCGAGCCCAGACACGCAGCGTCAACTTCCTCGCCGCCCATGACGGCTTCACGCTGATGGATATCGTCTCTTATGAGCACAAGCATAACGAGGCGAACGGCGAGAACAATCGCGACGGTCACAACGAAAACCTCTCCTGGAACAACGGCGTCGAAGGCAAGACGGACGATCCGGCCATCCTCGGCAAGCGCCGCACCGACATCGAGGCCATGCTCTCCACGCTCTTTGCCACGCGCGGCACGATCATGCTGACCGCCGGTGACGAAGGCGGCCGCACGCAGCGTGGCAACAACAATGCCTATTGCCAGGACAATGACATCACCTGGATGGACTGGGCAGCTCTGGACGAAGAACTGATCGGCCACACCGCCTGGCTCGCCAGCCTCCGCCACCACTTCTCCGCCTTCAGAGATATGGAATTTTTCAACGGCGACGGCGACGTGCTCTGGTTTTCTGCCGAGGGCACGGCGATGACGGTGTCCGATTGGGAAAGGCCGGATGCCGACATACTTGGCATGGCAATCGAGACCGAGGATCGCGACCGCGGCGGGAAGACCCGCCTAGCAGTGCTGCTCAACCGTGGGCATCAGGAACAGCGCATCAAGCTGCCGGCGTCGGGCAAAGATCGCTGGTCGCTGCTGGATCCGAAGGGAACCAAGGCGGTTCAGAACGAAATCACGGTCTCTGCGCGCTCCGTCAGCTTCCTCATCGAAAACTGATTTCCTTGCACTTTCCGGCCTTCTTCGCCAGAAAGGGCGAAGAAGCAGCAAAGACGGATGAGGATCCTATGCCCGGCGATATTTCGCTTGTTGAGATCATGCAGCGTGTCGGAACCGAACTCGGCATTTCCGACTGGATCACCGTCGACCAGACGATGATCGACACATTTGCCGATGCAACGCACGACCATCAGTTCATCCATGTCGATCCCGAGCGCGCCAAGGCGGAAACGCCCTATGGCGGCACGATCGCGCACGGTTTCCTGACGCTCTCGCTGCTCTCGGCCATGAATTACAGCGCGCTGCCCAAGATCCGCGAAGAGGTCATGGGCATCAATTACGGCTTCGAAAAGATCCGCTTCATGTCGCCGGTCAAATGCGGCGCCCGCGTGCGCGGTCGTTTCGTGCTTGCCGAAACGCGGCTGCGCGGCGCCAACATGCTCATGCTGACCTATGAGGTCAGCGTTGAGATCGAGAACGAGCGCAAACCTGCGCTCACCGCGACCTGGACAACCCTCTCGCAATTCGACCCGAAGGATCGGCCGGAGGCGGGCTAAAGCCCGGCATCCTCCGCCGCTTCGGCGAGCAGGCCGAAGGCATAGTCGGAGAAGGACCGCCAGACTTCGACGCGGAATGTCTCTTCATCGAGCCGCAACAGCACGACTTCCACCTTGCCGAACAGCGTGCGCGAGCAGGCGCCGACGGGGAAGACGGAAAGCGACAGATCCTGCGAGCAACCGCCGGCAAGCGTTGCTTCCGCGCCGGGACCAGAAACGATGATCGCGGTGTTGCGGTGGGAGACATCGGTTGCCGAATGCAGCACGCCGGCAGACGCCGCAAGAGCGACAAGCTCGGTGCCACCATCGTCGATCACAAGCCATTCGTCCGGGCCGAGCCAGAGGGCATAACGCCCATGGCCGTGAGCCGATGTCTTCGGCTTGTGCGGCAGCTTCACGCCGAGCGCCTTGGAGAGACCTGCGATCGAATCATCAGGCGCGCGCAGCGCAATACGGCTGGCGGGAGCGGCCGCGGTCAGGCGAACTGTGCCGGAACCGCCGTGGCGGCCGGCGAGCGGCAGTTTACGGGTTGCGATATCAGCCATTGATCCGGCCTCCTTCCTTGTCAAAGAACACCAGATCCGTCACTTCGACGGCAATCGTCTTGTCAGGCATCGGCACGTAAAGCGTCTTGCCCATGCGCTCGCGGCCACCGGCAACCAGCGCGAAGGCAATCGAACGGCCAAGATTTTCCGACCAGTAGGCCGACGTGACATGACCGAGCATGGTCATCGGCTTCGGCTCGTTCGGATCGGCAACGATCTGCGCACCTTCCTCCAGCACCACTTTCGGGTCCCGCGTGACGAGGCCGACGAGCTGCTTGCGGCCTTCCTTCACCAGATCGGGCCGCTTCAGGCCGCGAATGCCGACGAAATCCGTCTTTTTCTTGGAGACGGCCCAGGAAAGCCCGGCGTCATCAGGCGTCACCGTGCCGTCGGTATCCTGGCCGACGATGATGTAGCCCTTTTCGGCACGCAGGACGTGCATGGTCTCGGTGCCGTAGGCGCAGGCGCCCAGCGGCTCGGCCCGTGCCCAGACGGTCTCCAGAACCGACTGACCGTAATCGGCCGGCACGTTGATTTCATAGCCGACTTCACCAGTGAAGGAGACGCGGAACAACCGGGCCGGCACGCCGCAGACCTTGCACTCGGCAACGCTCATATGCGGGAAGGCCTCGTTGGAAAGATCCTGCCCCTCGACCAGTGGCTCGATGATCTCGCG
>DASVPC010000170.1:0-11069 GCA_036383055.1 Rhizobium sp. | reverse complement strand
CACGGCTCGCCGTTTGCCGGCAATCTTCTTATCGTCGGTGCTGATGAACGTGGCGAGATGACGAGCGTTAGCGACAGTATCGAGCACTTCGCGACGAAACTGACTATCGTTCGCCCGGTCTTCGTGCCTGTCTTCGAGACGTTAACCGGCCCCGACATCTTCGGAACCCGCGTCATCCGCCTGGATGTTCGCATCGAACGGACTTCCCCTCAAATTATCGACTGAGAGCCAGATGGGAGAATACGGGCTCTTTGTTGATTGCAATCGCAATCTTCAGGATTTGTGAATCAGCCGCGAACGCCGGCCTCTCGCCGGAAGCCGCTTCAGGGAAGCGGCGGCGTCGCCATGTGACCTTGCAGGTCGGCGGCTCGCGGGAGATCGTCATCGGAGAGGTGCTGGCACTGCACATCAAATAGAACCTCGTCAACGAACGTCTGCATGTGGACGCGAAAGGCCCGAACGCTCTCGGTCGAATGAGCGGACTGCAGGGATCAGTTGAGGAAACGCTCGTCGCCCTGCCGGTCTCAGGCTTGGCGACGTCGATCTCTGCCGATCGAGGTGTCGTCGGCCGGGCCTGCTTGACTGCCAGCCGACGGGCTCATTTCCTCCGGAAGGCGCCGGATTGAACCATGAGGAGCGAAAGCCTGTCGCTCCTCATTAGTTAATCCGTTTCGATGTAAATTCGAAACTGAGGACGCTTTGGGTGGAGAGCAGGTGATGGCTATTTGGATCGGGAAGCCGTCTTGGGCTTTTTGGCGGTACTGATGCCGAGCTCGCGGTTCAGTTTCTTTTGTGCGAGCTTCCGCGTACGGCGGATCCCCTCGGCCTTCTCGCGAGCGCGCTTTTCGGAAGGCTTTTCATAGGACTCGCGAAGCCGCATTTCCCGGAAAACACCCTCTTGCTGCAACTTCTTCTTCAGAAAGCGTAGCGCCTGATCGACATTGTTGTCTCTAACAAGGACTTGCAAGCTTTTCCCCTAATATAACCACGTTCATTTGTTCGGAGAGATCCATACGCTCAGAGCGGAGGGCTTGGCAATGATACTTCGCCTCTTCCGCAGCGATTTGAGAACATAAAGGTTACGATTTTTGCGGGAAAGCGCGTTGATGCAATGGAATAGCGAGCCACCGACGCGCGGTTAACGCTACAGTGTCAGCTTTCCTTCTGCTTGCAAGGCAATTGCCGGGAGCGCGTGTCCCGGCATTCATTGCGGATATACCGGCCAGCCGGAAGGCTGGTTCAGGCGTGGTGAACTTCCGTTCCCTGGATAGCGGAAAGGATCCAGTCCGAACCGGGCTTGCGCACGAAGGTCCAGATCTCGGTGGTTTCCGAGGCATTGCGATCGTCGCCGTCGACAAGACGGCCGGTCTTGCGGTCGAGCAGTGCGTCGACGCTCGAATAGCGCATCGCCAGGGTGGCGTATTCGGCGTTGTCCTCGCGCCATGCCTCGGCAATGTCGCCCTGCAGCAGGCGAACGTCGGTGACGCTGTTGCGGACGCCCTTGGTGGCGTTCTCGCCAAGCTCCTCGGCGAGATAGGACATCGCCTCCGGCGTCGTCAGCCGGCGCAGCGTAGCGTAATCCTCGGACCCATAGGCCGATTGGACCTCGGTCAGTAGCTTTTCGAAGCGGTCGAGATCGGCTTGCTGCAACCCGATCTCGTCATTGGCTTGAGCTGGCTTTTTCTGCGCACTACCGGCTAGCCCACCGCCAATCGGCGGGATGGGGAAGGAGGAGGGCTTTGATGCGTTCATATTGAACGACGCATTCGCTCCGGAGGGTGCATATTGCGGTTGCTGGCGGTTTGCGAAAAACCGCATGGCGAAGCGGATGGCAAAGAAGATCAGCGCGGCTTGCAGCAACAGGCCGAGAAAGCCGAAGCCGCCGCCAAAGCCATGGCCGATCAGCATGCCGAGAAGGCCGCCGGCGATCAATCCGCCGATCATCGACCCGCCAAAGCCGCCAAAGAGGCCGCGACGCGGCTGTGCTGCTGCTGCGGCACCGGCCACTGACGGCGTTGCGGTCTGCTGCTGAGGCGTCATCGTCCGTTCGATCGGAGCGGCCTGCGTCGGGGCCGTCCTCGTTGCAGCCGGTGTGTCGAAGGTTCGCGTTCCACGGCTGCCAAACCCGCTGGAGCCGGCGCGGCGGGCGTCGGCATCGTCAAAGCTCACAATGGATGTGGTGGCTGCGAGGACGACGATGGCTGCGACCTGAGCGAAACGTGGAATTGCGCGGAACATTATTTCTCCTGTCCTTGGGCAGAAAAGCGATTTCCAGCGTATATAGGAATGCAATCTTGCGATTGTAAGTTCGCGGGAGAACTTCCTTTTGAGCGAGGCAGGCGGGAGTTCTTAAATGCCTGATCCGTCAAGGTTTTTGTCATCGTCGCCTTCCCATGGCGGAGGCATCGAGGCGCGACGGAGATTAGCCGAGGGCATCGGCATCCAACACTTCAATTCCGGTTCGGCATATTCGATGATCTGCCCGGGCGAGGAATCGGACGCACGCCACCCTTCTCCCGCAAACCGATCGCCATTCGACCAATATGCGAGGTCAACTTCTGCCGGCCCCTGCTCGGATGGTCGGATCGTGACCAGAATCCGACTACCGTCTTTCGGTGCACTTGCCATATGACGCCAACGGTCTGCCTCGTCCATCGCTTTTCCTCCAGCTTGCTATCAGTTGCGAATGTCGCCTCGCCATTGAAAGTGGTCAACTCAAACTTTGCACAACCCATTTCTATTGATTGTCCAGCTAGACGCTCTCGATGAGCAACCCGGCTGTGCCTCGCGGTCATCGAAGCCAATTCGCGCGGTCGTGCATTTGGGGAGCGCGAAGGCTTTGGCCCAACCGGCGTTAGCCGTATCGATCCGACGGGCGGCAAAAACCATGTACTTTACCGTCTCGTCAAATCGCTTTGAGCAGCACGGCAATAGGATCTCTATCCTCTTCCTCTCAGGCGCTCACCGTTGCCAATAGGCGGCGACGCTGAAGCGCGAGCGGTCGGCGGCCATTTCGGTTTTCATGAAGTCGCGGATGGCGCGCGCTTCGGTCTGTTCGCAGGCGACCCAGACGAAGGTTTCGGGATCTGAGGCGGGCACGAGATCGCGCAGGATACGTTCCAGCGCGCCTGTGGTTCCCGCGGCTGCCTGGTCGCGATGAAGCCATGTGACATTCAGCGACGCGGCCGACGGCAGCGATTGTTCCTCGTGCCTGTCCGCCACTTCCAGGAAAATCCGCAGTTCGGCTTCCGCAGGCACAGTTGCTGCAATGCGGGCGATGGCGGGCAGAGCGGTTTCGTCGCCGGTAAGGATGAGCTTCCGGGCAGCGGGCACGCCACCGCCACCGGGGCCGATGAGACCCGCCCGGTCGCCGGGGCGAGCATTCAAGGCCCATGATGCGCCGGGAACATTGTCGCCGTCATGCAGCACGAAATCGATATCCATCTCGCCCCTGGCAAGATCGATGCTGCGGATCGTATAGGCGCGGATGATCAGCGCGTCGTCGCCCCGAGGCCAATGAATGCGGCCGTCCGGCTCCGTATGTGGCCAGACCGGTGCGCGGCCCTTCGGCGGGATCAGCAGACGCACATGCAGACCGCCGTCCAGGAAGTGTTTGGCGTCCTCGGTTGCCACGGTCACGCGGCGCATATGCGGAGTGATGTTGCGCGCGCTGACGACCGAGATTTCGCGGAAATCGGGGATGACGACAGCCTGTGGCCCATCGGCCCAGGTGAGGTCGAGCGTCTCGCCGGATGATGCAAAGAGCCGTTCGGCGACCATGCTGCGGACGGTAAAGAGCATGGCGGCGGTCGGGCAGCGCAGCTTGATGTCGAGGCGATTTGATGACACGGCGATATCGGCACTGCCGATAACCGTTTCCAGCCGTGCGCCTTCAGCACTTCGCGTCACCGTCACATGCTCAGCCAGATGCGCGCAGAGTTGATCGAGCAGGCGCTCGGCTTCGGCATGGGTGGCGACGCCCGAGGCGGTGAAATCTCTCGCATGCATCATCGGATAGCCTCCTTTTACATCGCCTTTGCGTTTCAAACGAGGACGAGGATCGCCTGATGGCGATCCTCGGTTCTCTGCCATAGTCGAGGATTAAAGTGTACTTTTATTATCAACTTACCACTTCTTGCTGAGTTTGAAGGTAATGGTCCGCGCCTCGCCGTAGCCGCAGACATTTTCTCCGGCGCAACCCGCGACATAATTCTTGTCGAAAAGGTTAGCGACGTTGAGCGAAGCGCCCCAGCCCTTCTTCTCGTAGCGGATGCCGGCGTCGAAGAGCGTCGCTGAAGGCACGCGCAGGGTGTTGGTCTCGTCAGCCCAGGACTTGCCCTGATAGCGCACGCCGGCGCCGATGCTGAGACCGTCAAGCGTATCGCTGGTGAAGGCGTAGTCGAGCCAGAGCGAGGCGGTGGAGTTCGGCACGAGATAGGGCGAATTGCCGACGACGGAGGAATCGATGTCCTTGGTAATTTCGAGGTCCGTGTAGGAATAGGAGCCGAGCAGCTTCCAGTTGTCGTCGAGATTGACCTTGCCTTCGAACTCGACGCCGCGTGAGCGAACCTCGCCGATCTGCCGCTGCAGGAAGGTGAGGGGGTCGGTCAGCGCCATGTTCTTGCGGTCGATCTGGAAGACCGATGCGGTGAACAGGCCGTCGATGAAGTCCGGCTCGTACTTGACGCCAGCTTCATACTGCTCGCCCTTTTCCGGTGTCAGGCCGCCGCCGGTGACGCTGGTGCCGACCAGGGGCCTGAAGAAGGTGCCGGCGCTGATATAGGGGGTGATGCCGTTCGAGAATTCGTAGGCCAGGCCCGCGCGGCCGCTTGGCGCGTTTTCGTTCGAGCTATAGGTCGTGCCGACCGTTGCGTCGGAATTGGTGTCGACGAAGTCGTAGCGGCCGTTGAGCGTCACGAGCCAGCCGCCGCCGAAGCGCATCTGGTCCTGCGCGTAGACGCCAAGCTGTTGCTGCGTCAGCACCTGATCGAGGTAGACGAAGTTTGCGCCCTGTGCCGTGCCGTAAATCGGGTTGGTCGCGCTGATCGGGTTGGAGCCGCAGCAGGCCTGGACCTGGTCGAGCCGGTAGATCGAGTAATCGCTGCCGATCAGGAAATCATGGCTGACGGAGCCGGTATCGAACTTGTTTTCCGCGCGGGTGTCGACCGAGAAAGTGTCCACTTTCGAACGCTCGAAGAAGCCGATGCGGTTGAGCATATAATTCGGATCGTCATAGCCTCCACTAAGCGGATTGCCATCGACGTAGCCGTTCAGATACGGACCTTCCTCGCGCTTGTAGAGATGGCCGTAGCGCGCATTCTGTGACACCGTCCAGCCGCCGTCGAAGTCGTGCGAAAACTCGTAACCGAGCATCTGCTGGGCGTATTTCAAGTTGTCGATGCTGCGCTCGCCATAGAAGGCATCGCGCTTGATCTTGCCGAAGGGTGCATCGACGACGGTGCCGACATAGGGAAAGAAGCCGTTGCCGGTATGGATCTCGTCGAGGCCGCTCAGCATGCCGTAGACGGTGAGCTTGGTGGAGTCGTCCGGGGAGACGGTGATCTGCGGCATGATGAAACCACGCAGGTCGTGGGTGCCGTCGCTATAGGTATCGCCGCCGGCGATCTTGCCGGTCAGCCGGTAGCGATAGACGCCATCGGCCGAGAGCTTGTCGGAAAAGTCAAAGCCGACGAAGGCGTTGCCGAGATTGTTGATGCCGATCTCGGTGTAATAGGAGGGGTCGTCGGTCGGCTCCTTGCGCACCATGTTGACGAGACCGCCTGGATTGGATCCGCCATAGAGCACCGAGGAGGGGCCTTTCAGCACTTCCACGCGCTCAAGCATGAATGGATCGATCTGGAAGCCACCGAAACCATAGCTGTAGAGCGTCAGGCCGTTCATGAATACGCCGGTCTGGGTGGCGTCGAAGCCGCGGATATAGAACCAGTCGGTATCGCCGTCATTGCCGAAGGGCTGTGTGGTAACGCCCGGCGTGTAGCGCAGCGCCTCGTCGACCTTGTTGGTGATGCCGCGGTCCTGCATTTCCTGCCGGCCGATGACGGAGACCGATTGCGGCACCTCGTTGATCGGCGTGTCGGATTTCGAACCCGCTGTCGTCTTGGTGGCAACATAACCTTTGACCGGGGCCGTGCCGTTCTTTTCGCCGTCTTTCTCGCCGCCATGGATGACCAGCGGCTGCAACACCGTCGGGCTCTCCTGCGCCACAAGCTGCGTGCTGGATAGTATCGTCGCGATGGCCACGCCCGCCATCAGCCGCCACATCGATACGTCTTTGCTCAATCCCTGCATGTCCGTCATCAGTCCAATTTCGCGCCCTGTCGGCTCGACCAAGTGGCCAGCCCTTCAAATAAGATGAGCAATTAACTCATATTTACCGGCGCGGCTTGTCTGATCCTGAGGAAATTGAATATTTTTGGGCAATTCTCCGCAGTGCCAGCAACTGCTCGCCGGGTGTGGCATTTAGGCAATCTGGCTTCTCTTCCAGCTGGCTGGAGTGGCACCGATATTCTTGCGGAAGACGCGGGTAAAATGTGCCTGATCGGCAAAGCCGGTCTCGACGGCGACATTGGTGAGCGGCGTGTCGCCTTTCAACAGCAGTTGCTTGGCTCGATCGAGCCGCGCCTTGGTCTGCCATTGATGCGGAGGAAGGCCGGTAGAGGCCTTGAAGGCGTGGCTGAAATGGGATTGCGACAGGCCGGTCAGCGATGCCAGCTCTTCCAGCCGGATCGTGCGCAGGCAATTTGCCTCGATGTAATCGACCGCGCGCCGCAATTGCCAGGTGGCGAGCGCGCTGCGCCGGCGCGGCTGCGGACCGGCCAGGCGCAGGACGTTGATCAGCAGAGAAAGCGTCAGGCCATCGCCGTAGAGGTCGTGCAGCGGTTCCGGATTCTCGCATTCGGTTGCGATCAGCTCGGCAAGAGCCATCAGCCGTGGATCGGAAAAATGCAGGCGCGGATTGTCGAGGCGCGACGGATCGATATCCTCCATCAGCCTTCGGCCGATGATGTCAGCATCGAAATGAATATCGAGATGGCGGACGAAGTCGATGCCGGCAAGATCGGCCCAAAGCTCCATGCCGGCGGGAATGTAGGACATTCTCTCGTGAGCATAATCCTGCGGTCTGCTCTGCGCGCGCGGCGAAAGCCTGACGCCGTTGGTGCCGGAGCCGCGCTGATCGAGCAGGATGAAGAGCCGCGGATCGTTGGCGACGTAATAGCCGCCGGCGCGGGCCGCGCAATTGACGTTCCAGACATCGGCGACGATGCCATTCCACTGGCGGCGGTGCACGCCGCCGACAACCGAGAACCCGTCGATCCTGTTTTGCATTCTTGGCTGAAACATCATTCCTAGCTTTCAGCTTTGCCGCAGGCAATAATCCTTCTTTATATACTCAAGTTATTATAGCAACAATACCGCCGTGGCAACGCGATGCATAAAGGGTCACTTGGGGCGAGGTTCTGGCGATTCGTTACTATTTTTATAACGACATGATGATTGACTCATCATACCAGATGAATTATCACTCCTTCAAATTGGGGAGGGTTGGGGTAATGAGGACCATGCTTTTTTATGCCGCCGATAAGAGGGGCATTGGTTCTCTGGCGATTTGAGGGGATCGCATCGTAGCTCGAAAAATCGAGGCAAGCGCGGCTGATTCTGACCTGTAATGTCACTCATCCTTGATGTTCGCGATCGTCGCTGACGAAGCAGAGGTAGCACCGAGAGAGCCGTTCCCGCGTCCTTTGCAGACAAGCGGCATGCCGTTGATCTCTCGATGCAAGATCCGGGATGCGGAAGGCGCGCAAGTCGCCCTTAGCCGGCACCCAAGCAACCATAATTGACCATCTGAAACGAGGCTGTGTCACGCGCCGCGATCGGGGATCGTTGGGAGGCAAAGCCGTATAGGGAGGAAATCGGATATCATGAGTGACGTGCAAACTGGCGTTGCCCCTGCGGAGCAATCGGCCCTTAGAAAGATTTCGTGGCGGTTGGCGCCCTTCATCGGGCTGATGTTCTTCATCAATTTTCTGGATCGGACGGCCATCTCGTTTGCCGGCCCCAATGGCATGACGACCGACCTCGGCCTGACCGCCGCGCAATTCGGTTTTGCCGCCGGAATATTCTTCCTGGGCTACATCGTTCTCGAGATTCCAAGCAATCTGGCGCTCCATAAATATGGCGCGCGGCGTTGGCTGGCGCGTATCATGGTGACATGGGGTATCGTCGCGCTGCTGTTCACATGGGTGAGCAGCGCAACGGAACTCTACACGCTGCGCTTCCTTCTCGGTGTCGCCGAGGCTGGCTTCTTTCCCGGCGCCATCCTTTTCCTGAGCGGCTGGGTCCCCTCGCGCCATCGCGCGAAGATTCTGGCGCTGTTCTATCTCGCCCAGCCGCTGACGACCGTCATCGGAGCGCCCGTCGCATCCCTGCTTATTCAGGCGCACGGTGCGTTCGGGCTGGAAGGCTGGCGCATCATGTTCTTCGGCGTCGCCGTTCCCGCCATCGTCGTCGGCATTATCACCTGGTTCTATCTGCCGGACACGCCAAAGGACGCGAAGTGGTTGACCAAGGCGGAGAAGGACTGGCTGGTCGGTGAGCTTTCGAGTGAGGAAAAGGCAATCAGCAAGTCGCACGGGAACATGGTCGGCAAAGCGCTGACGAACGGCCGGGTTTGGCTGCTTGCCCTGGTTTATTTCGGAATGATCTATGGTCTTTATGCCCTCGCCTTTTTCCTGCCCACGATCATCGCCGGTTTTGAAGCGAAATTCGGCACGAAGTTCGACGTGTTCGACAAGGGACTGATTACCGCCATTCCCTACCTGCCGGCCGCAGTTGCCCTGTACTTCTGGAGCAACGACGCTTCAAAGCGTGGGGTGCGGACCTGGCACGTTGGCATTCCGGCCCTGGTCGGTGCGATCAGCATACCGTTGGCTCTCTATATGTCCTCGCCTGAAGCAACGATTGCCGTGATCGCCATAACGGCTTGCGCGATCTTCTCGGCCTTGCCGAACTTCTGGGCGCTGCCGAGCAAGTTCCTCACCGGCGCCGGGGCTGCTGCGGGAATAGCTTTGATCAATACGATCGGGAACCTCGCCGGTTTTGCCGCGCCATACATCACCGGAGCCGTCAAGGACATGACCGGCTTCTATCAGCTGCCGATGTTCATCGTCGGAGCGTTCATGCTGTTGTCGGCTATCCTCGTCTTTTCGATAAGACAGCCTCGTGCGCCGGAAGGTGCTTTGAGCCTGGCATCTCGATAAGCGAAACGGCGCGGATCGAACAGTTTGTTTGATATGAAAATGGCCAGGGCTTCCACCCCGGCCATTCTCTATAAAGCCAGATCTTGGTCTCTTGCGTCAGGCCGCTTTCAGAAGGTCGCCATGCGGGTCGAGGACATACTTCGTCGCCGCACCCTGGTCGAAGCTTTCATAGCCCTGGACGGCATCATCCAGCGGGATAATCTTCGCGTTGACAATGTCGGCAATCGGCAGACGGTCGTGCAGGATCGCCTGCATGAGTTGGCGATTATACTTGATGACTGGCGTCTGACCGGTGTGGAACGACTGCGCCTTGGCCCAGCCGAGACCGAAGCGAAGCGAGAGATTGCCTTCCTTGGCTGCACTGTCGACGGCGCCCGGATCATCGGTAACATAGAGGCCGGGGATCCCAATCGATCCCGCCGCCCGCGTGATCTCCATCATCTGGTTGAGCACGATAGCCGGCTGTTCGCCGCCTGAATGGCCTCGCGCCTCGAAGCCGACGGCGTCGATGGCGCTATCGACTTCGTTCGTGCCGACGACCTGAGCGATCATATCGCCGAGACGGTCGCCCGCCGAAAGATCGATCGGCTCAAAACCGACTCTCGCGGCATGAGCAAGGCGATCTTTGTTGAAATCACCGACCATGACGACGGCGGCACCGAGGATGCGAGCGGAGGCGGCGGCTGCAAGACCGACCGGCCCGGCGCCCGCGACATAGACCGTGGATCCAACGCCGACACCGGCGCGCACGGCCCCATGAAAGCCGGTGGGCAGGATATCGGAGAGCATGGTGAGATCGCGGATCTTCGCCATGGCCTTGTCGCGATCCGGGAATTTCAGCAGGTTGAAATCGGCATAGGGAATGGTGACGTAACGGGCCTGCCCGCCGATCCAGCCGCCCATGTCGACATAGCCATAGGCGCCGCCGGCGCGCGACGGGTTTACGGTCAGGCACACGCCGGTATCCTGCGACTTGCAGCAACGGCAACGGCCGCAGGCAACGTTGAACGGAACGGAGACGATGTCGCCGATCTCCAGCATCTCGACATCGATGCCCTTCTCGATCACCTCGCCGGTGATTTCGTGTCCAAGGATGAGGCCGGGCATGGCAGTGGTGCGGCCGCGTACCATATGCTGGTCGGAGCCGCAGATATTGGTCGAGATCACCTTCAGGATAACCCCGTGCTCGATGCGTCGGCCGTCCGGTGCCTCAAGCTTCGGATCGTCAATGTCGCGGACTTCCACCTTGCCGGGCCGCATGTAGACGACGCCTCTGTTCCTGCTCATACTCACTCCTCCTATGGGTTTCGATGCATGGATCCCGCCGCCGGCAAGGCCGGTGACAAGCTCTCCTGACCGACCTGCCTCCTCTGCAGATCGGCCAACCACGGCGCTTCCGAATAGCGCGCCTGAACGGCAGCATCCGGAATGGCGCATAAATGCGGACCGAAGCGGCCCCTTGAACACTATGAGCAGACCACGATGGACGGCGGACAGAGGCAGTGAAAACGACATGAGCGCGGTGCAAAGACGACAGCCGGCAAATTAAGTGCGGCGACGGACCTGCAAACCTATCAGCCTCGGATCGAGATATGGGCCGAGGTCATGATCGGTCGAGGCGATGGGAAGGAGATTGCGACGCTGCCCGTTCAGTGCAGCCGCTCGCCGCTTGCCGGGTCGAACAGATGCAGCTTCCGCGTATCGATCTTGAGCGGGACAGACTGACCGACGGATACCGAGGGGCGGTCCCTGACGGACGCAATGATCGATTGGGAGCCGGCCTGCAAT
>DASVPC010000169.1:0-4481 GCA_036383055.1 Rhizobium sp. | reverse complement strand
GGAAGTTGCCCTAAATATGCTTGGCGTTTTCGAGGATGCGTTTGACATATTCGAGCAGCAACTCGCGCTCGAAGGTGCGGAAGCCTCGGAACATGTCCCTGTCCGCCGCGACCGCCGCCTCGACGGCCTCCGTCTGCATGGCGGAGGCCTTGCCGGTCAGGAAGATCAGCTGCGCACGCCTGTCGGACGGATGCGGCCGGCGCTCCACCAGCCCGTCCCGTTCCATGCGCGACAGCGTATTGGCCATCGTCGCCTGCTCGATGTCGACGCGCTCCAGCAATTGCTTCTGCGTTAACCCGTCCTCGGTCCACAATTCAAGCAGGATCGGGAACTGACCGGGAGAAAAGCCAAGCCGTGCCGCACGTTGTTGCAACGAGCGGGAAAATCCCTTTGCCATCTGATTGGCAAGGTAGGCGGCGGAGTCCGTCCGGTTAAATCCCATGATTGCAATTATGCCAGTATTCCGTGCCAAAACAATCGGCAATTCGCGGGCGGGTCTGCCCTGGAATCGGGCAGATTGCATCGCTGTTTCGGGCTGGTCTCGGTGAGCTGTCCGAGCGGATCAGATAGAAAAGCCGCCATGGCCTGGAGGGGCGCCATGGCGGCCTAGAAAAGGAGGACAAAGGCCCGGAGAGGGGGATAGGCCTTTGTCCAAGTCTGACATGGCGGGGGACAGGCCGGTTGTCAGACCCTCGGCGTAATCAATCGCCGGTGAGTATGAAATGAGGTTCCGAATGTGGTTTTTCAAGGGAATATGCAGTTTAGATTGATTAAAACTTGGTAACGTTTCGGTGAGAGATTTGACCTGTTCGCGCGTTGCCTGATGGAACTTTATATGGACGTTGGAAGTGCGCCACGCTATCCATGCTTCCATGAAAAAAGGTGATCATCTCTTCCTCGTCGACGGCTCCGGATTCATTTTCCGGGCCTTCCATGCCCTGCCGCCGCTGACGCGCAAGTCCGATGGAGTACCGGTCGGCGCCGTCTCCGGTTTCTGCAACATGCTGTGGAAGCTTTTGACCTCCGCGCGCGATACCTCAGTCGGCGTAACGCCCACGCATTTCGCCGTCATCTTCGATTATTCCTCGAAGACCTTCCGAAAGGATATCTACGACGCTTACAAGGCAAACCGCTCGGCGCCGCCGGAAGAGCTGATCCCGCAATTCGGGCTCATTCGCCAGGCGACCCGCGCCTTCAACCTGCCCTGCATCGAGACCGATGGCTTCGAGGCCGACGATATCATCGCCACCTATGCCCGCCAGGCCGAGGCGACCGGCGCCGATGTCACCATCATCTCCTCCGACAAGGACCTGATGCAGCTCGTCACGCCAATGGTCCATATGTATGACAGCATGAAGGACAAGCAGATCGGCATCCCCGACGTCATCGAGAAATGGGGCGTACCGCCGGAAAAGATGATCGACCTGCAGGCGCTGACGGGCGATTCGGTCGACAATGTGCCCGGCATCCCCGGCATCGGCCCGAAGACGGCGGCGCAGCTTCTGGAGGCATTTGGCGATCTCGACACTCTGCTCGCCCGCGCCGGCGAGATCAAGCAGGAGAAGCGCCGCGAAAACATCATCGCCAATGCCGATCTCGCCCGGATTTCCCGGCAGCTGGTGACGCTCCGGACCGACGTGCCGCTGGAGCTGCCGCTCGACGCGCTGGTGCTCGAGCCGCAAAACGGCCCGAAGCTGGTCGGCTTCCTGAAGGCGATGGAATTCACCTCGCTGACGCGCCGTGTCGCCGAGGCCTGCGATTGCGATCCGGCGGCGATCGAGCCTTCCGAGGTCAAGGTCGAGTGGGGTGACGCCGCCCACGGCCCCGATCTCGATGCCGGAGACAATGCCGAGCTCGTCGCCGATGGTACTGTTGCGGCCGAGGGTGCTTCGGCTCCCGCGCCGGCGGTCAAGCCGCGCCTAGGTGTCGAGGGACTGACCGAACCGGCCGACCTCACCAAGGCACGCGCGGCAAGCTTTGCCACCGCCCCGATCGACCACTCGAAATATGTCACCATCCGCGATGTCGCCACCCTCGACCAGTGGATCGCGGACGCGCGCGAAACCGGCATCGTCGCCTTCGATACCGAGACGACGTCGCTCGATGTCATGCAGGCCGAAATCGTCGGCTTCTCGCTGGCGATCGCGGATAACAGGAACGATCCCACGGGCGCCTCCATCCGCGCCGCCTATGTTCCGCTCAACCACAAGAACGGCGTTGGCGATCTGCTCGGCGGCGGGCTTGCCGACAATCAGATCCCGTTGCGCGACGCGCTGCCGCGACTGAAGGCGCTGCTCGAGGACACCTCCGTCCTCAAGATCGCGCAGAACCTGAAATACGATTATCTGCTGATGAAGCGCTACGGCATCGAGACCAAGGCCTTTGACGACACCATGCTGCTTTCCTACGTGCTCGACGGCGGCGCCAATGCCACGCATGGCATGGACAGCCTGTCGGAGCGCTGGCTTGGTCACAAGCCGATCGCCTACAAGGACGTCGCCGGCAGCGGCAAGTCCAACATCACCTTCGACCTCGTCGATATCGACCGCGCCACGGCCTATGCCGCCGAAGATGCTGACGTGACGCTGCGCCTCTGGCTGGTGCTGAAGCCACGGCTGGCGGCGGAAAAGCTCGCGACCGTTTATGAGCGCCTGGAGCGGCCGCTGGTGCCGGTGCTTGCCCATATGGAAGAGCGCGGCATCACCATCGACCGGCAGATCCTGTCGCGCCTCTCGGGCGAACTGGCGCAGGGCGCCGCGCGGCTGGAGGACGAGATCTATACGCTGGCTGGCGAGCGCTTCAACATCGGTTCGCCCAAGCAACTCGGCGATATCCTCTTCGGCAAGATGGGCCTTGCTGGTGGCAGCAAGACCAAGACCGGGCAATGGTCGACCTCGGCGCAGGTGCTGGAAGATCTGGCCGCCGCCGGCTTCGAACTGCCGCGCAAGATCGTCGACTGGCGCCAGCTCACCAAGCTGAAATCCACCTATACCGACGCGCTGCCGGGCTATGTCCACCCTGAAACCAAGCGCGTTCATACCTCCTATTCGATGGCCTCGACCACGACCGGGCGTCTGTCCTCCTCCGAGCCGAACCTGCAGAACATTCCGGTTCGCACCGCCGAAGGCCGCAAGATCCGCACGGCCTTCATTTCAACACCCGGCCACAAGCTGATCTCGGCCGACTACAGCCAGATCGAACTGCGTGTGCTGGCGCATGTCGCCAATATTCCGCAGCTCGAACAGGCCTTTGCCGATGGCGTCGACATTCACGCCATGACGGCGTCGGAAATGTTTGGCGTGCCGATCGAGGGCATGCCGAGCGAAGTGCGCCGCCGCGCCAAGGCGATCAACTTCGGCATTATCTACGGCATTTCCGCCTTCGGCCTTGCCAACCAGCTGTCGATCGAGCGCTCCGAAGCCGGCGACTATATCAAGAAGTATTTCGAGCGCTTCCCCGGTATTCGCGACTATATGGAAAACACCAAGGCGACTGCGCGCGACAAAGGCTATGTCGAGACCATTTTCGGCCGGCGCGTGCATTTCCCGGAAATCCGCTCCTCCAACCCCTCCGTGCGCGCTTTCAACGAACGCGCCTCGATCAACGCACCGATCCAGGGCTCGGCCGCCGACGTCATCCGCCGCGCCATGATCAAGATGGAGCCGGCGTTGGCGGATGCAGGCCTCGGCGATCGCGTCCGCATGCTGCTGCAGGTGCACGACGAACTGATCTTCGAAGTCGAGGACGCCGATGTCGAGCGTTCGACGCCGGTCATCGTCTCGGTCATGGAAAACGCCGCCATGCCGGCGGTCAACATGTCCGTGCCGCTGAAGGTCGATGCCCGGGCAGCGAACAATTGGGATGAGGCGCACTGAGGTTGCCTATCCCGCCCCTTGCGGGCGGGAAAGCAAAATCTAGCATTTAGCCGTCAGGCTAAGTGCTAGATTTTGCAAGGGCGGGGGTAGGCAGGGACGCACCAGTTTGCCGGAAGCTGAATGAGCAAGACACGGACCCCCGCTCTTGCAATTTCAATGGCTTAGAAATTGCGCCGCGTTTTGAGTATGTGGACCGTCCTGTGCCGCAATTCCTAAACCAGTGAAATTGCTTTCTCGCCCGCCAAGGGCGAGAAAGGCCGTTGTGTATGCCGCGTCTTCACGTCCCAATCAGCGCTTCCAGCTCCGCCACGATCACCCGGCCTGCCTCTTCCAGTGTGCCGCTGTTGTCGATATCGCTGACGTCGTAGTCGCCCTGGACGACGAGCGAACCGCGCTCCAGACGCTTCATCACATCCTCGCGGCTTTCGCGGCCACGCGCTATCAGCCGTTCGGCCAGCACGTCGCGCCGTGCCGTGATGTTGATGACCTTCAGCTTCGGAAAGGCCGCCTGGAAACGATGCAGCACCGAACGCGAGCCGTTGGCGATGACGAGGTGGCCACGGACAAGTTCATCCTCGACATCACTGGGAATGCCGTATTTCAGGC
>DASVPC010000168.1:0-4497 GCA_036383055.1 Rhizobium sp. | reverse complement strand
GGTATTTATGGAAGAAATAGTTGTCGTCGTAGTTGAAGCGGACCGGGAGCCGTTTCAGGATGGAGGCCGGGAGATCGGTCGGCGCACAGCCCCACTGCTTCTGCGTATATCCCTTGAGGAACGCTTCATAGAGGTCCCTGCCGACGAAGCGCAGCGCCTGCTCCTCGAAGGTTTTTGGGTCCGTTATGCTTTTGTCCGCCCGTTCTTCGATGAAGCCGCGCGCCTCATCGGGTCTAAGCGTCTTGCCGAAAAACTGATTGATCGTGTGAAGATTGATGGGCAGGGAATAGACTTGGCCCGAACTCGTCGTCTTGACGCGGTTCTTGTAGGGCATGAACGTCTGAAAGAGGTTCGCATAATCCCAGACTTCCCTGTCGTCCGTGTGGAAAATATGCGGGCCGTAGACATGCACCATGACGCGGGTCGCCGGGTCGCGCTCGGTGTGGCAATTCCCGGCAATATGGTTGCGCGTATCGAAGACGTCGATCTCGTGGCCTGCCATGGCGAGTTCACGACCGATGACCGCTCCGGAAAGCCCGGCACCGACCACGGCAATTTTCTTGGTCCTCGGCATTCCCGATCAGTTCTTTCCGGCTGCGTGCGGTGTCGAGGCCGCAGCTTCCTCATTCCACAGTCGTCTGTCGTGGGGAACCGGCGCATAATCGTGCCATTCGACCAGTTTGTCGCGGTAGGCCTGCCGATACGCTCCATCGTCCGAAAAGGCGATATTGTCCTGAACGAGGTCCACCCCGATATCGTAATAGATGTCGAGATTGCTCAGGTCCGGCACCGGTGTTTCTCCACGCTCGCACTCTGCCTGCATCTGCCAGAAAAGCTCTTCGAGGCGACGGGCAAGCGCCGGAATATCGCGCAAGGCGGAGGTCTCTCGTTTCGCCTGCAAGGATTCGCGAACATCCCTCAGGCTTCTGGGGTTATTCGCAAAGCCGATTGCCTTTTCGATATAGTCCTCTGGGTCCGAGCAGATCAGCTCCGGCACGCCGGCGGCCGCAACGATGCTGTGGCAGAAGCGGGCCGCAAAGCTCTTGCCGGGGAATGTGAGGACAGGCAGTCCCATGGTCAGGGCATCGCCCGCGGTTGAGTGTGCCCCGTAGGGAAACGTGTCGAGGAACAGGTCGGCAACCGCGATCCGGGCGAGATGCTTGGCATTCGGCGCCTTGGGCGCGAAAATCAGCCGCTCCGGCGCAACCCCGGCATTCTCCGCCAACTGACGCAAGCGTTTATCTACATCGTCGCCGCCGGTGAGCAGCCAAAGCACACTGCCGGTCGCTCCGGAGAGAATCTTCATCCAGTGCGCAAAGGTTTCCTGCGTGATCTTCTGCATGCCGTTGAAGCAGGCATAGACGAAAACGTCTTCCGGCAAGCCCGCTTCGGCGCGAGATGGCTTTTCGGCGATCACCCGCTTGCGGTCGAGCGGCTGATTGCACGCGATCCGCAGCACTTTTTCAGAATAATAGATCTCGTTCTCGGGCGGGATGATGTGTTCGTCCGCGATGATGTAGTGATGGAACGGGCTGCCCATCGAACCCGGATAACCGCAGAAATTGACCACGACCGGTGCCGGTCGATAGGCAAAGATCTTTGTTCGAGCATGTTTGGTATAGCCGTTGACGTCGACGAGAATATCGATGTCATCATCGGCAATCTGCCTTGCCGCGTCCGCATCGCTAAGCGCGCCAATATCGCGCCAGCAATCGACGACAGCTTTCATGCGTGCCTGGGTCGCATCTCCCTGCACGGGATCGCCGCAATAATAGGCGTAGATCTCGACGCTCCGCTTGTCATGCAGCTCCAACACTTCCCTGAGCGCGAAGCCGACCGCGTGGTCGCGCAGATCCGAGGAAACATAGCCGACGCGAAGACGCTGGTCGGTTCCGGTCTTCTGTTTCGGCGCCTTGCGCGTGAAACCGCTGGTATCGGGGCGTCCGACGAAAGATTTGTTATAGCGGTAGGCCTTGGCCAGCTGGAACAACGGATCGTCGGAAAAGCAGGCAAGCGTCAGCGGCGACATGGCATCGAGCAGGTGGCGGGTGGAGACATGGTCCGACGAGACCAGCGTCGGCCACTTGCATTGACGCTGGCGCAGCGCGCTCCAATGTTGCCCGGCTTCCGTCTTGTCGGGCCGCAGTTCCATCGCCTGCCACAAACTGGTTTCCGCATCCTCCAGCAGACCCGCATTTTCCATGACGCGGCCGATGTGCTGAAGTGCGAGGAGGCGATGTGCAAGCCGGTCAGCCGTGCTGTCGGCGGTCAGCTCCACGAAGCTGCGCCATTGCAGGATTGCCTGCGTGGCGATGCCGCTGTCTTCGAGCGCCCGTCCAAGATTGATGTGCGCCGGCCCGAAGCGCGGATCGAGTTTCAGGCACGCACGCAACGCATGTATAGAGCCCGCAACATCGCCCAACTGCCTGAGGGTCACCGAATAATTGAAATAGACGAGATGCAGGAAGGGATGGCCCTCGTTGAACGCGATCCAGACCTTGTAGACTTCCGCCGCCTCGAGCTTTTGTCCGGCAGCGCTTCGACCTTCGGCAAATTGGAACAAATCCGTGAAGGAAAGGCGCTGGGTGCGCGCGAGCTCCAGAATTCCGGCAAGAGACGGAACAGGCGCTGCAGCTGATGCTTCATTGGTGACCATGGACATCCCACGAATTAACGGCCGGCGTTGCTGCCATTTGCGAAATGGCCGCACAGTCATTAACTGTGCTAGCTTGCTCTAAGCATGTCACGCGCCACCCGTTGAAATCGGCCAGCACCTTGCCAACCATCAACAGATTTCGTGTGACCTGGGATGATGCCGGAGAAAACTGCGCGGCCTGGATTAAAGTCGAACGGCGCCCCCTTTGTTTCGGAGACGCCGTCCGGCTTCGTCGAGACCGCAACTGGTCAGATGCGGAGATCAGGCACCCACATAAACCGAAATGACCGCCGCAATCTGGTCCGAACTCAGATATCCCATCTGCGATTTCATGAGAGCACCCAATTGCGCGCTCGACAGGTTCGCAATGTCCTGTGTCGACAATCCCGCCAAACCGGTTGAGCTGAACGACGCGATGTCGGCGGTCGAGAAGGTCGCCAGCTCCTGGGTGGTCAATGCCGCAACCTGTGCCGAAGTCAGCCCGGCGACCTGGCTCGGGGTCAAGGCCTCGGCCTGCTCCGTTGTCAGGGAGGCGATCACCCTCGTGCTCAATCCGGCAATCGCACTGGAATTCAAGGCGACGATATAATCGGTCGAAAACAGGGCGACATCATCCGTGTCCAGTGCGGCGAGCTGCAATGCGTTCAGGGCATTGACCTGCGTCGTCGACAAGGCGGCGATCTGGTCCGTGCTCATGGCCGCCACCTGGCTGTAACTCAGTGAAGCGACTTGGCTCGTCGTCAAAATGGCGATCTGCGCGGTCGAGAGGGCGACGATAAAGTCCGTGGACAATCCCGGTATGGCATTCGAGCTGATGGCGACGAGCTCGTCGGTCGAGAAGGTTCCCAGGTCTTCCGTGGTCAGGCCCGCGGCGCCTGCGGAACTCAGCGCGACAATCTGGGTGGTGGAAAGCGCGTCGATCTGATCGGTACTCAACGCCTTGACCTGAGCGCTGCTGAGGCCCGCAATACTTGCCGTACCCAGGGCGGCGATTTCAGCCGTGGAAAACGACGCGATGAAGTCCGTGGACAATCCCTGTATGGCACTCGAGCTGATCGCGGCGATATCGGCGGCCGAGAACGTCGCCAGGTCAGCCGTGGTCAGGCCCGCGACGCCAGTCGACGTCAAGGCGGCAATCTGCGTGGTGGAAAGGGCTTCAACCTGCTCGATGCTCAGGGCGCCGACCTGAGCGCTGCCCAGGCCAGCAACACCGGCCGTGCTCAGGGCGGCAACCTGCGCGGTCGATAGGGCCGCGATATCGGCGGCGCTCAGAGCGGCAACCTGTTTGGAACTGAGCGCACCGATCTGCGCCGTCGTCAGCGCCTCGACCTTGTCGGTATTCAGGGCGGCGATCTGCGCGGTGGTGAGGCCCGTAATGCCGGCCGTGCTCAGGGCGGCAATCTGCACGGTCGACAGGGCTGCTATGATGGCTGTGGACAGTCCCGATATGGCGCTCGAACTGATGGCTGCGATATCGGCGGTCGAAAACGCCACGACCTCGGCCGTCGTCAGGACGGCAATCTGCTTGGAACCAAGCGCGCCGATTTGCGCCGTCGTCAGGGCGTCGATCTGGTCGGAACTCAATACGGCGATCTGCGCGGTGGTGAGACCTGCAATGCCGGCCGTGCCCAGGGCGGCAATCTGCAAGGTCGATAGACCGGCTACCGTCTCCGTGGACAATCCCGATATGGCAGTCGAACTGATCGCCGCGATATCGGCGGTCGAGAAGGTGTCGAGATCGTCTGCCCCAAGGGCCAAAATCTGCTTGGAACTGAGCGCGCCGACCTGGGTTGGGGTCAGGGCTTCGGCCTGGTTGGTGCTCAATGCGACGATCTGGTCGG
>DASVPC010000167.1:0-1606 GCA_036383055.1 Rhizobium sp. | reverse complement strand
CGGCTTCAGCCATACGCAGGCCGACTGTCCAGTCAGGCTGGCGGCCCAGACGTGCTTTTGAGGCTGCGAAATCCCAGGCGCGGCAGCGTTTTGCGCCCGCCGGAACAGCATCGACAATCTCAAAATCGCCACGCTGGAACAACCCGCCCGAGCGCGGCGCTGGCCGCTGCTGAAACTGGCCGGCGACGGCATAGGAACCGAGCGGCACCTTGTCCCGCTCCACGACGGCGCGCGGAAAACGCTCCGGAAAGAGCAGTTCGCCCTCCTCCGTTCGCGGATCGGCAAACCCGATCGATGTTCGGCAACAACGCTCCGGCTCGAATTCCATCGGCAACATCAGATGCTCGTAGCCGAGTCCAAGCGACAGGACCGTGCCGGAAACATCGGCCTCGTGCAGCCGTTGCATGACGACGACGATCGCCGAACGCTGGGGATCGTTGAGCCGCGTCGGCACGGACTCCCGAAAGGTGCGAATGGTCGACAGACGCTCCGCTTCGGATTCCGCGCCGTCGACCGAATGTGGGTCGTCGATGATCACCCGATCGCCGCGCCCGCCCGTCAGCCTTGAAAACGGCACGCCCTGGCGAAAACCGGTACGCGTATTGGCAAAGGCCATCTCGCCCGACCGCGTCAGCTTCACCCGGTCGCCCCAAAGTGTCTGATACCATTCCGAGGCAACGAGATCGCGCATGCGCCTGTTGTCACGCTTGGCATAGTGCTCCGAATAGGAGGAGCCGAGATAGCGTAGCTCCGGCCTGTTCTTCGGCCCCCATTCCCAGGCCGGCCAGAAGACGCCGCAGAGAAGCGACTTCATCGTCCCAGGCGGCACATTGATCAGCAGCCGCATGATCTCGCCTGATGTCACCGCTTCGAGATGCCGGCAGATGGCATCGATATGCCAACCATGAACGTAGTCGACTGCTGGCTCGACCACATGCCAGGCTTCACGGACGAAACCAACTAACGAATGACACTGCCCCCGAATCCTCTCGGCATCCGCTGCAATACGCCGGGCAAGCGCGGCCAGCTCGGCCTCAACCTTCCGTTTCGCTTTCTCCTCGCGGATCGCCGCCATCATCACCGCCGGATCCGGCAAGCGGACCGAAGAGGGTTTCGAGGGTCGCAAGCTGCTCATCCGTGGCGTTGGTTAAGTCTATGGTAAAGCTTTGTCCGCCCTTGGCTCCACTGCCCGGGCGTTCACTCGGCTTCTGGTGAACATAGGATGCGGCAATCTTCGCCATTTCATCCCGTCGTTTCTGATCCGCCTCGTCGTCGCGCATGACTTTCAGCATATAGTCGAGCGGCGTATCGCCGGCGGACACGGTTTTGCGCCGTCTGGCACGCGGCTTGCGCGGCGCGACGGGCTTGTCGGCTGTGGACATGCTGTGTGATTTCCGATGGAACGTTGAAAGGAAACAAGCGGCTGAAACAGAGCCGCTTGCGGTCAACAGTGCGTCGCTGCAACTGTTCTCATCATGCCTAAATCAATACCCCAATTCGGCGCTGTTGGCGACACCCTTGATCGCGAAGACGGCTGCAAGGATTGAGAAATCTTTGATCAAGAGGCATATAATTATTTGAAACTGCATTAGAATATTGCTTTCTT
>DASVPC010000166.1:0-1607 GCA_036383055.1 Rhizobium sp. | reverse complement strand
TGTTTTGATGGCGTCTGACATGAACAGCCGGAAGTCGCTTGCCGACTTCCGGCATGATGCTCTCTCAGAGACTGCGTCCACCAATAGCGAATGCCTGGAGCGGGCGCGGGCTGGGGACGCCGGAAATCTCTGGGTAACAGCGGCTCGCCAGACCGGTGGCCGTGGACGCCGCGGGCGCCCCTGGGTGTCCGAGCCCGGCAATCTCTACGCTTCTCTTCTTCTCATTGATCCCGCCCCGATGGACCGGCTTGGCTCGTTGCCTCTGGCTGTCGCCGTCGGTGTGCATCAGGCGGTGCGCGGCGTGCTGCCCCTGGCGGCGGAGCCTGCGGAAGTCAAATGGCCGAACGATATCCTGATCGGCCGCAAGAAGACCTGCGGTATCCTGATCGAGGGTGAGGCTCTTCCCGACGGACGCTATGCGCTGGTGATCGGCATCGGCATCAATGTCGCCACCAAGCCCGATAATCCGATGTATCCGGTCACCTGCCTGCGCGAGCAGGGCTCCACGGTGTCGCCGGAAGAATTGTTTGCCCATCTCTACGCCTCGATGGCCGAGGCGCTCGCTGTCTGGAACGGCGGCAAGGGTGTTCGCGAGATAACGGCGCGCTGGCGCGACGTTGCTTGCGGCGTTGGTGAAAAGATCACAGTGAATCTGCCGGACCGTTCGATTTCCGGGCATTTTGCCGGAATTGATGATAATGGCTTGTTGATGCTCGACGCCGGCGGCGGCAAGGTTTTGCCGATCGCGGCGGGCGACGTTTTTTTCAGATCGTAGGTAAAAGATAGATATGGCGAAGCAAGACGAACTGGTGTTTCTGCCTCTCGGCGGCGTCGGCGAGATCGGCATGAACCTCGCCCTTTACGGCTATGGTACGCCGGAGCATCGTCAGTGGATCATGGTCGATTGCGGCGTGACCTTTCCGGGGCCGGATCTGCCAGGCGTCGATCTCGTGCTCCCCGACATCCGTTTTCTCGCCAAGGAACGCAAGAACCTCAAGGGCATCATCATCACGCACGCGCATGAGGATCACTACGGTGCGCTGAGCGATCTCTGGCCGGGCCTGAACGTCCCCGTCTATGCCTCGGGCTTTACCGCCGGTCTGCTGGAGGCCAAGCGCGATTACGAAAAGACGATGGGCCAGATCCCGATTACCCCGTTCAAGGCTGGTGATCGCATCAATGTCGGCCCCTTCAGCATTGAGGGCGTCGCTGTCAACCATTCCATTCCCGAGCCGATGTCGCTGATGATCCGCACGCCGGTCGGCAATGTCATCCATACCGGTGACTGGAAGATCGACCACGAGCCATCGCTCGGGCCGCTCACCGACGAGGCGCGCTTCCGCCAGCTCGGCGACGAAGGCGTGCTGGCGCTGATGTGCGATTCCACCAATGCGCTCCGCGACGGCGTGTCGCCCTCGGAAAAGGATGTCTCCGCGAGCCTGCGCAAGATCATCGAGAATGCCGAGGGCAGGGTGGCGATCACCACCTGCTCGTCGAATGTCGGGCGCATCCGTACCGTTGCCGAGGCCGCCGAGGCGGCCGGCCGCGAAGTGCTGCTGCTCGGCAGTTCGCTGAAGCGCGTCGTCGATGTCGCCCAGGATATCGGC
>DASVPC010000165.1:0-30256 GCA_036383055.1 Rhizobium sp. | reverse complement strand
GCCGATATCCTTCGCGACCAGTACCCCGACTCCGCCAAGGTGTTCGAGGATATGGCCGAGGTCGAGGACACTCATCGCAAGACGCTGATCGACATGCACCGCCGGCGTTTCGGCGAGCGCATCCCGCTGATCCGGCGCGAGCATGTCATTGGTTTCTATGATCGCAAGCCGGATTGGCTGCGCAAAAACCTGTCGCTCGACGCTATCCGCCAGGAGGCGGAGGCGATGGAGCAGCAGGCCTATAATTTCTATGTCGAGGCGGCCAAGCAGATCTCGGATGCTTCGACGCGCCAGCTTCTCGGCGATCTCGCGCTCGCCGAGCAGGGACATGAGGAAGTCGCCCGCATGCTGGGCGACAAGCACACGCCGGAGAGCGTCAAGGTTGAGGAGGACGCGCATGCGCGCCGCCAGTTCGTGCTGACCTATGTGCAGCCGGGCCTTGCCGGCCTGATGGATGGTTCCGTTTCGACACTGGCGCCGATCTTCGCGGCGGCCTTCGCGACGCAAAACACCTGGCAGACCTTTCTCGTCGGCCTGTCGGCCTCCGTCGGCGCCGGCATTTCCATGGGCTTCACGGAAGCTGCCCATGACGACGGCAAGATTTCCGGTCGTGGTTCACCGATCAAGCGCGGCCTTGCCTGTGGCATCATGACGGCGCTCGGCGGCCTCGGCCATGCGCTGCCCTATCTCATTCCGCATTTCTGGACGGCAACCCTCATCGCCGCCATCGTTGTCTTCTTCGAGCTCTGGGCCATCGCCTTCATCCAGAACAAGTATATGGAGACGCCCTTCCTGCGCGCCGCCTTCCAGGTGGTGGTCGGCGGGTCGCTGGTGCTGGCGGCGGGCATATTGATCGGAAATGCCTGAGGCGGCGCTCCGGTTTTGCCTAAACCGGTTGAACGAAAAAGGCCGGCAGATTTGCCGGCCTTTTGCATGGATATGCTTTTCGCGAGGCTTACTTGACCGAGCCGACCAGAACGTCGGTGCCGTTCTCGATGGTAACCCAGCGGCCGGCATTGAAGCTCGCCTGGCGCTTCAGGTAGGAATAGGGGGTCTTGTACCAGATCTTCACCTCATCCTCGAGATTGTCGAGAATGTAGTCGCCCTGCTTGGTGCGCAGCGTCAGCACCGCATGGCCTTCGCCATCGGGCTTGCGAACGACGGTCATCAGAAGGTTGGCGGCGGAAACGCCCCGCTGCATCAGGAGCTTGCGCTTCAGCAGCGCGAAATCCTCGCAGTCACCGGCGGTCTTCGGATATTCCCAATATTCTTCCTGGCCGTAGACTTCCATGTCGGTGGCCGGCGTGATGGTCTTGTTGACGCGCAGGTTCACCTGATTGACCAGCGCCCAGGTATCGGCGTTGAGATCGACCGGGCCAGTGTTACGGGTCGGGCCGCACTCGTCGGTGTGGCGCTCGCAAAATTCATAGTGTCCAATAGGCTGGGAGGTGACGTTGCCGATAGCCATCGACGCGGTCTTCTGCGGGGCCGGCATGGCCGACGACGACATGGCAACTATAGCCGCAAAGGCAACGAATACGCCCTTAATACGCACGCCCACTATCCTTGTATCGTCCCTGCATTTGTTAACAAATTGTTAATGTAGGGGGGTGCGTAAAGTCAATCGTTACTTAAGTGTTAACGGCGGAACCCGGTCATATGGTTAATTTCAGCACAATCAAAGGGATAGTTGCCACAATTGAATGCTTCTTGTGATTATCGAGTTGTCGCGCGAATCCGGCCCGGCGAGCGGACCGCCCGCCAGTTCTGATGTTATCTATCTATCTGTTTTTATGAGAGATTATGCAGCGCCAGCGTCTCAGCTGCGGTGAGCATGCGCTCGATATCCTGCGGCCGCGACAGGCGATGGTCGCCGTCGCGCACAAGTGTTAACACCAGATCGTCGGCGGGCAGATGTTCGACCAGTTTTAACGAATGCGCGAAGGGCACGTCCTCGTCCTGCATGCCTTGCAGGATATGGACCGGGCAGCCGGTCTCGACGATGCCGGTCAGAACGCGATTGGCGCGGCCGTCCTCGATAAGGGCTCGGGTGAAGATGTTCGGCTCGGAACTATACTCCGAAGGCTCCTCGAAATAGCCCCGCTCGGCCAGCGATCTGCGCTCGGTGTCGGAGAGGTTCGGCTCGATAAGATCGATGGTGAAATCCGGGGCGGGGGCGATCAGCACCAGGCCATGAATGACGGGCGCCTTCTTTTGTTTGCGCAGTTCCTGGATCAGCCTGAGCGCGATCCAGCCGCCCATGGACGAGCCGACGAGGACGATACGCTTCGGCTTGGTGTGGTCGATGACGGCGAGCGCTTCTTCCAGCCAGCGCGAGATCGTGCCGTCGGTGAACTTGCCGCCGGAGCGGCCATGGCCCGAATAGTCGAAGCGGATGCAGCCGAGCCCCAGCCGTTCGGCGAGCGCATCGAGCTCCAGCGCTTTGGTGCCGCCCATGTCGGAGCGATAGCCGGAGAGCCAGACGAAGGTGGCGCCCTTGGCACCCTTCCGGGCCGCGCGCTGCTGTATGGCGATCTGCCGCTGATCGCTGCCGGCGCCAACGGAAAGGAAGGTCGGCTCAAGGCTGGCTAGTGCTTCGGACATCAAGAAACTCCCGGAATTTTCCGCTCCTTAAAGCAGATTCGCGCGCATGTGGCCCCAAAAATTCTCTCGATTTTTGCAAGCATCCTGTGCTATTCGAGCTTATTACTGTGTCCTTTGCGCATCTTGAGACTGCGCGACGTAGTAATGACGCGCGGGAGGTGATTTTTTCCTGGCGCCATGCTATTGACTTCAACACAGCTTTTACGACATTTCCGTCAGTTGCGCCGACGGGAGCGAGACGCTGCAGCTATCCGTAACAATTCGTGGAGAATACGACCATTCGCAGACCCTTTAAAACTGATGCGCCCGTGAAGGATGGGCCGCGTTCCAACAGGGAAATTCGCGTTCCCAAAGTTCAGCTTATTGCTGCTGACGGCCAGAATTTGGGCGTCGTCCCGACCGACCAGGCATTGAGAATGGCAGAGGAGGCCGGTCTCGATCTGGTGGAAATTTCCCCCAATGCTGAAGCACCTGTGTGCAAGATCCTCGATCTGGGCAAGCTGAAATACGCAAACCAGAAGAAGGCCGCCGAGGCGCGCAAGAAGCAGAAGATCGTCGAAGTCAAAGAAATCAAGATGCGCCCGAACATCGACACCCATGACTATGAGGTGAAGATGAAGGCGATCGGCCGTTTCTTCGAAGAAGGCGACAAAGTGAAAGTGACCTTGAAGTTCCGTGGCCGCGAAATGGCCCACCAGGAACTCGGCATGAAGCTTCTCCAGCAGGTCAAGGAAGACACGGTTGAGATCGCCAAGGTCGAAGCCGAGCCCAAGCTTGAAGGCCGCCAGATGATGATGGTGCTTGCGCCGAAGTAAGGCGCGGCAGAGTTTAGAGGTCGGAGCCGTCCATTGGGCGACTTTTTCCTTTTATGCCCTCGGGTTGATGCCTGTCATCGATCTGCAAAGATTCACGCGTCTCGCCCGTTGCACTCCAAGGCAACTGCGGTTATAAGCGCGCGTCCGAACTGACCGGCAGGGCATGCCGTGGCAGTTCAGAATGCTGGTGGGATGGTTCATCACCGTATCCACCGTTCAACAACAAACGCTCCGGCACCTTGTCGCAGCCCGGCCCAGCCGGATCTGTGGGAAGGGCTTTTTAGCAAAGCGTGCCAGGAAGCATCGAAGGAGTAGCAAAATGCCCAAGATGAAGACGAAGTCCTCTGCCAAGAAGCGGTTCAAGATCACCGCAACCGGCAAGGTCAAGGCAGCCGCTGCTGGCAAGCGCCACGGCATGATCAAGCGTAGCAACAAGTTCATTCGCGATGCCCGCGGCACCATGGTTCTCGCAGAACCGGATGGCCGTAAGGTAATCAAGAACTACTTGCCGAACGGTCTCTAAGACTATTCGTAACGCTATAGACTAAGGAGATCATGAAATGGCACGCGTAAAAAGAGGCGTAACCTCGCACGCCAAGCATAAGAAGGTTCTGAAGCAGGCTCGTGGCTTCTACGGCCGCCGCAAGAACACCATCCGGACCGCCAAGGCCGCTGTCGATCGTTCCAAGCAGTACGCTTATCGCGACCGCAAGGTGAACAAGCGCAATTTCCGCGCTCTCTGGATCCAGCGTATCAACGCTGCCGTCCGCGAACACGGCCTGACCTACGGCCGCTTCATCGACGGCCTGACCAAGGCTGGCATCGAAGTCGACCGCAAGGTTCTGTCCGACATGGCGATCCATGAGACGGAAGCTTTCGGCGCGCTCGTCGCCGCCTCGAAGAAGGCTCTGGAATACCTCAAGGACGCCGGTACGAAGAACGAGTTCGAAGCAGCCGTTAACTAACGCCGCTTCGCACGTCTTTCGTAAATTCATTATGAAACCCGCGCTGGCGAAACCGGCGCGGGTTTTGTGTTTTGCAGCATATGCTTTCCATCGTGTCAGGCGGTCCTGCCGGGCGGAACCCCGGAAAACGGATCGCGCATCGGGTGGCAAGTGCCAAGGTCCGCATTCTCCGCGGCTTTTTGTCATTTGCCCGGTTGATTGGCCGCCTGCACATGGGTAGTGATCTGCAACGCTTCATCGTTGCCGCAAGCTTTATGATGCATGCGTTCATCCATTATTCCGCGGACTGAGCGGCGTTCCAAGCCCGCCGCCCGCAAGGCAGGACCAGATGACGGAACTCGTAACACTTGAAACCCAACTCATGGCCGAGGTGGCCGCGGCGACCGACGAGCAGTCGATCGAAGCTGTCCGGCTGGCCGCGCTCGGCAAGAAGGGCTCGGTTTCGGAACTGCTGAAGACGCTGGGCTCGATGTCGCCGGAAGAGCGGCAGACACGCGGCGCGGCAATCAACGCGCTGAAGAACTCCGTGACCGACGCGATCAACGCCCGCAAGAGCGCGTTGAAGGACGCCGCCATCGACGCAAAGCTGAAGGCGGAGACGGTCGATGTCAGCCTCCCGGTGCGCTCGTCTCCGGCCGAACGTGGCCGCATCCATCCGATCAGCCAGATCGTCGATGAGATCACCGCCATCTTCGGCGACATGGGTTTCTCGATCGCCGAAGGCCCCGATGTCGAGACCGACTATTACAATTTCACGGCGCTGAACTTCCCCGAAGGGCATCCGGCCCGCGAGATGCACGACACCTTCTTCTTCCGGCCGGACGAAAAGGGTGAGCGCAAGGTGCTGCGTACGCACACCTCGCCGGTGCAGATCCGCACCATGGAAGTGCAGAAGCCGCCGATCCGCATCATCATCCCCGGCAAGACCTATCGCCAGGACAGCGACGCCACGCACTCGCCGATGTTCCATCAGGTCGAGGGCCTGGTGATCGACAAGACGGCGAACGTCGCCAATATCCGCTGGGTGCTGGAAGAATTCTGCAAGACCTTCTTCGAGGTCGACAATGTGACGATGCGCTTCCGCCCGTCCTTCTTTCCCTTCACGGAGCCCTCCTTCGAGGTCGATATCCAGTGCGACCGCTCCGGCCCGATCGTCAAGTTCGGCGAGGGCACCGACTGGATGGAAATCCTCGGCTGCGGCATGGTGCATCCGAACGTGCTGCGTCATGGCGGCCTCGATCCGGATGAATATCAGGGCTTTGCCTGGGGCATGGGCCTCGACCGCATCGCCATGCTGAAATACGGCATGCCGGACCTGCGCGACTTCTTCAACGCCGACGTCCGCTGGATGAACCATTACGGCTTCCGCCCGCTCGACATGCCGACCCTGTTCGGCGGTTTGAGCGCGTAAGCAAGGATTGATCAGATGAAATTCACACTCTCCTGGCTGAAAGAGCACCTGGAAGCGGACGCCACGCTCGATGAGATCTGCGCCCGCCTGACGATGATCGGGCTGGAGGTCGAAGATGTCGACGACAAGGCGGCCTTCAAGCCCTTCGTCATCGCCAAGGTCCTGTCCGCAGAAAAGCATCCGCAGGCCGATCGCCTCAAGGTGCTGTTGGTCGATACCGGCTCCGGCAAGCCGGTTCAGGTCGTCTGCGGCGCGCCGAACGCGCGCGCGGGCCTCGTCGGCGCTTTCGCGGCGCCCGGCACCTATGTTCCCGGCATCGACGTGACGCTGGCGGTCGGCAACATCCGTGGCGTCGAAAGCCATGGCATGATGTGCTCGGAAAAGGAGCTGGAAATCTCCGACAGCCATGACGGCATCATCGACTTGGCCGAAGATGCACCTGTCGGCACCAGCTTTGCCGCCTATGCCGGCCTCGACGATCCGATGATCGAGATCAACCTGACGCCGAACCGCCCGGATTGCACCGGTGTTTACGGCATTGCCCGCGATCTCGCCGCCTCAGGCCTCGGCACGCTGAAACCGCGCGCCGTTCCTTCCTTCGCAATCGAGGGTGAGACGCCGACGGACGTGAAGATCGAGCTTGACGATACCAAGCTCTGCCCCGGCTTTGCGCTCCGCCTGGTGCGCGGCGTCAAGAACGGCCCGAGCCCGAAATGGATGCAGCAGCGGCTGCAGGCGATCGGCCTGCGTCCGATCAATGCGCTGGTTGACATCACCAACTACATGACCTTCGATCAGGGTCGGCCGATGCATGTCTTCGACGCCGCCAAGGTCAAGGGCAACCTTGTCGTCCGCCGCGCCAAGGATGGCGAGACCGTGCTGGCGCTCGATCAGCGCGAATACAAGCTCGGCCCGAACAATGTCGTCATCGCTGATGACAACGGCATCGAGTCGATCGGCGGCATCATGGGCGGCGAGCATTCCGGCTGCGACGAAAACACCGTCGATGTGCTGATCGAATCCGCCCTCTGGGATCCGATGAACATCGCTAAAAGTGGCCGTGGTCTCGGCATCATCACCGATGCTCGCTACCGTTTCGAGCGCGGCGTCGATCCGGAATATATGGTTCCGGGCCTTGAGCGCACGACCGAACTGGTGCTGGAACTTTGCGGCGGCACGGCTGCAAAGGCCAAGGTCGAAGGCTATAAGGGTTATGACGCCAAGATCGTCGATTTCCCCTTCTCCGAGGTCAAGCGCCTGACGGGTCTCGATGTCTCGACGGAAGAGGGCAAGTCGATCCTGACGAAGCTCGGTTTCTCGGTTTCGGGCTCCGGCGAGCGCGTCTCCGTCGCCGTTCCGCCCTGGCGTTCCGATGTCGACGGCAAGGCCGATCTGGTTGAAGAGATCATGCGTATCCACGGCGTCGACAACATCAAGCCGCAGCCGCTCACCAGCCATAATGCCGTCAACGGCAAGATCCTGACGACATTGCAGATCCGCACCCGCACCGCCAAGCGCGCGCTCGCCTCGCGCGGCATGCTGGAAGCCGTCACCTGGTCCTTCATCTCCGAAGATCAGGCCAAGCTCTTCGGCGGTGGGTCGAACGCGCTGAAGCTCGCCAATCCGATCGCCGCCGATATGTCCGACATGCGCCCGTCGCTGTTGCCGGGCCTGCTTTCGGCCGCGCAGCGCAATGCCGACAAGGGCTATGGCGACGTCGCGATCTTCGAAGTCTCCGGCACTTACGAGAATGACAAGCCCGAGGGCCAGCGCCGCGTTGCCGGCGGCATCCGTCGCGGCACGGCGACGCTTGCCGGTTCCGGCCGCATGTGGTCGAACGCCGCCAAGGGCGGCGGCAAGCCGGTCGATGTCTTCGACGCCAAGGCCGATGCGCTGGCGGTGCTCGAAGCCTGCGGCCTGCCGATGGGCAATATCCAGATCGAGCAGGGCGGTCCCGGCTGGTATCATCCGGGCCGCTCCGGCACCATCAAGATGGGTCCGAAAGTCGTGCTCGGCTATTTCGGCGAACTCCATCCGAAGACGCTGGAAGCCCTCGACGTGACCGGTGCTCTCGCCGGCTTCGAAGTCTATGTCGATGCCATGCCGGAGCCGAAGAAGAAAGCGACGCGCACCAAGCCCGCGCTGGAGCTCTCGCCCTTCCAGGCCGTCAAGCGCGACTTCGCCTTCGTGGTCGACAAGTCGGTGGAGGCAGGCGCCATCATCCGCGCCGCCACCGGCGCCGACCGAAAGCTGATCACCGGCGTCAACGTCTTCGATATTTTCGAGGGCGTTTCGCTCGGCGAGGATAAGAAGTCGATCGCCATCGAAGTGCAGATCCAGCCGGCCGAACGCACACTCACCGACGAGGATTTCGAAGCGCTGACCCAGAAGATCGTCGCCAATGTGACGAAGACGACGGGTGGGGTTTTGCGGGGGTAAGGCTGCTATCGCTCGCGGCCGAGTTCGCTGAGAGTGTGGCATCCCCCTCTGTCACTTCGTGACAGAGGGGGTATCAGAGGCACGGCATAGAAGAGCGGCCTTGAGGCCAGCGCTACCGATGCAAATGATAGACCTTGTTGACGACGCTCCAACGTCCGTCGATCTTCACCAGTGACAGGTAGTCCGAAAACTTCATCCCGGCGAACTCGTCGACGACCTTGACGCTTGCCGCATCGCCTTCGATGTCGATCAGCTCGATCTCCATCAGCGGTATTGTACCGGGCGGCGCGCTGCCTTCTTCCACGATAGCCGCGATGAATTCGTCGCGGGTCATCCATTCCACCGCGCCCTGATAATTGCCGATGATCGCCGCGCGTGGATGCAGCGCCTTGCGCAGCGCGGGCTCATTCGCGAATGCCATGCCATCGACATAGAGGTGAACAACCGCGCGGATTGCCTGCTCTTCCGACATCTCGTCATTCCTCGCTTGAGTATCCGGTAAATTAGCACAGCCGTCCACGACTGGCAAAAGAAGGGTGGCATGATCGCGCGGATGTGACGGGTGCTATTCCACGAAGACCCTGACGCTGGCGGCGCGGCCGGCGGCGTCGATGACGGTCAGTGTCGAATAGCCGGCGCCGTCGGGAACCCATTGGTTGGTGCGGCGGCGCGAGAGATCGGGCAGCGGCTTGCCATTGGCGAGCCAGCGGAACGGCGCGCGGCCGCCCTGCAGCTTCAGCGCCAGCGGCATGATCGAACTGGCGCTGCCATTGGCGCCGAGATCGATGCGCGCGCCTTCGGGCGGATAGACGATCTGCGGCGCAGGTTCACGGCTTGAGGCTGACAGGAGACCGGCGGCGGTGACGGAAAAGCGCCGCTGGCTGATCGGCAGCTCGGTTGCGGAAATACGCACGGCGCCCATGGGGGCCGAGGGGAAGGGCGTGATGGCCACACCCGATTTGGCGAAGGCCTCGAACAGGATGGGTGCCGCCGAAACATAACCCGCCAGCCCCGGCACAGCGCCGTTGTCCGGGCGACCGACCCAGACGCCGAGCACGTGCGCGCCGTCATAACCGATCGACCATGCATCGCGATTGCCGTAGCTGGTGCCGGTCTTGTAGGCGATGCCGAGTTGCTTGCTGCCGCGCGGTGCAATGATGTCTGAGAGAATATCGGTGATGTTCCAGGCCGCCACCGGCTCCATCAGCGGCTGGGCATCGATCGGCCCCGGCTGGTCCTGAACGCCATCGCCGATCCGCATCGGCTTGCCGCGGTTGGCAAGCCCCGTATAGAGCTGCACCAGATCCTTGAGCGTGATGCCGACGCCGCCGAGGCCGATGGCGAGGCCCGGTGCCTCGTTTGGCGGCAGCACCGGCTTCACCTCGGCGCGGCGGAAGCGCACCAGCAGCCGCGTCGGCCCGACGGCATTGAGCAGGCGGATGGCGGGCACGTTGAGCGACAATTGCAGCGCCTCGCGCACGCTGACGTCGCCCTGGTAGGTCATGTCGAAATTGCGCGGACGGTAGCCATAGAAATCGGCGGGACGGTCCTCGATGATGGTTTCCTGGGCGACATATCCCTCTTCGAAGGCAAGGCCATAGATGAAGGGTTTCAGCGTCGAGCCGGGAGAGCGCGGCACGCGGGTCATGTCGATCCAGCCCGACCGGCTGGAATCGAAGTAATTGGCCGAGCCGACCTCGCCGACGATCTCGCCGGTCCGCACGTCAGCCATGACCATGGCGACCGAGACCTTCGGTCCAAGCCGCCTGGCGGCCTCGTCGGCGACGGCTTCCAGACCCTGCTGGATATTCCGGCGCAGCGTCGTGTGATGCTGGATGATATCGGGCTGCTTGCGCAGAGCCGTCTCGGCGAGATGCGCCGCATAGGCCGGCAATTGCCGCCGCGTAGCCGGAACGGGAACGAGTGCCGCCCGCTCCGCCTCGCCGTCACCGACGACATCGGCCACCGCCGCGCGGGCAAGCACACGCTTGCGGGCGGCTTCGGCGCTGGCGAGGTTGCGGTCGGGGCGGCGCTTTTCCGGCAGTTGTGGCAGGGCGACCAGCAGGGCCGCCTGCGCGATGCTCAGCTGCCGGGGCTCCTTGCCGAAATAGGCAAGGCTTGCGGCGCGCACGCCCTCCAGATTGCCGCCATAGGGGGCGTGCGTCAGATAGAGGTCGAGGATCTGTTCCTTGGAGAGCCGCCGCTCGATCTGGATGGCACGGGCGATCTGCAACAGCTTGGCCGTCACCGATCGCTCATTGCGTGGCTCGATCAGGCGCGCCACCTGCATAGACAGCGTCGAGCCGCCGGAGACGATGCGGCCGTGAGTGACGAGCTGGAGAAAGGCGCGGCCGAACGCTATCGGGTCGATGCCGTGATGGTCGTAAAAGCGCCGGTCCTCATAGGCGACCAGCATGCGCAGGAATTGCGGATCGACGTCGCCGACCTCGGTCTTCAGCCGCCAGCGCCCCTCGGGGGTGGCAAAGGCGCGCAGCAACTCGCCATTGGCGTCGAGCACCTCGGAGGAGACGATGCCGGCTCTGTCCAGTGGCGGCGGAAAGGCGCGGTCGGCGGCGGCAAGGCCAAGGGCCAGCGCCGCCGCCGAGAGGGTAGCCGCGCCAAGACCGATCGCAATTTTCCACCGCGCCTTCATGACCTCTTCTTACTGCTGCGCCGCCAGCACCTCCATGCGGCCCATCGCCGTGCGGGCCGAGAATTGCGGACGATACATGTCCTCGACGCTTGCGGCTGGATGGTCGTAGGTGCCGGGGGTAACGGCGCGCACGACATAGGCGAAGCTCAGGTCTCGATCGCTGCCCGACGACTGGTCGAAAGCGGCGACGAAGCGGTCGTTGCGGAATTCGACATGGGCCGGCTGCACATCGCTCAGCCAATCGAAATTCGATAGCTGCGCGCTGCCGACGATGCTCGGATTGTCGATCTCGAAGCCGGCGGGCAAAAGATCGGTGACGAGGATGCGCGACGGCCAGTCGTTGGTTTCCGTGACGTGCAGCACGACGACATAGCGTTCGTTCTGCTGCGCCTGGGTGATGTTCGCCTCTTCGCCGTCGAGCGTGTAATATTTACGCTCGATTTTGAAACCGTTGCCGCCGGCGGGCAGCGGCGAAACCGGGGCGGCAACCGTGGTCACGGCGGCGGCCAAAGGCTGGCGGGTGGTGTTGGTGACGGTCAGCGGATGACCGATCAGGGCGTCGCCCGTCATCGTCGCCATATAGGTGCCGGTGTGGGCCGCGCCGTTGACATCGAGCGTCAGGCCGTCATCGCCGTTTTGCAGCGCGCGGGCGGCAAGCAGCATCCAGGTCTGTTCCTGGGTGCTGGTATAGGGCTTGATCTGCCACTCCTTGGCAACGACCGTCGCCAGTTCCGGAACGATCGGCGGCACGGGGCGGCTTTCGGCGGCCAGCGCTAGCACAGCCGCGCCGTCACGCAGGGACGAACCATAATCCGAGCGGGCGAAGCTAACCTTCGTCACTGCCGCCTGCTGCGACATTTGCAGCGAGTCCACGAAGATGTTGCGCGAACGCTGGGCATCGCCATAGAGCGCCAGCGCCGCCGCCAGATGCGCCTTGGACAGAGGCGTCGGGAAGTCGTTCAGCATCGTATCGGCATAGTAGCGAAGATCGCTGATCGAAGCCTTCTTGTTGCGGGCGAGCACATAGAGCGCATAGGCGATCTCGTTGCCGTTATCCTTGACGTTGGTGTTGGCGCTCAATGCGTTCTGTAGGTTCTCCAGCGCCTGCGCCATGGCCTGATCCGGCACGGTATATTTCTGCTCGCGGGCGCGGGTCAGGAAGTCGGTGACATAGGCGTCGAGCCAGAGGTCGCCGGAGCCCGGACCCCAGAGGCCGAAGCTGCCGGTGGAGGACTGGTAGGACATTTCGCGATAGATCGAGTCCTGGACGCGCTTACGAATTTCAGTGTCGTCGGCCAGGCCGTTCTTGATGGCCAGATCGCTGAAATAGAGTAGCGGCATCGCGCTGCTGGCCGTCTGCTCGGCGCAGCCATAGGGATAGTGGCTGAGGCTCATCAGCAGGGCCGGGACGTCGAAGGCGCCGGAGCGGCTGACATTGACGCTGACGGAAGCGCCGGGCAGCACGCTGTCGGCAAGCAGATCGGCATTGACGGTCAGGCTCTTTCCGGGAGCCAGCGAGACGAGCCGCCGTTCGGTCACCGGCAGTTGTGCCGGGCGAACGGGCAGATCGAGCGATTGATCGAGCGACAGTCCGGACGCGCCGGACAGATTGATCGAGACCGTGCCGGCCCCCGGCTGTCCGCCGGTCAAAGGCAGGGTGATGTCGTATTTGCCGCCCGGCTGCAGATTGATCGTCTGCTGGGTGGCGCTTGCATCGACGGTAACCGCGGCGTTGCCGGTAACCGCCAGTTTGTAGTCGCCGGCCGGCGCATCGGTATTGGCGATGTCCAGCCGCAGATTGGCCTTGTCTCCCGGAGCGAGGAACCTCGGCAGGCTGGCGGTGACGACGACCGGATCGCGGATGATGACATCCTGCGTCGCATGCCCGACCCCGGCTTTCGACCAGGCAACCGCCATCAGACGTGCCGTGCCGTTGAACTGCGGAATGTCGAAGCTGACATTGGCCTTGCCGTCGGCATCGAGCTTGACCGGGCCGGAGAAGAAGGCGACCAACTTTTGTGTCGGCGGGCTTGCCGCCAGGCCTGCCTGTCCGCCGTCGCCGCCGGTGCGCAGCTTGCCGGTCGCGCCGAGCGAACCATCGATCAGGCGGCCGTAAATGTCGCGGATTTCAAGCCCGAGCTGGCGCTGGCCATAATACCAGGCATCCGGTGCCGGCGGCTCGTAGCGCGTCAGGTTGAGAATGCCGACATCGACGGCGGCAAGCGTCACATAGGCATCCTCATTGGCGCCGGCTCCCGTTACCTGCACGGCAATGCTCAGCGGCTGGCGCGGCAGGGTCTTTGGCGGCGCATCGAGCTTGACCTGCAGCTTGCGCTCGCCGGGATCGACAGCCGCCCATTTGATACCGATGGCGCGCATCGGCATGCGGCTTTCCTGCGCTTCGCCGGGGCGGAAGAGCGTGGCGGTCAGATAGGTGCCGGCACCCCAATCGGCGGTGACTGGAATATCGACTTCGCCGCCGGTGGCGCCGATGTCGGCATTGGCGACCGAGATCAGCGTTTCGGAACCGGCCGTTACCATCAACTGGCCGGCATAGCGCGAGGTCACCTTGAGCTTTGCGGTGTCGCCGATATGGTAGCTGCTCTTGTCGAGCGCGACTTCCAGCGCATCCGGCGTTTCGGTCGAGGTCGAGGCGACATACCAGCCGGCGTTGAACTCGACGCTCGATTCCGGGCCGTTCGTATCGGCAGTTTCGACTTCCAGCCGGTAGCGGCCCCAGGTGACGGGCACCGAGATCTCCGCTCCGTCGGTGGTGGCGTTGACCGTGCCGGTCGCGACCTGCTTGGTCGAGGTGATCGGCTCGTATTTCCAGCTATTGCCGTCGCGATACCATTGATAGTCGCGCTCGACGCTGAGCAGCTTCCAGGTCAGGCCCTGCACGGCTTGCTTCTGGCCGTTCTGGTCGATGGCAATGACATGGAAGGCGCCGATGGAATTCTCGCCGAGATCGCCGTCGAATTCCGGCTTGATGCCGATGCGCGGCCCATCCGCTCTGACCGGCAGCGTCAGCGAGCGCTCGACGGCGCGGCCGCCAGCCTCCTGCATCCGCACGTTGATATCGGCGTTGAGCAATTGCGTGGTCGAGGGCGTGTCGTTGATGGTGACGTCGAAGGTCGTCTTGCCGTCTTCATCCAGCGCCTGCAGGTCCTCGAGCGGCAGCTGCGTGCTCTCGGCCTTGTTGTCGCTGCTGCTGCTATCGCTGTCGTCGCTGGCATTCTGTCCGGCGCCCTCGTCGGCGAGGCCGAACTGATAGCCCTTGTAATCGTCGCTTTGGCGCGTCGGCTTCAGCGTCACTTCGCCTTCGAGGCTGAGGCCGGCGGCCGGCGCGCCATAGAGATAGCGCCCTTCGATATTGACCGGCGTCGGCTTGCCGACTTCGATCGCTTTTGCGTCGCTCTTCATGTCGAATTCGGTACGATCCGGCACGAAGTCGTCGACGAGGAAAGTCTGCGAGCCGATGGAGGAGCCCTTCGGATCGGTATAGATATTCATCGTCCAGCTGCCGCGCATCGAGGTCTGTTGCAGCGGCAGTTCGACATTATAGCCGCCGAGCTTGCCGCCATCGGTAACGATGCGGCGATCCTCGACACCGTCGGGGCGCAGGAAGACGAAGGTGAGCGGCAGGTTTTCGACCGCTACGGAACTGATGTCGCGCGCAAGCGCCGAGGCATGCACCGTCTCGCCGGCGCGGTAGATGCCGCGCTCGGTCCAGGTGGTGAGATCGATCGCGCCCGGCGCCGTGCGGCCCGCGACGCCGCGGTCGGAAAGATCGAAGCCGGCGCGGGTCATGTCGAGGAAGACATAGTCCTGATCGCCATTCTGAGCGGCGATGACGGCCGGCGTCATGCCGGCGGTGCCGCGCATCAGGCCGGCACTGAAGGTGGCGCGGCCGTTTGCGTCGGTCTTGGCGGTTCCGAGGATTTCGTTGTTCTTGGCGAGCAGTTGCAGCTCGACACCGGCGGTCGGCTTGGCGCTGCCGAGCGAGCGGGTGAAGACGTTCAGCCCATCCGTGCCGGCATAGGTGGTGATGCCGATATCGGAGACCACGAACCATTGCGTCGCCTGTGAATCCCATTCCTGGCCGCCACCGTTCGACGCAACGGCGGTCAGCACGTAGACGCCGGGCTTACGCTGCGGCAGGGCTTCATCGACCGGGAAGCTGGTGACGACATCCTTGTTGAGGTTCTGCTGGATCTCGATCGAACCCTGCCAGACCAGCTCGCCATTGGTGTCCTGGATGGTCTGGGCGCCGTAGCCGCTCATCTGCGTCAGGAATTGCGAATTGTTCAGCAGCTGCGCGATGTTGCGGTCGCCGATGCGGTAGAGCTTCAGATTGGCGGTGGTGGTGTTGACCGAGACGATCGGGATGCCGCGGCGCGCGGTCGACGGCAGCACGAAATTGTCGCCAGTGAAGCGGATCGAAGCCGCGCGGTCCTTGACGTAAACGTCGACATTGACTTGCGCGGCAAGGTCTTCATCGACGGAGGAGGGCAGGCCGGGGCGCAGCGAAATCCTGTAGCGCTGGCCGAATTCGAGGCCTTCGACGCAGATCTGGTTGTCCTTGGCATCGACGCCCTTAGGCGCGGCACCATTGACGGTGACGAAAGGCGTGTAGTCGACGCCGCTCTTCACCAGTTTTTCGGAGAATTGCACGCAGGCGCGCGGTGAGGCATTGTCGTTATCCAGCGTGTTGCCAGTAACGCGGAAACCCTGGCGGGCTTTCAGATCGTTATAGGCGGCCTGGACAGCGGCGGAACTCGTGAGCGTAAGGCTTGCCTTGTAGGCGCTCAGCGCCTGCCGGTAGTTCTGCGCATTCTGCAGCGAGGTCGCGAGCACGGCGAGCGCGTCGGCGCGGCTCGAGGTTGTGCGGGAGAGCTGATAGCCGTTGAGCGCGGCATAGGCCGCCTGGGTGGCGAGCGATGTGTCGTTGGTCGTCGTATTGGCGGCACGCGCCATCTCGACCCAGAGATCTCCATTGTCGGGGGTGAGCGACAAGGCACCCTGGAAAGCGTTCAACGCATTGTTGACATTGCCGGAGGTGATCTCGATACGGCCAAGCGCGATCAGGCTTTCGACGCCTTGCCCCTTCAGGTCGGCGGCAAGCGTCAGCCGGCTTTTCGCATCGCGCGCGCTCTGGACGAAATCGTCGGAGAGGAAGGGAAGGGTAGGTGCCGCACCGATATCCGGCTCACTGGCGGCGGCCGTCTCGACGATCTTGCCGGCGATGGCGCCTGCCACAGTATTGAGCTGGTTGAAATCCGATTTCAGGAAGCACCATTTCACCTTTGGATTATAGGTGAAGGCCTTGCAGGATTTGTCGCCGATGCAGGACGTCGAGCATTGATCGAGCGTCACGTTCTGCTCGGTGCGCAGGTCGAAACCGTAGTAGTCGCCGTCCTGCGTGGTGACCACCTGTCGCTTGGTGTCGGCAGCCCCTGCCGGCATCAAGGTGGTGAAAGTGGTAAGAAGAAGAGCGGAAAATCCGATAAACGTGCGCTTAGACATAAGTCCTCCCCACGCTGCCCGTTTTGTTTTGCCGCACTCTTCAAACTTCAAGCTGGTTTGTCAACCAAGCGTGGAGAAATGAATGCGCGGTTTGCGACTATGGCGCTATATCTGGCGCACGAAATGACACGGGCAAGATGTAGGATCCAGGATTTGTTTTGCAGATGCGGATTCCGCTCCGCAGCCGTGGACGCCTGCGTAAAGAATAAAGGCATCGGCCGGAAAGCCGATGCCCTTGCTGCATGTTGGATGGTCAACGGCGATTTCAGATATTCGTCATTGCCAGCGATGCCTCGGTATATCGTTTGCCGGCTATTTGCTCGAGCGGCATGATATCGCTCAGCGTCTGGATCTCGCCAGCCGAAAGCGTGATGTCGGCGGCTGCCGCATTCTGTTCGAGATGGTGCAGCTTGCGGGCGCCGGGGATCGGCACGATGTCGTCGCCCTGATGCAGAACCCAGGCGAGCGCCAGCTGCGCCGCCGTCACGCCCTTGTCCCTGGCAAGGGATTCGAGTTTGGCGACGAGGGCGGCGTTGGCGTCGAAATTCTCGCCCTGGAAACGCGGCAGGTTGCGGCGAAAATCGTCCGCGGCAAGGTCGTCCACCTTGCTGATCGCGCCGGTGAGGAAGCCGCGGCCAAGCGGGCTGTAGGGCACGAAGCCGATGCCGAGTTCGCGGCAGACGGCGAGGATCTCTTCTTCCGGGTCGCGGGTCCAGAGCGAATATTCGCTCTGGAGCGCGGCGATCGGGTGGACCGCATGGGCGCGGCGGATGGTGGCGGCGCCCGCTTCGGAAAGGCCGAGTGCGCGCACCTTGCCCTCTTTCACCAATTCCGCCATGGCGCCGACGGTGTCCTCGATCGGAACGTTCGGATCGACGCGGTGCTGGTAGAAGAGGTCGATGACATCGGTGCCAAGCCGCTTCAGCGAGGCCTCGGCCACTTCCTTCACATGTTCCGGCCGGCTGTCGACGCCGATCATCGATGCCAGGCCTGACTTGGTCAGATCGAGCTTGAAGCCGAACTTGGTGGCGATGACGACGCGGTCGCGGACCGGCTTCAGCGCCCGGCCGAGCAGCACTTCATTGGTAAAGGGGCCATAGGTCTCGGCGGTATCGAAGAAGGTGACGCCGAGATCGACGGCATGATGCAGCGTCTTCACCGATTCATTCTCGTCGGAAGCACCATAGGCAAAGCTCATGCCCATGCAGCCTAGGCCGACGGCGGAAACGGTGAGATCCTTGCCAAGCTTGCGGGTTTTCATTGTCATATTCCTCTTGGGCTTTGTTGCGATCGGAAACGGCCGGGCTGGTCGTCCGCGCTGACAAGAGCAAGATAGATCGCTCGATAGTGAACAAAAATCCATGCAAATTCTAACAGGCTGTTCTATAATTTAGATCAATGAACCGGACTCAGCTTTCTCAATTGGCGGTTTTCGCCGCTGTCGCCGCCCATCGCAGCTTCCGCGCCGCCGGCAAGGAACTGTCGATCGCGCCGTCGGCCGTCAGTCATGCGGTCTCCAGCCTGGAGGAAAGTCTCGGCGTGCGGCTGCTTGCCCGTACCACCCGCAGCGTCCTGGCGACCGAGGAGGGCAAGACGTTGTTGGAACGGCTAGCGCCGGCGCTGGAGGGAATCGATATCGCGCTGGAGGAGACACTGGCCACCCGTGGCCGTCCGGCCGGAAATCTCCGCATCACCGCGCCGCGTTTCGCCTCCGATCTGCTGATGGCGCCGCGGCTCGGCGATTTCCTCAATGCCTATCCCGACATCACGCTAGAGATCGCCAATGAGGACGGCTTCAGCGATATCGTCAAGGAAGGCTTCGACGCCGGCATCCGGCTGGAGGAGAGCGTCGAGGCGGACATGATCGTCGTGAAAGTGTCGCCGGATATCTGCACCGTCATTGCCGGCTCTCCGGCCTATTTCGAGAAGAACCCAAAACCGCTGCATCCGCGTGATCTCGCCCAGCATCGCTGCATCAAACGGCGCTTTACCGATGGTTCGCTCTATCGCTGGGAATTCGAGAAGGACGGCCGCGAGCTCGTCGTCGCGGTCGACGGCCCCTTGATCGTCGGAGAAGATCGGCTCGCGGTTCTCGCAGCGCTCAATGGCGCCGGCCTCTCCTATTTCTTCGACATCAGGGTGGCGCGGGAGCTGGCCGAGGGCCGCCTCATCCGTGTGCTGGAGGATTGGTGCCCGCCCTATCCCGGGTTCTGCATCTATTATCCGAGCCGCCGCCAGATGCGCCCAGCACTCAGGGCCTTCATCGATTTCTTCAAATATACAGGGTCGTGAGGAGAGCGGCGGGAAAATCCACTGCTGACGGAATCGGGTGGCAGCTCGGGGCAAAATGCTTGAACTGACTGCAGGAGCCGAGGACAAGGATTTGAGACGATGAAAAAGCCGGGATCGATGAAGGGGCTTGAGGAACTCGGGCGCGTCAGGCTGTCGAAGAATTTCTTCTTCCGCGATTTCCTGCATTCGGAGATCGCCGATTTCTACCGCATTCCCAATATCCCCGACGATCCCGATCTGGCGATCGAGAGCGGCCGCAGGCTTTGCGAGGAGTTGCTGGAGCCGCTTGAGGCCACTTTCGGCCGGCTGCATATCCGCTCCGGTTATCGGGCGCCCGATGTCAACGCCTTCGGCAACAGGAACGGGCTGAACTGCTCGACCAATCCTCATACCGCCGCCCATCACATCTGGGACATGCGCGATCTGGACGGCTGCATGGGCGCCGCCGTCTGCGTCGTCGTGCCGTGGCTGATCGACAACTGCCATGAGGAGGGTGATTGGCGGAAGCTGGCCTGGTGGATCCACGATCACCTGCCCTATGCCTCGCTCTGCTTCTTTCCGAAACTATGGGCCTTCAACATCCAGTGGCACGAGCGGCCGATGCGAACCATCCAGAGCTATGTCAGCCCGCGCGGCATGCTCACCAAGCGGGGCATGGCAAACTGGGAGGGCGATCATTCCGTTCTCTACGAAGGCCTACCAAAGCTTAGAACTTGATGCGATAGCGGATATGCCCGTCGCTCTCGACATAGCTGTCATAGAGCTTGCGGGCGGTGGTGTTGCTCTCTTCGGTATGCCAGTAGAGCCGCGCCCAGCCATTCCCCTTGCAGAGTTCGACAAGATCGTCCAGGAGCGCCCGGCCGACGCCGTGGCCGCGCGCGCTTTCGTCGACGAACAGGTCTTCCAGATAGCATTCCAGCTCTGTAATCCATGTACCCTCATGCGTGATGCAGAGTGCGAAACCCTTGATCTCGCCGTCGACCTCGGCGACGCGCATGAAGATGGTGGAGGTGGGATCGAAGACCCGGCTCCATGTCGCGTCGGTGATATCGGGCGCAACGCCAACCCTGTAGAAGGCGAGATAGCCGGCCCAAAGCTTGCGCCAGCGGGTTTCGTCTTCAGGCCTGGCGTCGCGCACGACCACGGTCATCGGTTCGTCCTTGTCTATTCGCCGGCTTTGTCGAGCAGGGCTATGGCCTCGTCGGAAAGCTTGAGCTTCGCCGAATTGATCAGCGCGTCAAGCTGGCTAAGGCTGGTGGCGCTGGCGATCGGGGCGGTGACGCCACGTTTGCACAAGAGCCAGGCAAGCGCGACTTCGGCGGGCTTCGAGCCGGTTTCGGCGGAAACCTTGTCGAGGGCGGCGAGAATGCGCAGGCCCTTGTCGTCGAGATAGGCGGCCACCCGGTTTTCGCGTGCCCGGCCCTCGGTGTCCGTCTTGGTGCGGTACTTGCCGGTGAGGAAGCCGGCGGCGAGGCTGAAATAGGTGATGACGCCGATGTCTTCTCGAACGCAGAGATCCGCCAGCGGACCCTCGAAGCTGTCGCGGGCGTATAGATTATATTCCGGCTGCAACACGTCGTAGCGCGGCAGACCGGCCTTGGCGGCGGCGTCGAGCGAGGCCTGCAATTGCTCGGCATTGAGGTTCGAGCAACCGACATGGCGGATCTTGCCCTGTTCCTTCAGCTTGGCATAGGCGCTGAGCGATTCCTCATGTGGCGTTTCCGGATCCGGCCAGTGCGACAGATAGAGGTCGATGTAATCGGTTTGCAGCCGCTTCAGCGATGCCTCGACCGCTTGCGAAATATAGTTCGCCTTCAAGCCCTTCTTGTCCGGCCCCATGTCCGAGCCGACCTTGGTGATGATAATGGCCTTATCGCGGGCGACGCCGCTCTGCTTCAGCCACTTGCCGATAATTTCCTCGGAATCGCCGCCCTTGTTGCCGGGAACCCAGCGCGAATAGACATCGGCGGTGTCGATCGTGTTGAAGCCGGCGCCGAAGAAGGCGTCGAGCAGGGCATAGGAGGTTTTCTCATCGGCCGTCCAGCCGAAGACATTGCCGCCGAAGACGATCGGCGCGACGGACAGATCGGTGCGTCCAAGCTTGCGCAGGTCCATGATGCATCTCCAAATCACTTGAGCAGGAAGCCGGCGTCAGAGGCGCCAGCGGGGAGGGACAAGTCAGGCTAGCGCCACGGCCAGCGAAATTCCACTAACGATTTCTTTATTCGGCAGCCGATCGCCGGTAGTGGCTGGGCGGCAGTTCATTGTATTTCGACCAGACGCGCCGCATGTGCCGCGGCGAGGCGAAGCCGGATTTTTCCGCCACGCGCTCCATGTCCATCCGCGAATTGGTGAGCACATCGCGGGCAAGGGTGACGCGCATCAGATTGACATAGGCAGTCACCGACAGGCCCGCATGTTCCTGGAACAGCCGGGAAATATGCCGCGCGCTCATCGCGCCGATGCCGGCAAGTTCGGACAGCGACCAGCCATGAGCGGGGTCGGCCATGATCGCGTCCTGTACGCGATGGATGGCGGGATGGACATGGTTGCGGCCGCTGAGCCATGGCGAAAGCTGCGGTTCGGCGCCGGTTCGGCGCATGTAGACGACCATGTGGCGGGCGATGGTCAGTGCCGTCATCGGCGAGGTAAGTTTCGAGGCGATGTGCAGCATCAGGTCCGTGCCGGTGGAGATGCCGGCGCTGGAATAGCGCTCGCGATCCTCGACATAGAGTCGGTTGTCGAGAACCCGCGCGGTCGGGGCATAGTGCCGGACTTCGTCGATGCAGGCCGCATGCGTCGTACAGGCATGGCCCTCGAGCAGGCCGGCGCGGGCGGCCAGCACAGCGCCGGAGCAAATAGTGACGAGCGTGATGCCGGGACGGATGGCCGTCTTCAGCCAGGCGGTCAGAATATCCAATTCCGGCTCGACATCATCGGCGTCAGACGGCGGCGTGACGCTGCCGGAGACGACGACATAGGCGCCGTCGGGAATGCGATCCGGTAGCGGCGACAGTTCGGCAAGCATCAATCCGACCGACGTCGTCTGTGTCGGCCGGGCGGCGATAAAGCGATAGTCGAACAGGACGTCCTCCTGTTCGACATTGGCGCGGCGCAGAACCTCCATCGGCCCGGCGACATCCATCAGCAGCGTGTAGGGCGGCAGGACGACATAGACCGGAATGATGCGGCGATGGAGGTACCTGTCGCCTTGGTTCATGCGGCGCTCCGGAGCGCTGTCGAGGCAAGTGTGTCTTCAACCGTCGCGATGCGGGCGAAGCGGCCCGATAGCACCAGTTCGGTATGCTTCTTGATGTCCTCGACGCTGAAGACCGTGCCCGATGCATGCGTCATCGGGAAGGTCAGCGTTGCCTCGGTGATGTAGTCGACGGCATAGCCGAGATCGGAGGCATGGCGCGTTGTCGTCTCACAGCATTGCTCGGTGCGGATGCCGGAAACGATCAGCTTGCGGATGCCGTTCTCTACCAGCCAGACATCGAGGCCGGAGCCGACGAGGGCCGAATGGCGGGGCTTGTGGAAGACGGCGTCGGCCTCGAGTGTGATCTCCTCGAGCGTGCGGACATAGCCGCTCTTCGGGCCGAAATGCTCGTCGCCATCGCTCTCGACGTGGAAGATCTGGACGACCGGAATGCCACGCACCTTGGCACCGTCGATCAGCGCCTGCAGGCGATTGGTGAAGGCGGGCAGGTCGTCCGTCTGCCAGTAGGGACGCTGGCGGAAGGATTCCTGGACATCGATGACCAGCAGGGCGGTGTCGGCATGGGACATTTTCGTATCTCCTGTGTTTGAAGGATAGCCGAAGTTAGATCCCAATAGATAGGCCAGAAAGCCAGGCGCCGGACAAAATAAGGACAAATTCGGCCATCCATGCCTTTGGGCCTCTCGCATGTTTTTGGTGCTGTCCCACTCCAGGCCGTTGCGCCTCCGGTAAGGGCCGAATAAAGTCTGCTCCGGTTTCATCCGAGCGATGACGCCTCCCTTGTTTCGCTCCGCCCATCAATGTCATAGGGTCCCAGCCGAAAGCCGCGCCGCGCCTGACGCCCTGCGGATCGTCGCTTCGGGATCATGTTCCAGGAGGAAAATCATGTTGCGTTTCGGAATCTTGTCGACGGCGAAGATCGGCCGCGATCTGGTCGTGCCCGCCATTCAGGATGCGGAGAATTGCGTGGTGACGGCAGTCGCCAGCCGCGATCTCGCCCGTGCCCGGCAGATGGCCGATCGCTTCTCCGTGCCGCATGCCTTCGGCTCCTACGAGGAAATGCTGGCGTCGGATAAGATCGATGCCGTCTATATTCCTCTGCCGACGTCGCAGCATGTCGAATGGACGATCAAGGCAGCGGATGCCGGCAAGCATGTGCTCTGCGAAAAGCCGATCGCGCTGAAGGCGGACGAGATCGACAGCCTGATCGCCGCCCGCGACCGCAACAAGGTGCTGGTGAGCGAAGCCTACATGGTCACCTATGCGCCGGTCTGGCGGAAGGTGCGCTCGCTTGTCGCCGATGGCGCCATCGGCCGCCTGCGCCATATCCAGGGCGCCTTCACCTATTTCAATCGCGATGCCGGCAACATGCGGAACATCCCGGCGCTCGGCGGCGGCGGCCTGCCCGATATCGGCGTCTATCCGACGATATCGGCCCGCTTCGTCACCGGCCGCGACCCCCTGCGCATCCAGGCGGTCACCGAGCGCGATCCGGAATTCGGTACCGACATCTATTCCAGCGTCAAGGCTGACTTCGGCGATTTCGACATGAGCTTCTATATTTCGACGCAGCTCGCCAACCGCCAGGTCATGGTCTTCCACGGCACGGAAGGCTTCATCGAGGTGAAGTCCCCCTTCAATGCCGACCGCTATGGCGCCGAAGAGCTAGAGCTGACCAATCGCAGCCATACGGAATCGCAGATCTTCCGCTTCCCCGATAGCCGCCAGTACCGGCGCGAGGCGGAAGCCTTCGCGTCCGCCGCTCTCGGCAAGGAGGCCGAAGTCGTATCGCTGGAAAACTCGAAGCTCAACCAGAAGGTCATCGACGCCATCTATCGCGCCAGCGAAAAGGATGGCTGGGAACCGGTCTGACCCGGAATTTCAGGGATTTTGGCGGTGGCGGAAGACGAAGCGCGAATAGCCGAAGAAGCTGAACGCCGTCGCCGCCGCTGATGCCAGGATCAATGCGATGATCGGCCGCAAGCTCGGCTCGGTGACCAGCAGCGAGCTGAACAGGGCATAGTTCAGCAATGCCGAGGTCAGGCCGACCGAACCATAGCGGAAGCCTTCGGCCGCCAGCGAGCGGCCGGAGCGGCCGAAGGTGAAATTGCGGTTGAGGAACCATGTGGCGAGCAGCGCACTCGGTATGGATACCGCCCGACCGACAAAAGGGCCGAAGGGCGTGTACCAAAGCAGCAAATGCAGCACGCCCGCATCGACCACGAAGCCAACACCGCCGGCGATCAGGAAGCGAAGAAGCTTCTTCATGCGGCCTTGGCCCTTTTTCTCCGGATTGCCGGCTTCTCGTGTTCTGTCATGTAGACCGTTCGCTCGTCACCAATCTGGCGAGATGCCGGCTTGGCCAGGCTCATATAGTGGATGCGAAGCTGCTCGGCCCGGGCGCGGGCGACGGAATCGAGGATCAGCCCGGCCGTGAACAGCATGAAGGAAATCATCATCAGCGCCATGGAGAGCACCCAGGTCGGCATGCGCAAGACCATGCCGGTCTCGAAATATTCGACGAAGACCGGGATCATGAAGCCGATGCTCATCTCCATCGAAATGGCGCCGAGAATGCCGAAGAAGGCGAAGGGCCGGGTTTCCTTCATCAGCATGGCGAACATCCAGAGGATCTTCCAGCCGTCGCGGAAGGTCGAAAGCTTGGAATGCGATCCTTCCGGTCGGCGGCCATAGTCGAGCTCCAGCTCGCTGACCGGCAGTTTCAGCCGCGAGGCATGCACCGACATTTCCGTCTCGATCTCGAAACCGCCTGACACCGCTGGGAAGCTTTTGACGAAGCGGCGCGAGAAGGCGCGGTAGCCGGAGAAGATGTCGGTGAAGTCGGGGCCGAAGATGGTGCGATAGAGCCAGTTGAAGATGCGGTTCCCGAAGGCATGGCCCTGGCGGCCGGCATCGTTGCGAACGTTGCGGCGCGTGCCGACGACCATGTCGGAGCCTTCGGTCAGAAGCGTGCGGATCAGCTCCTCGGCATCGTCAGGCGCATAGGTGCCGTCGCCATCGGCCATGAGATAGATGTCTGCATCGATATCGGCGAACATGCGGCGCACCACATGCCCCTTGCCCTGCCGGCGTTCGCGCACCACGGTTGCGCCCGCGAGCATGGCGTGCAGCGCCGTGGTGTCGGTGGAATTGTTGTCGTAGACGTAGATGCCGGCCTGCGGCAGTGCCTTGCGAAAGCCACGGACGACGTCGCCGATCGTGGCGGCTTCATTGTAGCAGGGCAGAAGGACGGCGATATTCAGCTTCTCGTTCCACATGGTCTCTGGCCAGTTCCTACGCGTGACTTTCACTTGGGGCCTAGAGCAATTCCAGGAAAAGAGCGCAGCAGTTTTCCTAGAATTGCGTAAAAGCAAAAAGATAGAACGAGAACCTATCCCGCTGCGCGTTAATAAGACCCTAGGGCTGTGAGCGAAAAATGGCAGGTTGTGGCGTCCGGGGGAACATTATCGTGATATTCGCGGCCGCATCGCCCCGCTTTACGCTTTCTTGATGGCCAGCGGTTAGCGTGGCGCCCCGGATGTCCTTCGAATACGGGGTTTTATCGAGATGGCGCAGACGCTGACAGTAACGCGCGGAGCGGCCGTTACGGCGCAAACGGAAGTACCGTCGCTCTTGTCGCGGCCGACTCTTGTCGCGTTGATCTATACGCTCTTCACCATTGTCGTGCTGCTGATCTTCAATCGCCATGCCACCGACTATGTCGGCCCCGACAATGACGACATCATGCGTCTCGTCGAAGTGCGCGATCTCCTTGGCGGCCAGGGCTGGTTCGACATGATGCAATACCGCCTCGGCCTTGATGGCGGCACGCTGATGCACTGGTCGCGCTTCATCGACCTGCCGATCGCCAGCCTGATTGCCTTCTTCCGGCTGTTTCTCGCGCCGGAAAGTGCGGAAGTGGCGGCGCTCACCGTCTGGCCGCTGATACTGGTATTGCCGCTGATGGTCTTCATGGGGCTTGCAGGCCGCCGGATCGCCGGTATCGAGGGCATGCATTTCTCGCTGATCCTGACGACGCTCTTCGTGCTGACGTCCCGCCGATTCATGCCGGGCTCGATCGATCACGACAATGTGCAGCTCGGCCTGGTGGCACTCTCCGTCGCCATGCTGGCGGACGAGAGCTACCGTCCGCGCAATTTCGCCATTGCCGCCATTGCCTTTGCCGTCGCGCTCGGCGTCGGCGCGGAGACGACGCCCTTTGTCGCTGTCGCCTGCATGGCGGTTGCCGGCCTCTGGGCCTGGGACGGCGAGATTTTCGCGCTCGCCGCCCGCGCCTTTGCCCTGACGCTGACGATCGCCGTCAGCGCCGCCTTCTTCGCGCTGGTGCCGCCGCATCTCTATTCCGCGGTCACCTGTGACAACCTCTCGCTCGGCTTCTACAGCATCACCAGCGTCGGCGGCGCCGGCCTGCTGCTGTCGGCGCTGTTTGCCAGCCGCCTGTCGCGCCCGTGGCGCCTGGTGGTGCTGGCGGCCAATGGCGCCGCCGTCTTCGCGACGACACTGATAATCGCGCCGCAATGCCTGCGCAATCCGCTCGCCGATCTCGACCCGATGCTGGTGCAGCTCTGGCTGAACAAGGTTAGCGAGACGCAGTCGATCTTCTCGCTGGCGCAGCACCAGCCGGAAACGCTCGGCGCTTTCTACGTGACAGGCTTGCTGGCGATCCTGCTCTGTGTTTTCCGCATGTTGCGCGGCGAGCGCGCCCGGCTGCATGCGGTTCTTCTGGCCTTGGTCGCCGTCAATTGGATCATCGCGTTGGTGCAGGTGCGCGGGGCGGAGTTTTCCAATCTGCTCGCAATTCCGCCGCTTGCGATCCTGCTGGCGGAGCTTCGCCGCATCTCCGCCGCCAACACCAAGAATGTTCGCGCCGCCGTGGTCTATGTTGTCGTCACGCTGCTTTCCGTGCCGGCCGTCTGGGCCGTCGGCGGCGCGCTTGCCAAGAACGGGGTAGCAAACAGTTTCGCCGCCAATACGGACGAGACGGGAGACTGTGCTTCAAGGGAAGCTTTCGCGCCGATCGCCGGTCTCGCCCCCGGTGTCGTTTCTGCTCCGTCCAACATGGGGTCACCCCTCCTGCGCTTCACGCCGCACCGCACGCTTTCGGGTCCCTATCATCGCGATCCCGACGGCATGTTGACCGAACTGCATATCGGTCTTGCCGAGCCGAAAGAGGCGGAAGCTTTCCTGCGCGGCGCGCATGTGACGCTGCTTGCCTTTTGCCCTGGAGATCCGCAGGTTGAGGAAGTTTCGGAGCTGAAGCCGGAAGGGCTCTATGCTCAGCTCGGCAAGGGCCATGTGCCCGCCTATCTGGAGCCGATCGCAGCAGCGGCGAAGTCGGATGTGCGGTTCTTCCGGTTCAAGCCACTGGACTGAAGGCGCCGCTCAGGCGCGGCGGCGATGCTCCAGTACGTCGAGTGTGATGAGGTAGCCGATGAAGCCGAGATTGTAACCGCCGAGCGCGATGAACAACGTTGTCAGCGGCGGCGGAACCATCGAGACGGCGACGGCCGCCATGAAGGCGACGCTCACCAGGGCAACGCCCAGGATCGAGACGATCGCCGAGCGCTGCAGGCCGGCGGCAATTCCAATGATCGTGGCGGTTACGAATATCATCGCTCCACCTCCTCTTTACCAAGAACCAGTTTGCACAGAATTGCACGGGGATGGCTAAGAAAGGCTTTGTGGATAGGGTTAACGTTTGGTGAAGCTCTATTGATCCCTACGTCTTGTCGGGCGTGCCAAGGGATGCTGTTGAACTTTCAATCTCCGCATTTCCGGTAAGTTCGGATAAAAGACCGTATGAGCAGCTTCTTTGAGAATGATTCGCCCTCGAATCTTGCGGAATATTCCGTCTCGGAATTGTCCGGGTCGATCAAGCGCACCGTCGAGAGCGCGTTCGATCAGGTGCGCTTGCGCGGTGAAATCTCCGGCTATCGCGGGCCGCATTCTTCCGGCCATGCCTATTTCTCACTGAAGGACGACCGCGCCCGCATCGACGCGGTGATCTGGAAAGGCAGTTTTTCCAAGCTGAAATTCCGTCCCGAGGAGGGAATGGAGGTCATCGCTACCGGCAAGGTGACGACCTTCCCCGGCTCCTCGAAATACCAGATTGTCATCGAAACGCTTGAGCCTGCCGGCGCTGGTGCACTGATGGCGCTTCTGGAGGAGCGCAAACGCAAGCTCGGCGCTGAAGGCCTGTTCGATGCCGAGCGCAAGCGCCGGCTCCCATTCATGCCCAAGGTGATCGGCGTCGTCACCTCGCCGACCGGCGCGGTCATCCGCGATATCTTGCACCGCATCTCCGATCGCTTTCCCGTGCATGTGCTGGTCTGGCCGGTCAAGGTGCAGGGGGAGGGGTCGGGTGACGAGGTGGCGAACGCCATTCGTGGTTTCAACGAATTTGCGCTGGGCGGCCCGCTGCCGCGTCCCGATGTGCTGATCGTCGCCCGTGGCGGCGGCAGCCTTGAAGATCTCTGGAGCTTCAACGACGAAGCGGTGGTGCGCGCCGCCGCCGCGAGCGACATCCCGCTGATCTCCGCCGTCGGCCACGAGACCGACTGGACGCTGATTGACTATGCCGCCGATGTGCGTGCACCGACGCCGACGGGAGCCGCGGAAATGGCCGTGCCGGTCAAGGCCGAGCTGGAGGCGCAGCTCGCCAGTCTTGCCGCCCGCTTGCAGGGCGGCGTGAGCCGGCAGATGGATCAGCGGCGGCAGGCGGTGCGCGCGCTGCTGCGTGCCTTGCCTTCGCTCGACCAGCTTTTGGCCCTACCGCGCCGCCGCTTCGATGAGGCAGCGTCCGGCCTCGGTCGTGGGCTGGAGCTGAATACGCTCAACAAACGCCGCACCTTCGAGCGCGCCGCATCGCATCTGCGACCGGATGTCTTGTCGAACCGCATCGTCGAGCGGCGGCAGATGTTGAGCGAGCGGATGACGCGCGCCGAGCGTACCATCGAACGGATGATCGACCGCGCCCGCGCCCGCATCGGCCGTGCCGATGCCGTTTTCGCGACGCTCCCCTCGCGGCTGGAGACGCAGACCGGCCGCGCCCGCGATCTGCTCGGAAATCTTTCCCGCCGCACCGACACCGCGATCCGCCATCAGCTCGTACGTGCGCGCGGCGAACTGGTGGCGCAGGAGCGGGTGCTGCAATCGCTGTCCTACAAGAACGTGCTGAAGCGCGGCTATGCCGTCGTGCGCGACGAGGCCGACCGGCCGGTGTCGCTCGCCGCAGCCCTTGCCACCGGTGCGGCTATCTCGATCGAATTCGCCGACGGCCGTGTCGGCGCGGTCACCGGAGACAATCCCATAACACTGTCACCTACCGAGCCGCCGGCTGGCGGGCCGCCGCAAAAGAAACGCATCGCGAAACCGGCCGGCCCCGCCGATCCGTCGAAGCAGGGCAGCCTGTTCTGATGCGTATCCTGCTGGTTCTGGCTCATCCGCTGGAGGATAGTTTTGCCGCAGCGGTGGCGAAAATGGCAAAGGAGACGCTCATCGCCGGCGGGCATCAGGTCGATCTGCTCGATCTCTATCGCGAGGGCTTCGACCCGCGCCTGTCCGAGGCCGAACGGCGTGGTTATTTCGATCAGCCCTACGATACCTCCGGCGTCGAAGAAATCGTCACGCGGCTTCAGGCGGCCGAGGGGTTGATACTGGTCTTTCCGCAATGGTGGTTCAATTTTCCGGCCATTCTCAAGGGCTTTTTCGATCGCGCCTTCGCGCCTGGCGTTGCTTTTACACACGATACCGCCGGTGGCCGTATCGTACCGAAACTCACCAATATCCGCCTGTTCTGGTCGCTGACGACGACCGGCTCGCCCTGGTGGATCGTCCATCTCTATATGGGCAATCCGGTGCGCCGCCTGCTGAAGCGCGGCATTGCCGCCTTCTGCGGCAAGCGCCTCGATTTCCGCATGTTGACCCTGCACGACATGGACCGCGTCAGCGAAGCCGGACGTCTGGCCCATCTTACGCGCGTCAGGGCGGCGTTGGCCGCCCTCTAGCTCTGTCCTCGCCTACGCCCACTCACCCTTGCGCATCACTGGCACGCGCGAACCGTCGCCATTGATGCCGTCGATATCGACCTTGTCGGAGCCGATCATCCAGTCGATATGGATCAGGCTGGAATTGCCGCCTTGTGCCGTGATCTGTTCCTGGCTGAGCGATGCGCCATCGACGAAGCACTTGGAGTAGCACTGGCCGAGCGCGATGTGGCACGAGGCGTTTTCGTCGAACAGCGTGTTGTAGAACAGGATGCCGCTGGCTGAGATCGGCGAGGAATGCGGTACCAGCGCCACTTCGCCGAGC
>DASVPC010000164.1:0-13249 GCA_036383055.1 Rhizobium sp. | reverse complement strand
AACTCATCCAGGAAAGCCATGCAAAAAGCTTCAAGCGAATTATCTCCAAATGACTTTGGGCAGTTTCGCTGACTTGTTCGCAAGTGAATATCCCAGCAACGTCGAGATGATTGAAATCGCGCCAAAAGACAATCGTGATTTTTTGGGAGATTGCCCGCGAGCGTCAGGGCGAGCAGAATCATTGGGGCAACAGCAAAACGGAAGCCTGCGATACCGCGCCGATGCTACTGAGACGGCATCCTACCGTTAAGGTAAGGGCGCAATTCCCGAGCGGAAATCGGAAATTATATAACAAAATCAATATGAAATGGCGGAAGAGGTGGGATTCGAACCCACGGTACGGTTTCCCGCACGCCGGTTTTCAAGACCGGTTCCTTAAACCACTCGGACACTCTTCCTGTCGCCGAAGCGTTACGCTTCAGAAAATGTGGTGGGCTGGCTTTACAGCTATTCGGGCCGGAGCGTCAACCGGTTGCTCGCCGGTGTGTGGTCCAATTCGTGGACCCTATCGAGGACGCTGGGATTGGGCTAGGCGCTTCAGCGATCGGGCGATAGTAATTTCCGGCATAGACCATCCGGAAGGACAGCGCCCTTGCCCATGACGCCCAGCGACCAACCCCTGCCCCTCGGCCCGCCGCCGCTTGCCGGCTCGGCCCTTGCTGCTTTCTTTTCCCGTGACGCCGTGGTCGTTGCGTCCGATCTCATCGGTGCGCGCTTTACCGTTGCGGGCGTCGGTGGGCGTATCGTGGAGACGGAAGCCTATCGGCCGGATGATGAGGCATCCCACGCCTTTCGCGGGCCGACGGTGCGCAATGCGTCGATGTTCGGCCCGGCGGGGCATGTCTACGTCTATCGATCCTATGGCATTCACTGGTGCGTGAATTTCGTCTGCACGACGGGAAGCGCCGTGCTGATCCGGGCGATGGAGCCGGAGAGCGGGATCGGGGAGATGATCCACAGGCGCGGTACTGCCGACATAGCGGCACTTTGTAGCGGGCCGGGAAAGCTGACGCAAGCGATGGGCATCGACATCAGTCTGGACGGCAGTGCATTAGATGCTGCGCCCTTTGAATTCTCTCTGGCCGAACCATTGTCCGTTGTTGCGGGCAAACGTATCGGAATCAGTAGGAATGTCGATCCGCTCTGGCGCTTCGGCGCGGCCGGCTCGCGTTTTGTCAGCCGCCGCTTCCCGCAAGGATAAAAAGGGCCGCCGGCGTGGTGTCCGGCGGCCACGTAACCGCGCAGTGAAACTGGAAAGTCTGCGCGGCTATTCCATCGCGACACTATGATCGACGACCGGCGGTGCCTTCGGCTTGCGCAGAAGCACGAGCAGCGGCATGGCGAAGATCGACATCAGCATCAGCAGCTTGAAATCGTCCATATAGGCGATGATCGTTGCTTGCGTGGTGATAATGCTGTCGAGCGAGGCGCGGCCGACGGCCGTCAGCGGGCTGAGGCCCTGCGCCGCCGTCGCATCGAAATAACGGTTGAACGGCGTCACGTAGGCAGCGATCGTCGAATGATTGACCTGGGTATTCTCGGTGATCAGCATCGAGACGACGGATATGCCGACGCTCGAGCCGATGTTGCGCGAGAGATTGTAGAGGCCGGTCCCCTCGCCGCGCATCTGCGCCGGCAGCGTCGCAAAGGCGATCGTCGTCAGCGGCACGAAGAGGAAGCCGAGACCGGCGCCTTGCACGAAACCGACCGAGATCAGCGTCCATTGCGAGACGTCGGGCGTCCAGCCGGTCATGTCGTACATCGCCCAGGCGGTCAGAGCGAGGCCGATGAACAGCAGCCAGCGCGTATCCACCTTGCCGATCAGCCGTCCGACAAGGAACATGCAGAACATTGTGCCGAGGCCGCGTGGCCCCATGACGATGCCGGCGGTGACGACGGGATAGCCCATCAGCGTCTGCAGATAGGGCGTCATCAGCGCCAGCGAAGCCAGATAGGTGACGCCGACGATGAAGATGAACAGCATGCTCACCGCGAAATTCTGGTCCAGGAACAAGCGTGGGTTCACGAAGGATTTCTTCGCCGTGAACGTATGCACCAGGAAGAGATAGAAGGCGCAGACGCAAACCAGGGCCTCGATTATGATCTCGCCGGAATAGAACCAGTCCAGCTGCTCGCCGCGGTCGAGGAAAAGCTGTAACGCCGCGATGCCGATCGACAACATGCTGAAGCCGAATATATCGAGCTTGGCGAGCGCGTCGAGCTTGGTCTCCGTCACGTAGACGACGATGCCGAAGAAGGCGAGCGCGCCGATCGGCACGTTGATGTAGAACACCCAGCGCCAGCTCATATTGTCCGTCAGCCAGCCGCCGATAACAGGCCCGAGCACCGGACCGACCATGACCGAGACGCCGAACAGCGCCATTGCTTTGCCGCGTTCCTCGACATTGTAGATGTCAAGCAGGATGCCCTGCGACAGTGGCACGAGCGCCGCGCCGAACAGGCCCTGCAACAGGCGAAAGCCGACGATCTGGTTCAACGATTGCGCCAGGCCGCACAGCACGGAGGCGATGACGAAGCCGGCGATCGCCACCAGCAGCACGCGCTTGCGGCCGAACTTGGCCGACAGGAAGCCGGAGGGCGGCGTCATGATCGCGGCGGCAACGATATAGGAGGTCAGCACCCAGTTGATCTGGTCGGCGCTGGCCGAAACGTCGCCCTGGATATGCGGTAGGGCGACGTTGGCGATGGTGGTGTCCAGCGCCTGCATGATGACCGCGAGGATCACGCAGGCAGTGATGGCGCCGCGATTGGCGATCGGGCCGGTGGGGGAAGCGGCTGCAGCGTTACTCATGATCCTGACCGTGGGATTGGCCCAGCAGGCTAGCGATGGAGTCCGGCAGGCCGCGGGCGTGGCCGGTATCAACATCGGCGACGACACTCATGCCGACGCGCAGCGGCGGCTTGCCCTGCGTATCATCGATGCTGATGATCATCGGGATGCGCTGCACGACCTTCACCCAATTGCCCGTGGTATTCTGCGCCGGCAGCAGCGAGAAGCTCGCGCCCGAGGCCGGCGAGATGCTGGAGACGGTACCCTTCCAGGTGACTCCCGGATAGGCATCGACCGAAATGGTGACCTTCTGGCCGGTCTTGACATAGGTCAGCTCGGTTTCCTTCGGACTGGCATTGATCCACATATTGGTGGTGGACACCAGCGAGAAGCCCTGTTGCGCGGCTGTCAGATAGGCGCCGACCTGGAGCGAGGGAACATTGGTGGTGATGCCGTCGAAGGGCGCACGCACGACCGTATCGTCGAGTTCGCGCTGGGCATTGTCGACGGCGGCCTTGGCCTGCAGGTAGAGCGGATTTTGTTCGACCGGCAGGTCGGCATTGCCGCCGAGTTGCGCGAGCGTGGTTGCGGCCTGCGCCTGGGCGACGGAGACCTTCTGCTGGGCCGCATCGAGATTGTGCTTGGCCTGATCGTAAGCGGCCTTGGAGGCGACCGAGCTGTTGATCAGGTTCTGCTGGCGCTCGTATTCGTTCTGATAATAGGGAATGTCTGCCTGCGCCTGGGCGATCTCGGCAAGTGATTGCTTGTAGCTCGCCTGCAGGTTCAGGATCTGATTGCGAGCGTTGCCGAGCTGCGCCTGCGCGCCTTCCAGCGTGATGCGGAACGAATCGGGCTTCAGGCGGAAAAGCACCTGCCCTTTCTTCACCACTTCGTTTTCATGCACGTCGACCGCGATCACCGTGCCTGAAACATCGGTCGAAACGCCGACCATGTCCGCCTGGACATAGGCATTGTCGGTGGACATGATCTGCCCGCCGGTGACGTAATAATAGCCGCCGATGACCAGGGCGACCGGCAGTAGCGCGAAGAGGATCGGCCGCGTCGGGCTGCGGCGCTTACGCGGCTTTTCGGGAGCGGTGGCCGGAGCCGCGGTCCCTGCTGCTGCAGGTGCGGGCGCAGGATTGGAGGACGGCGCCTCCGCAACTGCGGCCTGGTTCTGCTCGATTGCGGAATTTGCGTTTGCGGGTACGCGAAGCGGAGAGGATGCGTCAGCCATGATGTGTCTCTTTGTCGCCCACCGTTGTACGGCAGGCATGGACCAGGTTCGATTTCATAAGGGTAAGCAATTGATAGAGGCGCTCATGTTCCTCGACGGGAACGCCTTGCAGAGCCTCCCTGCGGGTCTGGTCGCCTAGGTTACGCATGGTGTCGAGCAACGGCCGGGCTTCATCACGCATGTAGAGCAGCCAGCTCCGACGATCGTTCGGATGCTGGCGACGTTCGACCAACCCGCGATCGGCGAGCTTGTCGAGGATACGCACCAGCGTAATCGGCTCGATTTCCAATATTTCGGCAAGACCCGCCTGATGGATACCCTCATTGTTCGAGAGATAGGCGAGCGTCTGCCATTGGGAGCGTGTCAGTCCCAAATCTTTCGCACGCTGCTCGAACCGCTTCCGAAGAAGCCGGGCAACGTCATGGAGGAGAAAGCCGAGGGTCGGTGAAGTGTGCATGATACGAGAAGCCTGCTATTCATAAGCAACCTTATAATACCGTGACGTATAATAAGTGGGCGCCCGATTCAAGAGGTTGAGGCGCTATCATCGGCGGATTGTCAAAAATGTCGCAGGGGTGTCGCAAAGATGTTGCAGTCAGGGAGAGATATGAGGCGGCGCGACCGGGATTCGAAACTCAAAATGAGATCTCCATCCGCAGGCCTCAAGCCTGCGGTTTTATAGATTCATCACGTACATGCGTTTAGGATTTAGCGGCGGCTGAGCAGCCCTATCAGATAGCCGATACCGGCCGCGGCGGCGACCATGAAGATCGGCTCCTGACGAACCCGTTCGCGAAGCTGCTCTGTTACTTCCTGAGCCTCCTCGGTGACGACCGACCTTGCGCCCTGCCCGACCGCTGCCACGCTATGGGAAAGTTTTGTCAAATCCTCGCGCAACGCTGCGATCTGGGCTGCGAGGTCGTCGACGGCGGTTTCGGCCCGGACCCGTGCTGAGGCGGATTGAGCGGAAGCGGATTTCGTCTCGGCCATCGTCGGCTCCTTTTATTGTTACCTTGTCAGTCAACGTCAATCCTGGGTAAAGGTTCCGGAGCTTTGGTGCCTCGCCCGGTTGATTTCCTCGCTAGCTCTTCAATTCCGTTTCGGATTGCTCTAAGGAACTCCCATTGCTTCGCCCGCGGGCGAAGAGGGTATTGATGACGAGGTTTGCCTTCCGATGTTCGATGTGTTGAGAAAACTGGCCAAGACCTGGGTTGCCAAGGGCTTGTTGCTTCTCCTGGCCGCTGCCTTCAGCGTATGGGGGATCGAGCGTTCGCTCATCACCGGCGGCAGTAGCAATGCCGTTGTGACCGTCGGTGATCAGAAGATTGATACCAACGAATTCCGCCTTGCCTATCGTCGTCAGATCCAGGCGATCAGCCAGCAGCTGCGCATGCAGATCACGCCGGAACAGGCGCGTGCCTTCGGTATCGCGCAGCAGACCGTCGCGCAGCTTGTGGCTGGCGCCTCGCTCGACCAGCTCGCCAGCGATATGAACCTCGGCCTGTCGCAGGATCGACTCGCCCAGCTCATTGGCGACGATCCGGCCTTCAAGGCGCTGAACGGCACCTTCGATCGCCAGAAGTTTGAAAGCTTGCTGCGCAACAGCAGCATCAATCCCGACGATTATATCAAGGAGCGCAGCAAGGTTGCTGTTCGCAGCCAGATCGTGGAAGCCGTCTCCAACGGCTTTGTCGCTCCGAAGACGCTGGTCGATGCCGTCAAGCAGTATCATGATGAAAGCCGCAGCATCGACTATCTGCTGCTGACCAATGCCAATATCGATCCGATCAAGGCTCCGGCCGAAGACGTGCTGTCGAAATGGTTCGATGGGGTCAAGTCAAAGTATCGCGCTCCCGAATATCGCAAGTTTTCCTATGTGAAGCTCCAGGCGGAAGATATCGCCGATACGGCAAGCGTCACCGATGATGCCGCTCGCGCCGAATTCGAGAAACGCAAGAATAGCTTCACCACACCGGCGACGCGCACCATCGAGCAGCTGACCTTCGCCAACAAGGACCTCGCAAATGCGGCCTCGGATGCGCTGAAGACCGGAACGACATTTGATCAGCTTGTCACCGACCAGGGCAAGAAGCCCGCCGACGTGCTGCTGGGCACCTTCACCAAGGATCAGGTTCCGGATCAGACGCTCGCCCAAGCCGCCTTTGCCGTCACCAAGGAAGGCGGCACGACGCCCGTCGTCAACGGCTCTTTCGGTCCGGTGATCCTGCGGGTGACCAACGTCAAGGACGAGACCGCGAAGAACTTCGATGACGTCAAGGAAGATGTCCGCAAGCAGATCGCGCTCAACAATGCCGCTAGTGACATCACCAGTATCCATGACAAGTTCGAAGATTTGCGCGGCTCCGGCGTGTCGTTGCAGGAGGCTGCTCAACAACTGAACCTGAAGGCGGTAGCGGTCGATGCAATCGATTCCACCGGGCTCGACCAGGCCGGCAACGAGATCAAGGATCTTCCCGCCCGGCAGCAATTGCTTGGTGAAGTCTTCAAGGCGGACCAAGGCAGCAATGCCGCGCCCCTGACGGTCGGCAACGACGGCTATGTCTGGTATGATGTCCTGGGTATCACGCCAGATCGCGATCGCCCGCTTGCCGAAGTCCGTGAAAAAGCCGTTGTCGACTGGACTGCCGAACAGCAGAAGATCGCGCTCGCCGCCAAGGCCAACGAGCTGAAGCAGGAAGCGCAGAAGGGCAAGTCGCTTGCCGATATTGCCGCGCCGCTCGGCATTGCCGTCGAAAGCAAGGCTGACGTCACGCGCACGACGGACGATCCGGTCCTTGGACGTGCCGGTGTTGCCGCCGCCTTCTCCGGTCCGGTCGATACGGCCGCCAATGCCATCGGCGCCGACGACACCACGCAGATCCTGCTGAAGGTCACCGACGTCAACAACAATCCGACGACGGATGCGCTGAGCAACCAGGATCAGCAGGCGACGCAGATTGCCAATGCTGCCGGCGACGACATTCTCGACCAGATCGTTGCAGACCTGCAGTCGAAATACACTGTCACGGTCAACCAGAACCTCGCCGAACAGGCGATGTCTCGCTAGCCCGGTCGGGAGGATCGATAGCCGATGGCTGAATTGAAACCTTTCCTTGCCAAGGTTGCCAATCGCGAGGTGCTGACGCGGGATGAAGCCCGTCAGGCATTCGAGATTTTGATGTCGGGCGAAGCCACGCCCTCGCAGATCGGCGCTTTCCTGATGGCGCTGCGCGTGCGGGGCGAGACGGTCGACGAAATCGTCGGCGCCGTCACGACGATGCGTGCCAAGATGTTGCCGGTGGAAGCGCCGGCGGACGCGATCGATATCGTCGGCACCGGTGGTGACGGCTTCGGCACCTACAACATTTCGACGCTTGCAGCATTTATCGTTGCCGGTGCGGGCGTGCCGGTGGCAAAGCATGGCAACCGTGCTCAGAGCTCCAAGGCAGGTACGGCCGACACCCAGTCCGTATTGGGTATCAAGCTCGATATCGGTCCCGAGACGATCGCTCGTTGCATTCGTGAAGCCGGCATCGGCTTCATGTTCGCACAACTGCATCATTCCTCGATGCGCCATGTCGGCCCGTCCCGCGTCGAACTCGGTACGCGCACGATCTTCAACCTTTTGGGACCTTTGGCAAACCCGGCTGGTGCTCGCCGGCAGTTGCTCGGCGTCTTCGCGCCGCAATGGGTTGTGCCGCTCGCCGAAGTGTTGAAGGACCTGAATGCCGAAAGCGTCTGGGTCGTGCATGGCAATGGCCTCGACGAGATCACCACCACGGGAACGACCTCGGTCGCAGCACTTGAAGGCGGCAAGATCCGCACTTTCGAATTGACGCCCGCCGACTTCGGTCTTGCACACGCCGATCTTACCGACCTCAAGGGTGGCGACGGTATTGCCAACGCGGCAGCGCTACGCGCCGTGCTGAGTGGTGAAAAGAATGCCTATCGCGATATTTCTCTTGCGAACGCGGCAGCATCCTTGGTGATTGCCGGCAAGGCGGAAACGCTTCATGATGGCATGAAGCTCGCGGCTCAGTCGCTCGACAGCGGCGCGACCGCCGCTGCGTTGGAAAAGCTGATCACCATTTCCAACGCCGAAGAATAGGTTCAGGACGTCATGACCGATATTCTCCAGAAGATCGAAGTCTATAAGCGCGAAGAGATTGCCGCCGCCAAGGCCAAGGTCTCGCTTGCCGATCTCAAGGCAATGCAGGCCGGACAATCCGCCCCACGCGGCTTTCATAAGTCACTGCTCGCCAAGAAGAATGCCGGCTCCTTCGGTCTGATCGCTGAAATCAAGAAGGCCAGCCCCTCGAAGGGCCTGATCCGTCCCGACTTCGATCCGCCCGTCCTCGCCAAGGCCTATGAGGTCGGTGGCGCTGCCTGCCTGTCCGTTTTGACGGATAGCCCAAGCTTCCAGGGCGCACCGGAATTCCTGACCGCCGCTCGCGCGGCTTGCTCGCTGCCGGCATTGCGCAAGGATTTCATGTTCGAGACCTATCAGGTGCATGAAGCGCGCGCCTGGGGTGGCGACTGCATTCTCCTGATCATGGCTTCGCTCTCCGACAGCGATGCCGAGCGCCTGCAGGACGAGGCCTTCGGCCTTGGCATGGATGTGCTGGTCGAAGTCCACGACGCCGAGGAGATGGAGCGGGCGCTGAAGCTGTCCTCGCCGCTGATCGGCATCAATAACCGCAATCTGCGCACTTTCGAGGTCAGCCTGACGGTCAGCGAAGCCCTGGCACCTATGGTTCCAGCCAACCGGCTGCTGGTCGGCGAAAGCGGCGTCTTCACCCATGATGACTGCAAGCGGCTCGAAGCCGTTGATATTACCACGTTCCTCGTTGGCGAAAGCCTGATGCGCAAGGACGATGTAGCGGCGGCGACACACCTGCTGCTGACCGGCGAACCCGGCGCCGTCGCGGCCGAGTAAGATGAGCACGGAAAAGACCGGCCTCACCCATATCGGCGCTTCCGGCGAGGCGCATATGGTCGATGTCGGCGATAAGGCCGAGACGGTCCGCATCGCCACCGCCGAAGGCCATGTGACTATGAAGCCGGAAACGCTGGTGCTGATCCGCGACGGCAATGCCAAAAAGGGCGATGTTATCGGCACGGCAAGGCTTGCCGGCATCATGGCCGCCAAGCAGACCGCCAACCTCATCCCGCTCTGCCATCCGCTGATGTTGACCAAGGTCACGGTCGACATCACCGAGGACGCCGCCTTGCCCGGCCTGCGCGTCACCGCCACCGCAAAGCTCACCGGCCGCACCGGCGTCGAGATGGAAGCGCTGACGGCGGTCTCCGTCGCCTGCCTGACCATCTACGATATGGCGAAGGCCGCCGATCGGACGATGGAAATCGGCGGCATCAGATTATTGGAGAAATCTGGCGGCAAATCCGGCGATTTCCGTCATCCGGAGGCCTGACGCATGAGCCTTTTACCCGTAGCGGACGCTCAAGCGCGCCTGCTGAACAGCGCAACGCCGCTCCATCGCATCGAAAGCGTGACGCTCGATCTGGCCGAAGGCCGGGTTCTCGCCAAGGATCTCTCCGCGCGCCTGACCCAGCCGCCCTTTGACGCCTCGGCGATGGATGGCTATGCGCTGCGCTTCGAGGACGCCGCCGAGCCGGGTGCGGAATTGACCGTAATCGGCGCGTCCGCCGCCGGCCATGCTTTCGAAGGTGCGGTCGGCAAGGGCGAAACGGTGCGTATCTTCACCGGTGCCCCGGTTCCGGCCGGCGCTGATACGGTGCTGTTGCAGGAAGATGCCGAACGGCTGGAGGATGGTCGCATCCGCACCACCTACCCTTTGCGCAAAGGCCAGCATATCCGCCCATGCGGCCAGGACTTTGCCGAAGGTGAGATCGTGCTTCCGGCGGGTACGGTGATGGATTTTTCGCGGCTCACGGTTGCCGCAGCCATGAACCATCCGGCGCTCGATGTCTACCGCCGCCCGCTGGTGGCGATCCTTGCGACGGGCGATGAGCTGGTGACGCCAGGAGCCGAGCCTGGCCCTTCGCAGATCATCGCGTCGAACACCTTCGGAATTGCCGCACTTGCCCGCAGCGCCGGCGCGCATGTGCTCGATCTCGGCATTGTGCCCGACGACAAGGCAGAAATTACCGCCGCGATCGGACGGGCGCAGGTGGCGAAGGCTGATATCGTCGTCACGCTCGGCGGCGCCTCCGTAGGCGATCACGATCTGGTGCAGGCGACGCTTATCGAAGCGGGAATGCAGCTCGATTTCTGGCGGATCGCTATGCGTCCCGGCAAGCCGTTAATGGTCGGTAGCCTCGGCGAAACCCATGTGCTCGGGCTGCCCGGAAACCCGGTTTCGAGCCTCGTCTGCGGCCTGTTGTTCCTGGAACCGCTGATCCGCAAGCTGGCGTCTCTGCCGCATGTGAAGCGCGAAACCATGGCCCATGCTGCCATCTCACTCAAGGCCAATGACCAGCGCCAGGACTATGTCCGCGCGACGCTGACGAAAGCCGCCGTTGGTTCTTGGCACGCAGAGCCTTTCTCCAAGCAGGATTCCTCGATGATGAAGGTCTTTTCCCGCTCGGATTGCCTCATCATCCGCCCGCCGCATGCACCGGAACTTGCAGTGGGTGGCGAATGCCCGATCCTGCTGCTGCGCCCCGACCTACTGAGCTAGATCGGATACAAAAATGCCGGGCAGTTTGACCCGCCCGGCACAACTATCATCAAAACCGTAAGGCGATTACTTGACCGGCTTCTCGTGGTGGCCGCCGAAGCCTGCGCGCATGGCCGACAGAACCTTGTTGGCATAGTCGTCATTGCCGCGCGAGGCGAAGCGGCCGTAGAGGGCGGCGCTGAGCACCGGCGTCGGGACGCCTTCGTCGATCGCGGCCGAGATGGTCCAGCGACCCTCGCCCGAATCCGAAACGCGGCCGGCATATTGCGACAGGGCGGCATCGCCATGCAGCGCGTCGGCGGTGAGGTCGAGCAGCCAGGAGGTGATGACGCTGCCGCGGCGCCAGACTTCGCTGATTTCGGCGATGTCGAGGTCGTACTGGTAATATTGCGGATGCGACAGCGGCGCGGTTTCCGCGTCGGCTTCGGTGGTCTGCTTGCCGACATTGGCATGACGCAGCACGTTGAAGCCTTCGGCATAGGCAGCCATCAGGCCGTATTCGATGCCGTTATGGACCATCTTGACAAAGTGGCCGGCGCCGGAGGGGCCGCAATGCAGGTAGCCCTGTTCGGCCGTGCTGGCCTTTGCAGCTTCCTCGGAGCGCATTGGCGAGGGAAGAACGTCGCCGACGCCCGGTGCGAGCGTTGCGAATATCGGCGACAGATGCTCGACGGTATCCTTTTCGCCGCCGATCATCAGGCAATAGCCGCGCTGCAGGCCGAAGACGCCGCCGCTGGTGCCAACGTCGACATAATGGACGCCCTTGGATTTCAGTTCCTCGGCGCGGCGAATGTCGTCATGGTAATAGGAGTTGCCGCCGTCGATGACGATATCGCCCTCGTCGAGCAGCGGAAGGATTGCTGTAAGCTCCTGGTCGACGATCGCAGCCGGCAGCATGAGCCAGACGGCGCGAGGACGCGCGAGCTTCGATACGAAATCCTCGAGCGAGGTGCTGCCGGTGGCGCCGAGCTGTTCAAGCGTCGCGACGCTTTCAGGACGCGCGTCGAGAACGACGGCGGTATGGCCGCCCTTCATCAGACGCTGCACCATGTTGCTGCCCATACGGCCAAGGCCAATCATTCCGATTTGCATATGTCAGTCTCCCAGGAAGGATTTGTATCGGTTGAAATCTCAATAAAGATATTTAGCCCTCTTTGCCAATGAACAAATGACGGGCGAGCTATGCAGCCGCGCGGGATCAGGGCGAAAAATGCGGCGCTCACGCATCTGTGATATTGCCTGGCCTCCGTGATATTGATTGGCGCTGGCAAACCGCCAAGCTACCCACATCGGCCATCGGTGGAGCCAATATGCTGGATCATGTTACAATCGGAGTGAGCGATGTCGAACGGTCGAAGGCCTTCTACGACAAGGCTTTACTGCCTCTCGGCATAGAGCGCCTGTACGCCGAAGGCGCGATATTTGCGGGATACGGCATCAGGCCCAAGGCCTTCTTCTGGATAGGGCAGCGAAATGTACCGCAAACCAGTGCTCACATTGCCTTCACGGCTCAGGACAGAGCGACCGTTGACCAATTTTATGAAGCCGCCCTTGCCGCTGGCGGGCTGGACAATGGGCCTCCCGGCATCCGGCCCCACTATCACCCCAACTACTACGGCGCCTTCATCCTCGATCCAGACGGGCACAATATCGAGGCCGTCTGTCACTTGACTGGCGGGCCAACGTAACGCGCGCGCGGACGGATGAGGTGGCCGCTTGTCGACTGTTCCATGGCATGCGCCAGCCAGCCGACCGTGCGGGCAAGTGCGAAGATGATCATCGGGGCATCCTCAGGCAGATGGTAGGCCGATGTCATTGCCGTCAGCGCAAAGTCGACATTGACACGCTCTCCAACGAGGTCTTCGGCTACGCTCTGAACCTCTGCGAACAAAGGCGGCAGGGTAAAGCATGCGAGCAGCGCCTTGGCGCGCGCATCGCCGTCCGGATAGAACGGATGTCCGACCGCCGGCACCGGCCGCCCTTCCGCCAGATAGCCGCGCACCGCCTCCTCCGCCCCGATCGCGGCGGCGCGGGTGACCAGCGAGCGTACGCTTTGCCATGCGCCGCCATGCAGCGGCCCGGTCAGTGTCGCAAGACCGGAGAGTGCGGCGGCAGACAGCGTTGCGCCAGCGGAAGCGGTGATCCGCGCCGTGAAGGTCGAGGCGTTGAGCTCGTGATCGGCAAAGAGAACGAGACAACGGCGAATGAGGTCGCTTGCATCCGGCCTGTCCCACGTCATCGCCAGGCGTTGATGCAGTGGCAGCGTCGACGTCCCCGGTGCCAGTGCTTCCGCAACGCTGCCGAATACGCTTTCGGCCTCGTTCTGCAGCGCCGGCAGTGAGCGTCCAAGCGAAGGCAGGTCGGTGGTGGCACGCCCGGCCAGAGCAGAGAAGGCAGTGCTCAGGGCAGGTGATCGTTCGTCTCCACCCTGCCCTTCCAGCCGCAGCGGTCGCTTCATGTCCCAGAGCAGAACCGCGATCTCCTCCAGCGTCACATGGTCGGCAAGACCGGCCGCATCCCGGCCGCGATAGAACAGCCGGCCGTCGTAAACCGTCGACA
>DASVPC010000163.1:0-17621 GCA_036383055.1 Rhizobium sp. | reverse complement strand
GGCTTTAGCTTCTATTGCCCTGGAGAGGATACAATCACTACTCGACTCCGTTGTTGAAAAAGAGCGGGAAGCAACAAAGCTGCTCCAGAATACCGAGGATGCTTATAGCGCCGCGACAACCAAAGGATTGGGAGAGGCGTTCCAACAGCGTGCCAATGGGCTTTCGATTTCAATGTGGGCTTGGGTCTTCGGACTGATGTTTGCGCTAGCGGTGGGTGCATTCGTAGGCGGCCAAAGAGTTGAAGCTCTGCAGGCTCTGATTAGCCAGAACGCATCCTATGGTGTGATCTGGCTCGATCTAATGCTGGCGTTCATTTCCGTAGCAGCTCCAGTGTGGTTTGCATGGTTAGCGACAAAGCAGATCGGTCATCGATTTCGCCTATCTGAGGACTACGCCTTTAAAGCTTCGGTTGCGAAAGCGTACGAGGGATATCGCCGAGAGGCGGCACGTTTGGACCCAGCATTTGCCACCCGACTGTTTCGATCAGCGCTCGATCGAATTGAGGAGCCGCCTATTCGTTTCGTTGAAAACGAAACTTTCGGCTCACCCTGGCATGAGGTAATTCGGATGCGCCAGAAGGCGCAAGCATCGAGCAGCTTGGTACAACAACCTGCAAATCACAGCAGCAACGCCTCGATAGTTCTCTCCACCAAATCTGAAAATAAAACGCAAAATGAAGCCAGCGAGCCCAGCTAACTCTTAGTAATCAATGCACAAGAGGCACCCCAACAATCAAACCTTCTCCGTCTTCTTAACCTTCACCTTCGGCTCCGCGGGCGCATCCGGCGTCGGAGCCAGCAGCTTCCGCAGGGTCGCGATCTTGTCCTTGACGAGCGGGCGGAAGCGGGTGGCACGGTAGGGCATGTCGGCGGCGCCGTAGCCTTCGGGGCCGTCGTCGTTGCCGCGATGGATCTCCTCCAGCTTCACACCGATGAAATTGCCGTCGACATAGTGCGAGTATTCGCCGACCCAGCGGATCGTGTAGATCGTGCCCTTGCGGATCAGCTGGTCGATGCTGACATGCTTGAACTTGTCATCGATACAGACGACCTTCTGGCCCACATGGAAATCGTAGCTCACTCTCATCTCCTTGAAGCGACGCTCCTGCATCGCCTGTCGTCAGGCGCCAAGCATATTCGCATAGGCACCGGCTCGTAAATGCAAAGAGCAGGATGGCGGTCGATTTATGACCATACCGGGAAGGCCGTGCGCGGCGGCCGGGTTTAGCGGCATTGAGTTGGCCTCCGGGCAAATCAAAAAAATTCCACTCTCTTGTCGGCTCTGCCCCTCTCCATCCGTCCTTGGGACATTCCAACGGAAGAGGAGAGCATCCGATGTCCAAAATCGCCCCATGCCTGTGGTTCGAAAACGAAGCCGAGGAAGCGGCTAATTTCTATGTGTCGCTGTTTCCGGGCTCGCGCATCGATCATGTGCAGAAGAATGTCGTCGAAACGCCGTCCGGGCCGAAGGGCAGCGTGCTGGTGGTGAGCTTCACGCTCGCCGGCCAGCGCTTCATGGCGCTGAATGGCGGCACGCGCTTCGAACATACCCACGCGATCTCGCTGGCGGTGGATTGCGACGACCAGGCCGAAGTGGACCGGCTCTGGGAGGGTCTTGGCGCCGGCGGCGCCATCGAGCAATGCGGCTGGCTGAAGGACCGCTACGGCGTCTCCTGGCAGATCGTCCCGACAGTGGTCAAGCAGATGCTGGCCGACCCCGATCCGGCCAAGGCCGGCCGCGTGCTGCAGGCGATCATGGAGATGATCAAGCTCGATATTGCCGGCCTGCAGGCAGCCTATCACGGATAGCTGGCAGCGATCAGGACCTATCCGTCTCAGGCCCTCTCTCTGCGCAGCCGCGCGATCGCCTGCAGCTGCAGCGCCTTTTCGCCAAGCTGCATCAGCTCGATACGGTTGCCTTCGGGATCGGCGATCCAGGCCTGGTAGTTGTGATCGACGCCGAGCGTCTTGCCCGAGGTGAGCGGAACGCCCTTGCCGGTGAGTTCGGCAATCGCGCCGTCGATATCGTCGACCTCAAGGCAGAGATGATTGAAGCCGACATTGGCAAATGGCGGCGCGCTATCGCCGACGGCATCGGGAAACAGCTCGAGATATTGCGTATCGGTGATGCGCAGATAGACGATCCAGAGGCGGTCGTCCTGCTCCAGCCGGAACATCTCCTCGAAGCCGAGCTTGTTGACATAGAAATCGAGCGAACGCTCGATATCCTTGACGCTGACGGCGACGTGGCCGATCGATTTCACATGCTTCACGCGTAAGTACCCCCTCTTATGTCTGTCTCCCTGACCGGAGCCATGGGGACAGAAGGCTGCGAGATCGTCAAGGCCGTTCGACCACCATGCACAGCCGGCGGTAGGCGCACGCGCCCCAAAACGCGCCAATGCAACCGCCGTTCACCCACGTACGGGTCAGATTGACCCACAGCGTCATTTATAGTTTCCCGTTTCTTAACCGCGCAGAGGCCTCATCCATCAACGTATCTTGCGCTGCAACATCGGCGGGCCTACCGTCGTGCCATAACGTAAGTAGGTGTAATTATTGGTATATTTCAATAGAGGGTTGCGCCGCCGTGTCGGCGCTTGCGGATGCCGATGATGGGATTACTGTATCGGCTATTCAGCAGCAGAGCGGCGAAATCCATGGAACAATCCCGGCGTGCCCGCATCGATCTTTCGCCTCAAAATTACACAGCCATCTATGCGCTCAGCGACATCCATGGCTGCCATGATGAGCTGATCGAGGCTGAGCGGCGCATCGTCGCGGATGCCGCAAAAATTCACGGCCGGAAGCTCCTGATGTTCCTCGGCGACTATGTCGATCGCGGCCCGCGATCGAGCGACGTGCTGCAGCATTTGTGCGACCCGCCGCCCGCCGGCTTCGACCGCTACAGCCTGCTGGGCAATCACGACGACGTCTTCCTGAAATTTCTCGACGATCCTCGCAACAACAAAGATTGGCTGGAATATGGTTCAGGCCCGACGCTCGCCTCCTATGGCGTCGACGTGGACTATCTGCTGGGGCAAGAAGGCCGGAGCCTCGAGGAACTCGGCGAGGCCGCCCGGCGGGCCATTCCGCCGGCGCATGTCAAACTGTTGCGCTCGCTGCCAGTCGCCGTCACCATCGGCTCCATCATCTTCGTCCATGCCGGCATCCAGCCGAACATAGCACTGGCGGGACAGACCGATGACGACCTGATCTGGATCCGCGAGCCTTTCCTCTCGCAAGGCCCGCAATTGCCCGTGCTGGTGGTGCATGGCCATACACCGAGCCCGCGCCCGACCTTCGGCAGCGGCCGCATCGGCATCGACACCGCCGTTTCCATGGGCGGAACCCTGACCATCCTCAAGATCGTCGATGGCCAGCCGACGATCCTCTAGGCGAGCATCCAGCAAGAAACGAAAAAGGGGTCCCGACATCAGCCGGGACCCCTTTCTGCTTTAATTTCACGTGCTATTCCGCAGCCATGGCCGGCGGCAGATGGTCCGCGGCGTCGTTGCTTTCCTCCGGCTTGCCGACCGGCGGCTCCGCCGATTTCTTCTTCGGCTCGCGGCCGAAGAACAGTGCATAGCCCGCCGGCAGCACGAAGATGGTCAGCACGGTCGCAACCAGGATGCCGCCCATCATCGAGTAGGCAAGCGGCCCCCAGAAGACGCCGCGCGAGATCGGGATCAGCGCCAGAACCGCCGTCAGCGCCGTCAACACGATCGGCCGGAAGCGTCGTACGGCCGCGCCGATGATCGCTTCCTTCCGGTCCATCCCCGCCGCTATGTCCTGATCGATCTGGTCGACCAGGATGATCGAGTTGCGGATGATGATGCCGAGCAGCGCGATGCCGCCGAGGATCGCCACGAAGCCGAAGGGGGCGCCGCTGATCAGCAAGGCACCTGCCGCGCCGATGATGCCGAGCGGGCCGGTGGCCAACACCAGCATCGCCTTGCCGAAGTGTTGCAGCTGCGCCATCAGGAGCACGACGATGATGATCAGCATGATCGGCGCCTTGGCCGCGATCGAGGCTTGGCTCTCGGCGCTATCCTCGGCACCGCCCTGGATCTCGATCTTGTAGCCGGCCGGCAGGCTGTTCCTGAGGTCTGCCATGTCGTTATAGAGCTTGGCCGTCACGTCGTTCGACTGCACATTGTCGGGCAGCGTCGCCCGCACCGTGATGGTCGGCAGGCGGTCGCGGCGCCACTCGATGCTTTGCTCCATGACGGGCACGATCTTGGCGACCTGCGACAGCGGCACGAAACCGCCGGTGTCGGTCGGGATATAGATCGAGTTGACCGAGGTCAGCAGATGGCGGCTGGCGGCCGGTTCCCTGACGACGATGCCGACGGTCTCCTCACCCTCGCGATAATTGTCGAGGGTGGCGCCGGACATGGTGGCCTGCAGCATCTGGCGGATGCGCTGCGAGGTGACGCCGAGCGCGCGAGCGCGGTCCTGATCGATCACCAGCTTCATCGCCGGCACGGGCTCGAGCCAGTCGTCATGGATAGCGCCGAGCAGCGGGTTCTGCGTGAAGCGCTGCTTCACCTCGTCGGCAATGTGGCGAACCTCTTGCCGGTCCGGACCCATGACGCGAAGCTGCACCGGCCAGCCGGTCGGCGGACCGAGGAACAGACGGTCGACCTTGCCGCGGACCGTGGGGAAGTCGGCGGCAAGAATGCCGCGCAGCTTGGTGATCAGCCGTTCGCGCGCGGGCTCGTCCTTTGCCATGACCAGCATCTGGGCATAGTTCGGATTGGTGAGCTGCTGGTCGAGCGGCAGGAAGAAGCGCGGGGCGCCCTGGCCGACATAGGTGGCGACGAAGCGCTTGTCCGGATCATCGGCCACGCGCGCCTGCAGCGCCTGCGCCTGCCGTTCGACCTCCTTGATGCTGGTGCCTTCCGGCAGCCAGAGATCGACGAGGATTTCCGGACGCGAGGACTGCGGGAAGAAGTTCTGCGGGATGAACTGGAAGGACCACAGGCTGCCGACGAAGGCGGCGATCGTCAGAAGCAGCACGATGACGCGATGGCGCACGGCCCAGGCCACCGACGAGCGCAGGCGGCGATAGAAGCGCGTGTCGAAGACATCGTGATGCTCGCCGACATGGTGGCGCTGCTTCAGGATCATGTAGCCGAGCCAGGGCGTGAAATAGACCGCGACGAACCACGAGATCACCAGCGCGATGCCGACGACATAGAAGAGCGTACGGACATATTCGCCCGCCGTCGAAGCGGCAAAACCGACCGGAATGAAGCCGGCCGTGGTGATCAGCGTGCCGGTCAGCATCGGGAAGGCGGTCGACGAATAAGCAAAGCTTGCCGCATCGAGCTTGGCGAGCCCCTCCTCCAGCTTGCGCTCCATCAGTTCGACGACGATCATGGCGTCGTCAACCAGAAGACCAAGCGCGATGATGAGGGCGCCGAGCGAGATACGCTGCAGGTCGATGCCAAGCTCGTACATGATGGCGAAGGTCGCCGCCAGAACGAGCGGAATGGCGATGGCGATCACCAGGCCGGAGCGCCAGCCGATCGACAGGAACGAGACGATCAGCACGATCACCAGCGCCTCGCCGAGCGCATGCATGAACTCGCTGATGGCGTCGGTCACGACTTCCGGCTGGTTGGAAATCTGGTCCACCTGAACGCCGACCGGCAGCGAGGCAGTGAAGCGCTTATAAGTCTCCTCGACCGCCGCGCCGATGTCCGTCACCTTGTTGCCATTGGCCATGACGACGCCGAGCTGGACGCTCTCGTGACCGTTATAGAGGAACTTGGCGGTGTAGGGATCCTGCAGCCCGGCGCTCACCGTGGCGATGTCGCCGAGACGCGTCACCTGGCCGCCGGCGGTCAGCCGGAGGTTCTTGATGTCTTCGATCTTGTTGACGTCGCCCTCGACCGAGATACGCACGGAGCGCGTGCTGGTGTCGACGGTGCCGGCCGGATCGACATTGTTCTGGCCGACGATCGCATTTTGCAGGGCGGTCAGCGTCAGGCCACGCTCGGCCAGCACCTTGGAGGAGACGTCGATATAAATCTGCTCGGGCTGATCGCCAATGATCACGGCCTTTTCGACGCCCGGCGTTGCGAGCAGCATATCGCGCGCCTGGATCGCGAATTTCTTCAGCTCGGGATAGCTGTAGCCGTCGCCGCTGATCGAATGCAGGGTAATGTAGGTGTCGCCGAACTCATCGTTGAAATAGGGCCCCAGCAGGCCGGACGGCAGCGTATTGGCGATATCGCCGATCTTCTTGCGCACCTGATAGAAGGCATCCTTCACCTCTGCGGTGTTGGTGTCGCCCTTGATCTGGACGGTGGTGATGGCAAAGCCGGCGCGGGTATAGGATTTGACCCAATCGAGATGCGGCGTTTCCTGCAGCTTTCGCTCGATCTTGTTGACCACCTGGTCTTCCATGTCCTGCAGCGAGGCACCGGGCCAGACGGTCTGCACGACCATGACGCGGAAGGTGAAATCCGGGTCTTCCTTCTGGCCCATATGGGTCAGGCCGAACGCGCCGGCGATGATGATCAGCGCGAACAGGAAGCGCGCGATGCTTGGATGGGCGATCGCCCACCGCGACAGGTTGAAAGGCTTCTTCTCTTCCGAGGTGCTGTTGATAGTCATGGTCCCGCCCCTCGATCCGTCTAGCGCACGATATCGGCAGCGGCCGTCACGGCACTGCCATTGGTCGCGGCCGATACCTGCTGGGCATCCGGTACCTTGACCTTCATATTCTCGGTCATGAATTGCGTGCCGGCGGCAACGACGACATCGCCGGTCTTCAGGCCGTCGGCGATACGCACGCCGTCATCGGCAAAATCGGCAACCTTGACGTTGCGAGAATGCACCGTGCCGGCACTACGGTCGACCAGCCAGACAATCTGCTGACCGTCCTTTTGGGCAAGCGCGCTCAGCGGAACGGAGACGTAAGGCTGGGTATTGCCGGCCTCAGCCTCGATTGTCGCGGTCATGCCAAGCAGCACGCGCGGATCGCTCGGCAGGCTGACGCGCACCGCAAAGGTTCGCGACTGCGCATCGGCGCTGCCCGCGACTTCGCGCACCTTACCGTCGAGCACCAGCGCATCGTCAGACCAGAAGCGCGCCTTGACGTCCTTGCCGACCTTGAATTGCGCGATATCCATTTCCGGCACGGCGATCAGCACTTCCTTCTCGCCATCGACAGCGACGGTAATGACGGGCGTGCCGGAGCTGACGACCTGACCGACATCGGCGTTGACGGTCGTCACGATGCCGTTCATGTCCGAGGTCAGATCGCTATAGGCAACCTGGTTCTTCGCCTCAGTCAGTGCCGACACGGCGGAATCCCGCGTCGAGACGGCCTGGTCATAGGAGAGCTCGGCCTGTTCGAGCTGTGACTTCGACCCGACGCTCTTGTCGAAGAGCTGCTGGGCGCGATTGCGGGCAAGCACCGTCGTCTGCACCTGCTTTTCAGCCGAATCGAGGTCCGCCTGCGAGCGGCGCACCGCAAGAGCATAATCGGTGGGGTCGATGCGGGCGAGCACATCGCCCGGCTTCACCTTCTGACCGATATCCACCTTGCGCTCGACGATCTTGCCGCTGACGCGGAAGCCGAGGTTCATATCCGTCCGCGCCTTGACCGAGCCGGAATAGTCGAGCTTGCGCGTCGTATCCGCCTGCGCGATCTCGACCACCTTGACCGGCCGGATCACCTCCGCCGCCTCTTCCTTCTTCTCGTTGCAGCCGGAAAGCGTAAAGCCGATGGCGGCTATGAGCGCGGCGCCGGCAACGGATCGTATCATGGTGGTCGTCAGCGAACGCATGTCGCTCTCCTTAGTCAAACGGAATGCAAGCACGGCCGATCATTCGGCACGCGGACTGCTATTTCTTCAGCGCCCTGATGGCGAATTCGATAAGGTCTTCGGGTTCGGCCCGGTTGGTCTTGCTGAGACATTGTGCCACCATCTGCGGATGGCAGAGGTTGACCGTCGCCGCACCGAAGCATTTCGATGCAACATAGGGGTCCTGTTCAAGAAATTCGCCGGCAGCGATACCGTCAGCAATGATCTCGGCTATCAAATCATGAATGCGATCGATAAACTTCTCGATGACGTGCCAATCGTGCTCGATGGCGATGACCACCATCTCATGCACCTTCTGCTCATCCAGCATGTTTTCGCAGGTCTGCTTGTATTGCGCATAGACATAGGCGTGCAGCCGGTCAGAAGCGCTGATCGGGCGGTGGCGGATTTCCAGCGCCATCTGGTAGCTGGCCTCAAGCATCCGGCCGCAGACAGCGTGGCGGATATCCGTCTTGGACGCAAAGAAACGGTAGATATTCGCCGTGGACATGCCGAGGTCGCGAGCGATGTCGGCAACCGTCGTCTTGGCATAGCCATAGTGGCGAAACAGCCTTTCGGCTGCATCGAGGATTTTCGTGATGTTTTCCTGACGCGCCGGATCGGCGCTGACATCGGAAAGATCAAGCATGGTTTACTTTCGGTTTACGAGTGACGAATTTCAATTTTCATCACTCGTAAACCATGAAGCCATGCCTGTCAACAAACCGCGCCGGTAACCAGACGGTTGAAACAGCGGTGGTGATCAGGTGTCAGGCACCCAGAATATGGGGATGGAAACGACGGACGCTCAGCAAGCCGACGATCAGGAATGCGATCAGCAACACCGCCTGAACGGCCAGAAGCGGCGGCTCGTTCCCCTGTGGCGCCAGCGCGTTCAGCGCTGGGATCTTCTGGAAAGATTGAACGATCAGGACGACGCAATTGAGGTAGTGCATGACCAGACTGCCGATGACGAAGACGAGCCGCCAGATGCCGGTCATCTGAAATTTATAGCGCGCAAGCGCCGTCGGAATGAAGATCAGAACCGAAACGATACCGAATATGATGCCCGGCGTCACGCCGTTGAAGGGAAAGAGAAACCCGGTCAGGCTCGTCAGCAAGATTGTGACCATGTAGACGAGCGTCGACCGTTCGTGACGGTCGCCGGCAATCAATCCCTGCGCGACGATAATGCCGGCGACGATTGCGATCAGGCTGATGATGACGTGAATCCAGGTCAGTGCGGACATGCGAACAATCTCCCTTGCGCAGGACATTTCCGTGGAAAACCTAATTCCGCGCGGCGATGAGGGATTGTAGATTTATGCGCGAAACCACGCCCTTGCCTCGCAAAGCGAACAGACGCACCAGGGCCGTAAGAGGTCTCGCGGAGACTGCGAGTATAGCCAATTCTTATGAAGCAGCCGGCTGTTTGAATTGGCGCGGCAGCGGCACCCTCTCTATTCATCCGATGAATAGCCGGATCGCGAGACGAAATGTCGAGAGTGCCGTCACTTCTACGATTGATGACCGGCACTCGTCAGGCTCTCGATAAAACTCTCTCCCGTTCCCCTTATGAAATCCTCTGGAGGAGGAGCCTGCACGCATCCGCAATTGACGCGGTTGAGCGAGAACCAAGCACGGAATGGACAGGGAGGAAATCAGGCATGAGCACCAATTATGGCGATGTCCGTCGAGATACGGGCGTGGGATCGAACGTTACCGACAGACCGGCCCTATGGCCGACCATAAAAGCAGGCTTAATCGGGGGCATCGCGGGTGGTGTCCTGATCTGGATATATGAGGCGATCGTCTGGGTCGGCGTCCAGCAATTGATGCCGCTGGCGGGTATTCCCCGCAATGCCACGGGCCTCGTATTCGGCAAGGGCGTGCAGGAATCCCTGGGGCTGACGGCCTATTTTCTCGGCACGGCAATCCATTTCTCTTTCGTTTTCGCCTGGGGTATCGCCTTTGCCTACATCTGGCCCTACTTCCGCCGCCGCGGTTATGAGGCGACGTTCGTGGCGCTCTTCTACGCTGTCGTGATCTGGATCGTGATGCATGCGGCCATCATGGTCGCCACCACGGACCACCCCAACTACTTCGATCCGATGGTCGTCATCGGCGGCTTCATGTCGCACTTCTTCTACACGGTGCCGCTTGCCTTGATCGTCAAACGACGCCTTGCAGCGGAAACCGGCTCCTGAGACCACCATTACCCGCAGGTGTGCAGAAACAGGCCACCATTGCCATCACGGGCAGTATTCGAGAGGCTCTTCGCGTGCGGAGAGCCTCTCGAATCATTGAGTTTCGAGCCTAGGCGAGGCGCACTTCCAACGAAATCGGCACCGAGGCGAGTGCCTTGGAGACCGGGCAACCGGCCTTGGCCTTGTTGGCAAGCTCGGTGAACTTCGCCTCGTCGGCGCCGGGCACCCTGCCCGTCAGCGTCAGGTGGATCGCGCTGATCGCAAAACCGCCCTCGACGCTTTCGAGCGTGACCCTGGCCGTCGTCTCCATGCTCTCGGCGGTCAAGCCCGCCTCATTCAGGATCAGCGACAGCGCCATCGTGAAGCAGCCGGCATGGGCCGCACCAATCAGTTCCTCCGGATTCGTGCCCGCAACGCCTTCGAAGCGGCTGGCGAAGCCGTAGGGATAATGGTTGAGCGCGCCGCTCTGGGTAGAGATCTGGCCCTTGCCATCCTTCAGACCGCCGGACCATTGGGCCGAACCTGTGCGATTGATCTGCATATCGTCCTCCTTGCCGTTGATTAAACATCGGGAAAAGGTCCCTGCCCTCCCGGCAAGGACCGATGGGAAACCGCCTCTTGGCCGCCCCAATCCGCAATATAGTGTTCTATCCGTCGATGACGACAACGCCGTAACAGCAAGTCTGTCGCCGCCCCGAAATGGCACGTTGGCGCCCTCGGATCGCACGGATCGCCCCAATAAATCATCATACCAGAGAATTGCCATTGTATGATGATTATAGTAAGGTGATTTCCACTGCGAGGAGTGGGGAAGAGATAGTTGGATTCGTTTGAACGGCAAGAGCATGGCTTAGTCGATCGGCCGGAACGCCGCCCGCGCGTGCGCCGGAACGTGACGGCGGCGATTGCTGAGGACATCTGCTCCGAACGCTATCCCGCCGGCTCGCCCCTGCCGCGTGAAAACGATCTCTGCGAGCTCTATGGCGTCAGCCGCACCGTCATCCGCGAATCCCTGAAGATCCTGGAATCGAAAGGCCTGGTGCGCGGCAAGCCCCGCATCGGCACCACCGTCTGCGACAAGGATGACTGGAACATCCTCGATCAGGACGTGCTCGAATGGATGGGGCCGTATATTGCCGAATTCGATATTCTCGGCAGCATCCTCGAGGCACGGCGCACCATCGAACCGGTGGCGGCCGAATATGCCGCCGAGCGCGCCACCGCGCAGGAGATTGCCGATCTCGACCGGGCCTGGCGGCAAATGTGCGAGTCTGGTGACGATCCGGAGCGCTTCACCGAAGCTGATGTAATGTTCCATACGGTGCTCCTGGGCGCCAGCCACAACCAGGTGTTCCGCCGCCTGTCGAGCGCCATCCATGCCGGCCTCAAATATGCGCTGCACGCCTCGAATGTCGCCGCCGACAGCCGCGACGAGGCAATCGCCGTGCATGGCGAGCTGGTCGAAGCACTGCGCCTGCGCAACGGCACTGCCGCGCGCGACTGTACCCATCGCCTGCTCGACCTTGCCGCACGCGACCTCGCCACCGGAAAGGCGATAGGGCGAGCGGAGAAAAGCAGGACCTGAAACCCCGAAATCCGCGGCCTTCCGCCGCCGATGTGACCAAAGAGCCGAAACGGAAGCATTCCCATGAAAATCACCAAACTGACGACCTATATCGTGCCGCCGCGCTGGATGTTCCTGAAGATCGAAACGGACGAAGGCATCGTCGGCTGGGGCGAACCGGTCGTCGAAGGCCGCGCATTGACCGTCCAGGCCGCCGTGCACGAACTGGAAGATTATCTGATCGGCAAGGACCCCTTCCTGATCGAGGACCATTGGAATGTCATGTACCGCGCCGGCTTCTATCGCGGCGGCGCCGTCCATATGAGCGCCATTGCCGGCATCGACCAGGCGCTATGGGACATCAAGGGCAAGGCGCTCGGACAGTCGATCCATTCGCTGCTCGGCGGCCAGGTGCGCGACAAGATCAAGGTCTACTCCTGGATCGGCGGCGACCGTCCTTCCGACGTTGCCAACAACGCCAAGGAAGTGGTTGCGCGCGGCTTCAAGGCGATCAAGCTCAACGGCTGCGAGGAAATGCAGATCGTCGATACCTATGACAAGGTGGAAAAGGCGGTCGAGACCATCGCCACCATCCGCGAGGCGATCGGCCCCTATATCGGCATCGGCGTCGATTTCCACGGCCGCGTCCATCGCCCGATGGCCAAGGTTCTCGCCAAGGAGCTGGAACCCTACAAGCTGCTGTTCATCGAGGAGCCGGTACTCTCCGAAAACCGCGAAGCGCTGAAGGAAATCGCCAATCATTGCTCGACGCCGATTGCCTTGGGCGAGCGCCTCTTCTCGCGCTGGGACTTCAAGCAGGTCCTGTCGGACGGCTATGTCGACATCCTGCAGCCCGACCTCAGCCATGCCGGAGGCATCACCGAATGCCGCAAGATCGCGGCCATGGCGGAAGCCTATGACGTGGCGCTGGCGCCGCATTGCCCGCTCGGCCCCATCGCTCTTGCCGCCTGCCTGCAGGTCGACGCCGTCAGCTACAATGCCTTCATCCAGGAGCAGAGCCTCGGCATCCACTATAACAAGGGCAACGACATCCTCGACTACATCTCCAACAAGGAAGTCTTCCACTATGCCGACGGCTTCGTCTCGATCCCGCAAGGCCCCGGCCTCGGCATCGAAGTGGACGAAGCCTACGTCATCGAACGCGCCAAGGAAGGCCACCGCTGGCGCAACCCGGTCTGGCGTCATGAGGATGGCAGCGTAGCCGAGTGGTAGGTCGCTGACATTTTTTGAGGAAGGGGTGTCAGGGACCGCAATCCCTCATATGACGCGCCTCTGATACCCCCTCCGCAAACTCGGAAGCCAACCACCCTCACTCCCCCACCCCCAAAATAAAATACGCCTGCGGTATCGGCGCAGATACCGCAGGCGCGTCATGCGTCTCACAAACCCCCAGGGAGACGCATTCCCGGAGCACGATCAAACGAAAGAGTGGAGTAACTTTCAGATCATGCCCAAGCTTGAAAAGTCCGATGCTATTCCCGCTCGCCCGTGAAGTTCAGTAGGAGCTGGAAGATGTTGACGAAGTTCAGGTAGAGCGATAGGGCGCCGAAGACGGCAAGCTTCTGCGAGGTCTCCTGATCGTGGTTCTCGGCATACTGTTCCTTGATGTTCTGCGTATCCCAGGCGGTCAGGCCGACGAAGACCACGATACCGATGATCGAGATGGCGAACTGCAGCGCGCTCGAGCCCAGGAAGATATTGACAACGCTGGCGATGATGACGCCGAACAGGCCCATCATCAGGAACGAACCGATATTGGCAAGGTCACGCTTCGTCGTATAGCCGTAGAGGCTGGTCGCGCCGAACATGGTCGCTGCGATGAAGAAGGTCCGCGCGATGCTGGTGCCGGTGAAGACCAGGAACACCGATGCGAGCGACAGGCCCATGACGGTACAGAAGGCCCAGAACATCGTCTGCGCGGCGCTCGCCGACATCGTCTGGATGCGGAACGAGAAGAACAGCACAAAGGCGAGCGGCGCCAGCATGACGACCCACTTCAGCGGCGACTGGAAGATCGGCACATAGAGCGCCGGCGTCGTGCCGACGATCATCGCGACGATACCGGTCACCACAAGGCCGATGCCCATGTAGTTGTAGACGCGCAGCATGTGCTTGCGCAGACCTTCGTCGAAGAGCGCCTGCGAGCCGGCAGCGGCGCCATAGCCGAAGCGCGGATTGGTCGGGTTCATAGTCGATCTCCTTTGATCAAAACTAATAAAGTGTGCGGGCGAGCTTTTCAGCCTCGCCATCGAGTTCATTCACCTTGCCGCCGCCGATCAGGGCGTAGGCGACTTCGCCGATCTGCCAATAGGCAGCCTGGACGTTGTCGCGCGTGGCATGGCTGACTTTCTGGACGGCAAAATTACCCGGACGAACGGCAAACAACGACAGTTCCCTGCCCTCGCCGGCATCGACCGTCATTTCAACGCTCGGGCCGAATTCGGACGGATAGATCTGCGCATTGGTAACGCGCCAGCTCGCGGGCATCTCCGGAAGGACGATCGCCGTCGAGGCACGGATCTCCTCCGGATTGTAGCCTGCCTGCCCGGCCTGCGAAGTCATCGCCTCGCGCGCGGCGGTCGCCCGATAGGCGCGCACGGCATCGTCGACGAAAGCGGGCGCCGGAACCGAAGCATTGACTTCGCTCGCGGTGAAGGCACCGAAGGATGTATGCGCCACCCAGCCGGCCGTCATCAGCATCGCGACGGCCGCCACCCGCTGAAAGGAACTCAGCACGCGGCCATAAGCGAGCCCACGCTCCAGCCGCCGGGCGGCCTCGCGGGTTTCCGCCCTTGCCGCCAGACCTTCGCCCGCCAGCGCCATGCGCAGCTCGCCGCGCATGCTCAGATCAGCCATGACCTTGGCGGCGATCGCCGGATGCTCGGACAGATAGGACTCTACCTCGACGCGACGCGCCACGGTCAACCCACCATCGACATAGGCATCGAGATCACTATCGATGATCGGATCAATTGTTTTCATTGCCGCCTCCGTCGATGAGCCGAAGATGCGAAATCTTGGGTGCTGTCTCCTCGAAATTCCGGAGGCTGGCGCGAGCCCTTGCGATACGCGACATCAGCGTCCCCATGGGAATACCGAGCGCGGAGGCCGCCTCCTGATAGGAAAGATCCTCGATCGCCACCAGATGCAGCGCCTCGCGCTGCTCTTCCGGCAGGTCGAAGAAGGCGTCGCGCACCTGGCTCAGGCGCACGGCATGGTCTTGTGAGGCCGGCAGCGCCGGCTCGAACTCGACTGCCGCCTCTTCATGGCGACGGTTCAGCGAGCGCTTCTGGCGCAGGCGGTCGATATGGGCATTGTGCAGGATCGACAGCAACCAGGTGCGCAGGTTTGCGCCACGCCGGAAACTCGCCTTGCGTTCATAGGCCTTGACCAGCGCATCGTGCACCAGGTCTTCCGCCTCATCCGCATTGCGGACAAGCGAACGGGCGTATCGTCTCAGCGAACCGAGCTGCCCTAAAACGTCGAATGTCCGTTTGTTGCGTTCCATACCCCAATATACGGAAGCCGGACCGATCTTATTCCATGGTCCGGCAAATATTTTTTGGCAGGCCCCTACATCAGCACGAAATCCCTCGGCTGCGGCATGGGCGGCAGATCGGTTTCGCCGAGCGCTTCCCTGAGATTGATCTCGATCGTATCGGCAAGGGCACCGATCGCCAGCGCGTTCGGACGATTGCCGAAGGGGTCTTCCAGCTCGTCGCCAAGCGCATCGAGGCCGAAGAAGGTGTAGGCAACCAGCGCGGCCACGAAAGGCGAACCCCAGCCGAGCGTATCGACGAAGCCGAAGGGCAGCAGGAAGCAGAAGAGATAGGCCGTGCGATGCAGAAGCAGCGTGTAGCCGAACGGCAGCGGCGTATTGCGAATGCGCTCGCAAGCCGCTTGCACCGCCCCCATCTGACTGACACTGGCATCGAGCATCTGATACTGGATATCCGAAATCCCGCCCTGAGCCTTCAGCCGCGCCAGATCGGCCGACATCAGGCGCAGCATGAGATCCGGTTTATTCTGAGCCGCGCGATAGAAATCGACTTCGCTGGGCGCCAGGTGTTGCAGCACCTTGTTCTCGTCGCCGCCGGGCCGCAGATGACAGACCAGCGCCTGTGCAAAGGCCATCGTCAATCGCAGCAAATCCCTGCGCGCCTCACCGGCGGCTTCCAGTATTAATGTCTGCCGCGCAAAGCTGCGGCTGACCTGGATGAGCTGCCCCCAATCCCGCCGTCCTTCCCACCAGCGGTCGTAGCAGGCGTTGTTGCGGAAGCCGAGGAAGATCGAAAGCGCGATGCCGAGCAGCGCGACGGGCGATCCGTTAAAGGAGAGAATGACGTTCGGCCGCTCTTCATGTCCCCAGACGATCAGCGCCGACAGCAGGAAGATCACGACGATCTGCGGCAATATCCGCCGGACCACAGAACCCCGGACGATGAAGAAAAGCTGGAAAAGGTTCGGCCGGTCGCGGACGATCATGATGGGAAGCGCTCGCGATTGATGTCTGGCGTTGCCGAGCAATACACCAGACACCGGGAGAATAACGAGCATTTCCTGCAAAACCGCCAAGACCGGCCGGCATTACTGGCCGGCTCTCCTCAATTTTCCGAGGCGTTCGCTGCGACCAGTACCGGATCGGAACGATAATCCCCCGGGAACATGCGCTGCAGGTTTTTGACCTTCGGCAGGTCGTTGACGACGATATAGGGATAATCGGGGTTCATCGTCAGGAAATTCTGGTGATAGCCCTCAGCCACATAGAACTGCCGCTCCGGCTCGATCTTGGTGACGATCCCCGCGTCGAAGACCTTGGCGTGATTGAGCTGACCGATATAGGCCTTGGCGACATCGGCCTGTTCGGCAGTCGTCGGGAAGATTGCCGAACGATATTGCGTGCCGCTGTCCGGCCCCTGATAATTCAGTTCTGTCGGATCGTGGGCGACCGAGAAATAAATCTGCAGGAGATGCCCGTAGCTGACCTTGTGTGGATCAAAGACGATCCGCACGGATTCGGCGTGGCCCGTATCGCCGCCGCTCACCGTTTCATAGTGCGCCGTATCTTTCCTGCCGCCGGTATAACCCGAGGTCGCACTGATGACACCATTCACATGCTGGAACACGCCCTGCACGCCCCAGAAGCAGCCGCCGGCAAGAACAGTGGTTTCCGTGCCGCCCGAACCCGGCTTTTCGTCCACGGCCGGCGCCGGAATGGCGCGGGCATCTTCAGCCGAGGCGTGGCCTACGAATTGCAGCGCAACGCCGGCCAGCAACACGGCGCCAACGGCAAAGGCCGCCGGGCGGGCAACATGCGACAGGGCCTTGCGGATCGTATCTTTCATGATGAGCTCCTCTCGACCGCGATTGTAAATTCTCCGGTCAAAAGGGATACGGGAGGATAACGCCTTTTGTTACACACGCCCGCGTGAAACACCGAAACGTGATGGTGTGCCAAGCCGGTCCCGTCAATACCGGCCGCTCAGTAGTGCGGCGGCTTGGTGATGGCCGGCGCATCCATCGACTGCTCTTCCAGCGTCAGAAAACGCTCGGCCAACCGGTCGAGCTTCAGCCTCGTCTGCTCGACCACTTTCCACTGCTCCGCCACCTGGTCGGATAGCTCTTCAATGGTCTTTGCCTGATAGGCAACTAGCTCTTCGAGCGTGGTGATGCGGCTTTGTTCGTCTGACATCTCTGTTCCTCTTTCGGCTGCGATCTATATCACCCAAACCGCCGGCGTATAGTCTCTCAATTAGGCATATAACAGGCACCGGCTCTCTTTGACGATGATGTGACAAAACTGGAAAACAGGTGAAAAGACCCGTTACCTAACTGACATCGGGGCCTTCTAAAGAGATCGGCAAGAAGCGCCGGTTTTGAAGGAAACTCCCTCCGCAAGCGCTCTCTCTTTTCGATTTCCGGAGAAGCGCCTTGAAGATCATCCAGATCACCGACACGCATTTGAGCCCGAACAAGCCGCATTTCAACGGCAATTGGGAGCCGCTG
>DASVPC010000162.1:0-3066 GCA_036383055.1 Rhizobium sp. | reverse complement strand
TCGCCGTCGCCAAGCTGTATGTGCTCCGGCCGGATACCGAGCGTCAGCGCCTTGCCGACCACGCCGTCGCGCGGCGCAACCGGCAGCAGCGCCGTCTGGCCCTTGTAATCGACCTCAACACCCGCTTCGCTGACGCCTTTGCAGATGACGGGCAGGAAGTTCATCTTGGGATTGCCGATGAAGCAGGCGACGAATTTATTCGCCGGCTTATGATATAGCTCCAGCGGCTCGCCCGTCTGGGCAATTTCCCCGGCATTGAGGACGACGATGCGGTCCGCCATGGTCATCGCTTCGACCTGGTCGTGGGTGACGTAGATCATCGTCGCCTGCAATTGACGGTGCAGCTTGGCAAGCTCGATACGCATATCGGCGCGCAGCGCCGCATCGAGGTTCGACAGCGGCTCGTCGAACAGGAAGATTTTCGGCTCGCGGACGATCGCCCGGCCGATGGCAACACGCTGACGCTGGCCGCCCGACAGCATGCCCGGCTTCTGCTGCAAACGCTGGTCGAGATGCAGGATGCGGGCGGCGTGCTCGACGCGGGCCTTGAGCTTGTCTTCCGCCATTTTTTCGACGCGCAGCGGAAAGGCGATGTTCTCGAACACCGTCATATGCGGATAGAGCGCATAGGACTGGAACACCATGGCAATGCCGCGCTTGACCGGCGGCAGGTCGTTGACGCGCTGGCCGTTGATCATGATGTCGCCGCTGGTGACATCGTCGAGGCCGGCGATCATGCGAAGCAGGGTCGACTTGCCGCAGCCGGACGGACCGACGAAGACGATGAACTCGCCATCTGTCACATCGAGCTCGACGCCCTTGATGACTTCGAAATGACCGTAAAATTTCTTGACCTGATTAAGGTGAAGCTGTCCCAAACTCTGTCTCCGCACGGCACCGCCTTGAGGCGGGCAGGGCTCGAAAGGCCGCGCGCGATACGCGCGGCCCGACGATCTGCAAGGTTTACTTATACTGCTCGAGATCAGCCGCCGCCTTTTTCAAGGCAACCGCCGGCTCGGCCTTGCCGGTGACAACCGACTGGACCATCTCGATCATCACGTTCTGGAAGCCCTTATAGTCCTTGAACAAGGGCTCGGGACCGCCATAGCTGATGCCGTCGATGAACGGCTTCCAGAAGGGATCCTTCTTCTCGAACTCGTCGACCTGCGGCGACGGACGTAGCGGCGTGAGGCCGGCGCCGCCCTGCAGCTCATACTCGCCCTGCGGACCGGGAGAGGTGATGAACTTCGCAAATTCGATCGCCTTGTCCTCAACGCCCGAGCCCTTGAAGACGGCAAGGCTGTCGGTGATGAGCAGCGTGCCGTGGCCCTTGGCCGAAGGGCCGAGCGGCAACGGCGCGACACCCCAGTTGATCTTCGTTTCCTTCAGGCGATAGGCAGCGCCCGACCCCGCCTGAAGCATACCGACCTTGCCGTCCAGGAAGATCGCGCGCATTTCGTTCTGCTCGTAAGCAGTCGCTCCCTCGACGGAGTAAGGCGTGATGTCCTTATAGGCCTGCAGGGCGGCCAGCACTTCTGGGCTGTCGAGCACGACCTTGTCGCCGTCGATCACCTTGCCGTTGTTGCTGTAAACCCAGTGCAGGAACTGATGCATGGTGTTGTCGAAGGTCTTCGCCGACAGGCCGTAGCCAGGGACACCGGTCTTCTCCTTGATCACCTTGGCGTCGGCGATTTCCTCAGCCCAGGTGGTCGGCGGCTTTTCCGGATCGAGACCTGCCTGCTTGAACAGATCCTTGTTCCAATAGAGCGCCTTGGTGGAGAAGGCGATCGGCACGCCCCACTGCTGTCCATCGAAGGTTACGGTGCCGACAATACCCGGATAGTAGGTCTTCTGCTCCGCATCCGTCATCGGGACCGGGACGATAAGATCGTTCTCGGCAAACTGCTTGAGCGTGCGTGAGCCGACATAGGCCATGGCGACCGGCGTGCCGGCGGCGGCCAGCGTCGTCGCCTTGTCCTGGCACTGTTCCCAGCCGACGACTTCCGGCTTGACCGCCCAGCCCGGATTCTTGTCTTCCCACTGCTTGATGTATTTCACATGGATCGGATCGATGCTGTCGCCACAATAGATCCAGCTGATCTCCTTGTCGGCGGCCTGAACTGTCACAGCGCCAAGCGCAGTGGAGCCGAGCAAAGCAAGGGCGAACAGCCCTGTTTTGATATGGATTGTCACGTTTAAGCTCCCCTTTTTCTAGTGGTTGTTGTCTAGCTCATTGCTTTACCGCGCCGGCGGTCAGGCCGCTGACGAGATAGCGTTGCAGGAAGAAGATCACGACCAGCGCCGGCGCGATGCCGACAAAGCTTGCAGCCATGAGTTCGTTCCAGACGACCTCCTGCCGGCCGAAATAGGCGAACAAGCCAACCGGCAGCGGCATGTATTCAGTCTTCGAATTGAAAGTGAGCGCATAGATGAACTGCTGCGCGTAGGCTTCGATGAAGGAGGAAATCGCCACCACGACGATCCCCGGCATGGCGATCGGCAGGATGACGCGGCGCAGCGTATAGAACTGGCTCGCGCCGTCGACATAGGCGGCCTCATCAAGCTCCCTTGGGATGCGCCGCATATAGGTGTGCAGCAGCCAGATTCCGGTCGGGATGATGAAGGCCACGCCCGGCACGATCATGGCGAAATAGGTGTTGAGCACGCCGAAGGAACGCATGAGCCGGAAAAGCGGGATCAGGAGGACGGCGCCCGAGAACATCTTGACGGCAAGAAAAGCGCCAAGCAGCAGGCCCGAGCCCCTGAACTCGAAGCGAGCGAAGGCATAGGCCGCCGGCACGGCAAGTACCAGCACGATAATGGTGATCGTGCCCGAAATCAGGAAGGAGTTGAAAATATACCAGCCGAAGCCCGGCACGCTGGTCCACATCGTTCGATAGGCCTCGAACGACCCGTTTTCGGGAATGAAGCGATAAGGCGACGAAAAAAGCTGGCTGAGCGGCTTCAGCGAAACCAGGAACCCTTCGACGAAGGGCGCCAGAACGAAGGTGAGGAACAGCAGGATACCGGCATAGATGCCGACCAGCTCGTACCATCTATAGCGAT
>DASVPC010000161.1:0-18927 GCA_036383055.1 Rhizobium sp. | reverse complement strand
GCGACGGCGCCCGATGTTTGGTCAAAAATTTACCGTCCGATAAATTTTTGACCAAACATCGGGCTTTGCCGCCCAAAATTGCGGCAGCGCCCGATGTTTGCTGGAAAAACAAATCAAGCGACGGCGCCATCTATTGGCACGGTTCATCATGCCGACGGGCCACCATGTCGTAACATACTGTCACCAGTGCGAATTGAAGGCTGCCTGTAGACTGTTGTTAGCCGATCAGCCCTTCGCTCGTGATGCCCTTCGTCAGCTCCAATGCCTGGCGCTCGAAGAGCCCGCGATAGATCCCGCTTTTGCGCCGAATGAGGCTGGCATGGGTGCCTTCTTCGGCAATATGTCCGTGTTCGAAGACCAGCAGCCGATCGAGCGCGCGCACAGTCGACAGTCTGTGAGCAACGACGAGTGTCGTGCGTCCCTCCATCAACCTCTCCATCGCCTGCTGGATGAGCATCTCCGATTCCGAATCGAGGCTCGAGGTTGCCTCGTCGAGGATCAGGATCGGCGCATCGGCCAGGAAAGCGCGGGCGATGGCGATGCGTTGCCGTTCGCCACCGGAAAGCTTGATGCCGCGTTCGCCTACAAGCGTCGCATAGCCTTTCGGCAGGGCCTCGATGAAATCATGGGCGCTGGCAAGCCGCGCAGCCGTCCTGATCTCCGCTTGTGTGGCCGTTGGCCTAGCGTAGGCGATATTTTCCGCCAGCGAGCGGTGAAACAGGATAGGTTCCTGCTGCACGATGGCGATCTGACGGCGAAGAGAGGTCTGCGCCACCTTGGAAATATCCTGCCCGTCGATCGAGACCGTGCCGTGGTTGATGTCATGCAGGCGCTGGATCAGCTTGATGAAGGTCGTCTTTCCGGAGCCGGAATGGCCGACGAGGCCGACCCGCTCGCCCGGTTTGATGGTGACCGAGAAGTCCTTGTAGAGCGGGGCACGGTGGTTGCCATAGTGGAAGGTGACATGATCGAACGTGATCATGCCAGCCTTCACATGCAGAGCCGGCGCGCCGGGAGCGTCCTCCACGCCCAAAGGCTGTGCGTGGATGGTGACAAGCTCCTCCATGTCGTTCACCGAGCGCTGCAGGTTGCGGATATGCATGCCGATTTCACGCAGATAGCCCTGAAGGATGAAAAAGGCGGTCAGGACGAAGGTGATGTCGCCCGCATTGGCCTTGCCGTTGGCCCAGAGCCAAAGGGCAAGGCCCAGCACGCAGCCGCGCAACAGGCTGAGCAGCGCGTTCTGCGACGTGCCGTTCAGGGTGCCCCGCGTCCAGGTGCGCGCGGTACGATCGCGCCACTTGCGCATGACCGCGGCGAGACGCTTGTCTTCGCGGTCCTCGGCGCCAAAGGCCTTGACCACGGCATTGCAGGTCACGGCATCGGCGAGCGCGCCGCCAAGGCGTGTATCCCAGCTATTGGCCATACTGGCCATCGGTGCGACATAGCGCAGAGCCATCGTCGCGGTGAACGCGATAAAGAGTACGGATCCGGCGCCGACCAGCAATCCCATCATCGGCCAGTACCACGTCATCAGAATGGTCGAGCCGATGAGCATCACCAGCGATGGGAACAGCGCGACGAAGACGGTGTCGTTGAGCAGATCAAGCGCCCACATGCCGCGCGTCACTTTGCGGACGGTGGAGCCGGCAAAGCTGTTGGCGTGCCAATCGCTCGAAAAGCGCTGGATATGGAAAAAGGAATCTGCAGCGATCTCCGACATCGACTTCAGCGTGAAGCCGATGATGGCGGTGAACGTGGCATGCCGCAGGATGACGGCGCCGACTGACAGTGCTATCAGCCAGCAGAAGGCGTTGACGGCATTGCTCCACGTTGCGGCGTCGCCGGCATGGCCGGACACCACGGCATCGACCAGCCGGCCGGAAAACAAGGGCGTGAGCACATCCGCAAATGTGGACAGCATCGCTGTGAACAGCATGAAGGAGGCGCGACCCGGCTGTTGCTTCCAGTGAGCCCAGCAAAAACGGAAAACGCTGCGAAAAGCACCGCCGCGGCGGGATTTGAAACCAAGAGCCATTGATGTATCCGGCTTGTCGCCGGCTCCGTCATAGGGAAAAGGATCTCCGCGCAAAACCGCGCGAAATGGTTTGGTGAGAAACGATCGACGGGAGGGTTAGCACCAGTCCATCAGGTTCTGTCGCGTTGGAAAACGCTGACGGCCTCAGGCGATAGTCGCGGAAGCCACTGGGGAGTCGGAAAAAATAGCCATCGAAAACTCCCTTGAACCGTGTTGATGATGTTCAACCCTAGATCGGTTGGGCGCGTAGGCCAAGTCAAATCCGGCGAAATTTTCGACTAAGCTTTGAGATGCGGCATACTTGCAACAGCAGCCAGTCGTAAGCTTCCTCGGGGAAAGGAACAGGCCGTGGCAAAATGCATCAAAAGGATGTGGGGCTTAACGTCTTAGGGATTTGTTTACCATGATCGTAGCTTCGTCTCAGCAATGAATTGACGTTCACCCGAACATAACCTCGCAAAAGCAGAATGATCTTTCCTATCTGTTCCGAGGAATTCCCGTGGCTAAAGGCGTCATTGCGGACGGCAAACTGCCAATCTTGTTCTCTGAGGTCGAGCTGGCTCCGAATGCAGCCATGTTGCGCAGGACGCCGGAGAAGGTTCACCACGAAGCTGACTTGGCCGAGCGCCAGTGTTGGCTGGAAAACATGATCAACCAAATCCCTGATTATATATACGCAAAGGACCTGGAAGGACGTTTCCTGTTTGCAAACCAGGCGGTCGTCGCCAACAACGGGCTTTCCCATCTGAAGGATTTGGTTGGACGGACGGATTTCGAGTTTCTGTCGCGCCATGTGGCACAAATCGCCACGGATGTTGAACGTCGCGTGGCCGAGACAGGAGAGCCCCATTTCGGTGGCGAGGAGTTGGCATTTCGTGGCGATGGGGAACGATGGCTGATGATCACGCGTGTCCCGCTGAGAGACGCGTCCGGAACAATAATCGGCATCGTCGGGGTTTCCCGTGACATCACCGCGCAGAAATCGGCAGAACGACGGATGCGCGCTCAATCCGGCCTGCTCGAAATGATAGCGCGCGGAATGCCTCTTGCCGATTTTCTCGAAGAACTTGCCCGAATGATTGCTGGATTCGCGGAAGGTGTGCACGCTGCATTCCTGACGGTCGCGCCAGATCCGGGGGAACTGCGTCTGGCGGCCGCACCCACCTTGAATGAAAGATATCGCAAGCGCGCCAATGCGGCATTCATTCGCACCGTTCCCACAGATCTTCGAACCGCCGCGACGGCACTCAAGCTTGCCTTCGATCAGGCGAGTGTCTCTGAACTTGACCATCAGTGCCGCTGTTTGGCAATTTCCGGCGTCGACGGCCAGATCGAAGGCGTCCTGGCTCTCTATTCGTCCGAGGGCGCACGGTATCAATCGGATTTCTCCGAGTTTGTTTCGCTCGCCGTGCACATGGCCGGGATAGCAATCAGCCGTCATCGCGCCGAGGCCCGGATCGGGTTTCTCGCCGACCACGATCCCCTGACGGGGATGGCCAACCGGGCTTTGCTGGATCGAAGACTCACCCTTGCAATGCAGACAGCCGATTCCATGGGGAGTGAAGTGGCGCTGGCATTCCTTGACCTCGACAATTTCAAGCTCGTCAATGACAGCCTTGGTCACTCGGTCGGCGACCAACTGCTGAAGATCGTGGCTGGCAGGATTTGCGAGCTGACAAGTGACCAGGGTTCCCTCGCCAGAATCGGGGGAGACGAGTTCGTGATTATTCTCGAGCAAATGGATCTCGAGAGCTGCCTAGGTCGATTGTCGGCGATAAGAGAAGCGGTTGCGCGTCCGATCGTACTCAACGACATCGAACTCAGGGTGACTTGCAGTATCGGTGTCGCCAGTTATCCGAACCACGGCCAGACCGCGGGAGAGCTGCTCGCTTCCGCAGATATGGCCATGTATAGGGCCAAGGAGCTGGGTCGCGACGGAATCGCTTTGTTCACCTCGGAAATGACCGCGACCGTCCGAAGGAAGCTTTCCCGGACCGACGAACTCCGCCAGGCGCTTCTTCGCGACGAGTTTGTGCTGCATTACCAGCCACAGGTGGACGTCCAGACCGGCAGGATCGTTGCGGCTGAGGCGCTAATCCGCTGGAACCATCCAAGCGAGGGCCTTGTCTATCCTGGGGATTTCATTGCGCTTGCCGAAGAGACGGGTCTCATCATGCCAATTGGCGAGTGGGTACTCCGGACGGCATGCAGGCAAGCCAAGGCATGGCAGAACAAAGGGCTCGACCCAATCAGGATCAGCGTCAATGTCTCTGCCAGACAGTTCCAGGAAAAGCGCCTGATCGAGACTGTGGCGGCGGCGCTGAGTGAGAGCGGCCTCGATCCAATATGGCTCGAACTCGAAATCACCGAGAGCCTGATTATGAAGGACCTCGCCAGCTCGATTGCGAGAATGCACGAATTGGAGACGCTGGGCGTAAAGCTTGCAGTCGACGATTTTGGAACGGGCTATTCGAGCCTCAGCGCGCTTAAAAGATTTCCATTGTCGCGCCTCAAGATCGACCGCTCGTTTATCGCTGATATTCCGCACGACGCCGACGATATGGCCATAACCTCGGCGATTATCTCGCTTGCCCAGAAGCTGGGTTTGCAGGTGATCGCCGAAGGTGTCGAGACGGAGGAGCAGGCTCGGTTTCTCGTCGAAAGTGGTTGTAACGAGATCCAGGGCTACTTCTATAGCCGGCCCGTTGAAGAGAAGCGCTTCAATCGCATGCTCGAGAACAATGGCGGCATGCATCCGCTTTTACGGACGCAACCTTCGTGAGCACCAGGCAGATGAATGCCGCCATTGTTCCAGGAGCAAGGCGAGTAGCGGCATTCCAGCCATTCAGATATCGAAGTTTTGCGGCAGGATCACGAGGTCGCGGATCGTCACGTTGCGTGGGCGTGTCAGCATGAACAAGACCGCTTCGGCAACTTCGGATGGCTCGATGAGATTGCCGGCTGCCATCGCTTTTTCGAGATTTTCCGGCGGCCAGTCCTTCAGGAGCGCCGTCACCACCGGACCGGGTGCGATCGCCCCCACGCGTATTCCATGTTTCGAAACTTGCCGCCGCACCGTATGGACGAAGGCTTGCACTGCATGTTTTGAGGCCGTGTAGACCGGCTCCCATACCACCGGGACGTGGCCAGCCACCGAACTGGTCACGATGATATCGCCGGCTTTGCGCTCCACCATATGCGGTAGGACCGCGTGTACGCAGCGAAACACGGCGTTGATGTTGAGATTGAGCATCCGGTCAAAGGCATCCGGATCGCCGTCGATAAGATCTCCGCCGATGTAAGAGCCTGCATTGGCGTGAAAGACGTCCAATTGCCCGGCTTTTAAAAGGATCTTCGGCATCATGGTGGCGATGCTGCTCGTGTCGGCCAGATCGATCACCAGCGGGATGGCGTTACCGCCAAGCTCTTGGCAAACATCGTTCAGCCTGTCTTCCGCGCGGTCAATCAGGACGACACGGGCGCCGGATTCAAGGCAGATCTTGCTGCAGGCAAGGCCGATTCCGGATGCGGCGCCGGTGATGGCGACGACTTTTCCCTCAAGCTTGTTGGTCATTTTTCATTCTCCTCCTAACTATTTTTAGGTTGATGTCACCGGGTGACGTAGCCCCCGTCGGCGACGAGTACGGCACCGGTGACGTAGCTTGCGGCGGGTGAGCACAGGAACAGGACGCAGTTGGCGATTTCCTCCGGCTGGCCGTAGCGCCCCATCGGGGTCATTTGCCGCCAGACAGAATCCCATTCCGGTATGGCGAAGCCACCCCTAGTCATATCGGTGTCGATGTAGCCCGGCGCGACCGCGTTTACCCTGATGTTTCCCGCCGCGACCTCGCTGGCCAGACTTTTCGTCATCATGTGAACGGCAGCCTTGGATGCATTATAGGCGACCTGATTTTGCGGGATGTTGGTGATGAAGCCGGAGATCGACCCCACATTCAGGATGACTCCACCGCCCTGCTCGCGCATTGGCGTCATGGCGGCGCGGCAAAAGCGAAAGGCCTGGATGAGATTGGTGGACATGATCGTGTCCAGCATCTGGTCATCGAAATCCGGCGTATCGCCGTGCACGGCGACACCGGCATTGTTGACAAGAATATCGATGCGTCCGTATTTCGCGATCGTATGCCGGATCAGCATGTCGGGCGCGGCCGGGTCCGTGGCGTCGGCGGATACGAAATCATAGTCATAGCCGGCAGCGTCCAGCAGCGCGTCTGCTTCCGGATTGTCGCGGCGCGCGGTCAGAATGGATTTCGCTCCGGCTTCGCCGAAAAGCCGGGCAATCGCCAGTCCGATGCCACGATTGCCGCCGGTGATAAGCGCAACCTTGTCGTCCAGCCTGAATTGTTTCAGGGTCATCCTCGTCTCCTCCTCTTCATCTCTTAACCGTCCGCCGGCTCCTCAGCGGGTCGTGGTGCTTCTCGGGTAAGCAAGGCGCTGCACCGTTATCGTGTGTTCGGCCGACATTGATCCGGCCCACCTATCGGGAGGGCTGCCCCTCAGCCTGCCTCCTCCGCAAAGCGCTGGCTTTCCAGCGATAGAAAACGTTGGTGGAGGATGCAGGCCGCGCCGAAGGCGGGGCCGACGGTTTCCTCCTCGTTCACGCCAATGGAGGGCAATGGAAAGCTTGCCTCCTGCGCCAACTGAATATGGTGAGCGACACGCGCCGCCATCAGCGGGTAAAGAGCCGCGACGGAACCGCCAAGGATGATGCGGTCGGCATCGATGACGCGACAGGCCTGGATCAGGCCGAAAGCCAGGGCTCTTGCCCATTCCTCCGCGATCGACACTGCGCCGGGAACACGATCCCGCACATCGGCAAGGAAATGCCCGAATGTCGGAGCGGCGACGGCCGGCACTTTGCGGTATTCCGTCATGATATGTTCCAGGCCGAGTACCTCCTCCAGGCTGCGGCTCGGCTCCGATGAGCTGGAGATTCTCAGATGCCCGATCTCGCCCGCCAGTCCGTTGGCGCCGCGAAACAGGCTGCCATTGGCGATGATGCCGCCGCCAACCCCGCTTTCCATGACCAGGAACAGCGTCACGCCGCTATGTTTGTCGTTTCGCCCGTAAGACGCGCCGATGGCAAAGGCATTGCCGTCATTCTCCGCGACGACCGGCACGGAAACAGGCAGGGCATCCCGCACCAGTTCGGCAAGCTGGACGTTTTCCCAGCGCAGCAAGGGCGCCAGCCGGACAAATCCGTGCTTGTCCATTTGCGCGGGCACGGCAATGCCGATACCTTCGCAGCGCTCCAGCCTTGAAGCCGGAATGGCCCCCAGCACCATCTCGATCGCCCGCTCGACAGTGGCGGTAACACCAGCGGATGCGCCGTCGAACGGTTCGACCGTGGTCGAGACGATGTTGCCGCCGAGGTCGATCTCGACCGCGCTGATATGCTCCACGCCTATTTCTATACCCAGGAAATAGACCGCGCCTGGTACCAGTTCGATCATGATGCCAGGCCGCCCCGCATGGGCGTGGCCGCCGCGCGCCTGGTCGCCTTCGCTGACCTCGCGCACCAATCCATCAAGCGTCAGGCCGGCGATGATATGGCCGGACGAGGAGCGGTTGAGCCCCAGCCTGCGGGCAAGTTCCGCCCGGCTGAGCGGGCCGAACTGATACAAAGCCCGCAACGCCGCCAGCTCGTTGCGCTGGCGGATTCCCCGTGGCGAACTCGTTGCTACCGCCGGTTCAGTCAAACAATGATCTCCGTTGATTTTGCGAGGGACGGATGAGTCGTGGTGCAATAGAGGCTCGCGCCAATGTCGATATTTGCGAGTCCGCGCTTTTCACCACTGCTTCCGCTGATGATATGGCCCTGTCAAGGGCGTGCATTGGTGGCCCGTCGTCGCACCGCTTCCTGCATTTTGAGATCGATGAAGGCCTTGGCATGCTCGGCAAGCGGCATGTTTTCCGTCCATGTGTCCCGCCAGATGGCGCAGGCAAGCGACAGGCCCTCGTCGACGACGGCGCTGGAGAATGACTCGAAGGTGATGTCCTTGCCATAGCCGATATCGAGCAGCGCATCGAACACCAGGTCGAAATTGATGCAGCCGTCGCCGAGATAACCGCGATTGCTCTCGCCGATATGGAAATAGCCGATCTTGTCGCCGGCAAGCCGGATCGCCGCAGCCGGATTGGCCTCCTCGATGTTCATGTGGAACGTATCGAGATGCAGCAGCACATGATCGGAACCGGTTGCCTCTATGAAGGCAAGCCCCTGCGCCGTTGTGTTGAGCAGGTTCGTCTCGAACCGATTGACGATTTCGAGCACGAGATCCACGCCTGCCGCCTTGGCGATATCGGCCGTCTTGGCAATGGCCTGAACACTGTTCCTGCGGCCACTTTCGGTCGGCATCCGGCTATATTTGGTATGGGCGGAGTAAAGGATACCGCCAAGCTTGGTGCCGCCGATGTCGCGAACGGCCCTGACTGCATCCGCGAGCATGCGTTCGCCGGCCCTGACTGTCTCGGCATCATCACTCGAAACGTCAGCATTTAGTGGCAAGCCCATCGTTACGGCAATCTGCAGGTCGAGCGAACGTGCCTGCTTGGCCAGTTGGTCGAGGTTGAATTTTTCGGGCCGCAGATAGGCGAACTCGATCAGTTTGTATCCGCACGCGGCGGATTTCTCCATCGCTTCCTCGAGCATGCGTTGCGTGCTGCCGCCTGTCCAGACGAACGAATGGATACCCAATCTTCCCATGTAATTCTCCTCCCCGGTCGAATATTCTATATGTTGCTAAACACAACAAAATAACCGATCGATGCCGATGTCAAGTCGGTTCGTATGCGCGGGCTTTGTAGATGCAGAGGGTCACCGGTGTGCATCCAGTACATTTTCGAACGGAATACCGTCCAGTGCCCTGGACATTCGCGCCTACACGCTCATGTTGGTTTGGTATTGACACCCAATGGAAAAGCGCTAATTTGTAATTTCATGCAACATATATGCGTAAATTGCGCCGGATAAAGAGTTCGCAGAGCAGTATTGCGGCGGCCCCAGATGGCAGAGCCGCAATTTGGGGGAAATCCAAGATTCTCAAACACAATCCCGCGGGCGCTGCCGGATCAAATTGAAGACTGAATTCTTTCGCATACGCCGTGCCGAAGAGGGAGAGGAGCCCTTGCGGGCGCGAGTGACGCAGGATGGCAGATTGGGCGCAGCGACATGCTTGCGATCCAATCCGGGGAGGGGGCTCTAGCCATGAAGGCTGACTTGAGGATCGTTCCGGATTTTGAAATGGTTATCTGCGCACCGGCGGAATCCTTCCGCTGGAACATGCATGACTATCCGTATTTCGGAGCCAAGTGGCACTATCATCCCGAGTACGAGCTGCACCTGACGCGCAAGAGCTCTGGCGTGATGATGGTCGGCGATTACATCGGTGAGTTCGAGCCTGGTTGTCTGGTTCTGACCGGACCCAACGTCCCGCACAATTGGGTCAGCGATATCGAGCCCGGTATCCCGATCCAGAACCGCGACATGCTGATTCAGTTCAGCGCGGAATGGGCCGACCGCGTCACGGGCTTTTGCCCGGAGCTCGCCAGCATTCGTCCGCTCTATGAAGATGCAGTCTACGGCGTGGAGTTTCTCGGCGCGACGGCCATGGCAGGGCAACGGCTGCTCGCCCAGATCGGTGCTGCCCATGGCGCGGAGCGCATCGTCCTGTTCTTGCAGCTGATGACCGCGCTGGCCCAAAATCCCGGCGATCGCCGTAGGCTATCGAGACTGGCGCCGACGTCCGCCCATATGGAGCTGCCGCGGGAACTCGATGTCGCCATGCGCTATGTGCTGGAGCACTACAGCGATGACATCGATCTTGCCTCTGTATCCCGGCTGTGCGGGCTGGAGCCGCAGGCATTCTCCCGCTTCTTCAAGCGGCAGACCGGCCATACGTTTGCACGCTACGTCATTCTGGCGCGCGTCTATGCGGCCTGCTCGCTGCTGACGCAGACCTATCGGCCAATCACCGATATCTGCTTCGAGGTCGGCTTCAACAGCATCGCCAATTTCAACAGGCAGTTCATCAAGGTCTGCGGTCGCACGCCGTCGGATTATCGCCGTAACGCCCATAAGATCGGCACTAGGGCGCGCGCGGATCCGTTCAGGGAGATTCGCGCCTTCTCAGCCGGCATCGGTGCGGTCGGCGAAAAAGTATAGGTCGGCCGCAAAGCACGCGTGGCAGAGGATTTTTACCGATACTAAGCTCGTAAGACGCGCATGGAGGCGGGTCCACAAAAACAAGCTGCGGTATCCAACCATGATAGCGAGATGAAATTCGACCGTCGGGAGGAGCCGGGGCGTCGGATTTTCGAGGTCACGACTGCGGTTGGGCCGGGAAGGATGCTTGCCGACAGTCGTCCGCAAGCACAACGAACACTCTGGGAGGAGAGTTTATGATCGGAAAAAATGGAATTGGACTTGCGGCGCTCGCAATCAGTCTCATGGCGACTGTCATGCCCGCAAAGGCCGACTTCTGGTCGGATGCCGGGGCGAAATACAAGGGCGTTGTTCTGCATGGCGTGACCGAGAGCACGCCGCCCTCCAACTACATCAAGGATGTGCTTGCCCCGGAATTCGAAAAGAAGACCGGGATCAAGGTCGCGATCGAAACCACGTCGTGGGATCAGATGTACGACAAGGCCATCAAGGACATGGAAGCCAAGACCGGCATCTATGACATGGTCTATATCGAGCAGGACATCATCTACGCCTATCTGGCCCGCAATTTCCTTGTCGATATCACCAAATCGCTCAAGGACGACGCGTCGTTGAAGGCGCCAGAATTCGACGAGACGCACTTCACCACCTTCGCCAACTATTTCAAGAATGCCGACGGCGATCTCTTCGGCGTCCCGATGGAAGCCTTCATCAAGATATATCTCTATCGCACCGATCTCTTCAACGATCCGAAGATCAAGGAGGCGTTCAAGAAGGAAACTGGCAAGGATCTCGTTCCGGCGAAAACGCACGAGGACTATACCGAGGTCGCGGAATTCTTCACCAAATACGGCAAGGACAACGGCCTGGAGCTTTGGGGTACCACCGCGCAAGCCCATACGGGCCATCCAGCGTCCTGGTATGAGTTCTTCGAGTCCGTCGCACCAACCTTCGGCGTGTTCAACTGGGGCATCGACGCTTCCAAGAACTATGCGGCGACCGTCGAAAACGGCGGCACGATGAACGGCCCGGAAGCCAAGAAGGCGCTGAAATACTGGCTGCATCTGCGTGACATCGCCCCGCCGGAATCGGCGGCGAGCACATGGACGGAAGTCGGTACGACATTTGCCGCCGGCCGTGTCGCGCAGGGCCTGGTCTATGGCGAGAACGCGGCCTGGATCGCCAGCGACGCTGAAAAGTCCAAGGTCGTCGGCAATGTCGGTGTAGCGCTGCCGCCGACCGAACCCGCCGTTCTCGATGAGGTCAAGGGCGGCAAGGGCTATATCGGCTACTATGATGGCGGCGCCTTCGGGCTCCCCGTGACGTCGAAAAACAAGGAGGCGGCGCTGCTGTTCCTGCAGTTCATCGGCCAGGATTCAGTCCAGGCCGATTGGGCAGTGGCGGCACCACGCATCACCAACACCGCAACCTATGACGACCCGAAAATCATTGAAATGGATAAGAAGCTCAACGGCTACTATTCCATGCTGAAGGATGACGGGAAGCTGTTTGCCGGTGCCCCTCCTTACCCCTTCCACGCCCAGGTGCGCGAAGCAACGGCTCCGATCTTCTACAGGATCCTGCTAGGGGAAGTGTCGCCCGACGACGGACTGGACCAGATGGCGGCGGCCACCGAAGCGGAGCTGAAGAACCTCGGCTATCGCAAATAGTCCAACGCAAGTCTGCCCGGGCAGCCGCAAGAGTGGCCGCCCGGGACGTACATTCCGCGCTCCGCGGCGCGGGCATCGACTTCCGGGAGACAAGGTTCATGCGTTCCAACTTTGTGGGCTGGCTGATGCTTGCCCCGACGATAGCAATTCTCGGCATATTCGGCATCGCACCCTTCATCTACGTGCTTTACCTGGCGTTTCATCACTGGAACCCGTTCGGCGCCGATCCGTCCATGGCCTATAATGGCGCGAACAATTTCCGCCGGCTTGTCTTCGACCAGGAATTTCTCGGATCCATCGCCGTCACCGCCAAGTTTGCGTTCTTCGCCGTGCTCAGTGAAATCGCCCTTGGCTACGCTCTTGCCCAGCTGTTCATGCGGGAGTTTCCGGGCCGGGGCTTCTTCAGGACGATCCATACGCTGCCGCTCATCGTCGCGCCGATCGTCGTCGGTTCCGTTTGGCGGCTGATGACGACGCCGAGCATCGGCATCATTCCCTACCTGCTCAAGCACTGGTTCGGCTATGACCTGAACATCGGTCGAGATGCCAGTGCGGCCTTTGCGCTGACGGTCATCATGGACATCTGGCATTGGACTCCGCTCGTGACGCTCACCCTGCTCGCGGCGCTGCTCGCCTTGCCCAAGGAGCCGTTCGAACAGGCGCAGATAGACGGCGCCAACCGCTGGCAGATCTTCTGGCACGTCACGCTGCCGATGATCCGGCCGGCCATCCTCGCGACAGTGTTCATCCGCCTGATGGATGCGCTGCGCACCGTCGATGAAGTCTGGATGCTGACCTCGGGCGGCCCCGGCGCGGCAACCCGCTACGTCGGCCTGCATATCTGGAAGATTGTATTTCCCAAGACCGATTACGGCTATGGCGCGGCCATATCAGTGATCGTGCTCTACCTGACGCTGGTCATGTGCTGGCTGCTCTATGTCGCCCTCGTCGCCCGCCGCGAAAAGAAGAGGACATTCTGATGCACCGACAACGCCCCGTCCTCTACCTGCTGCTCTGGCTCTTCCTCAGTGTGCTGACCCTGTTTCCGATCTACTGGCTGTTCGTCATCTCGGTAAAGCCGGCGGTGGATCTCTTCACCACGCCAAACCTGATCCTCGATACGGTCTACTGGAAGAACTACGTCAACGTGATCGGCAATGAGACGTTGCGCGGCTACATGATCAACTCGCTGATCATCTCCACCAGCAATGCGCTTCTGGTCACCATGCTGGCCTTTCTGGCCTGCTACGCGCTGTCCCGTTTCGATCTCGCCGGCAAGGAGAACATCTTCTTCTGGACGATCACCAACCGCATGGCGCCTGCCGCCGTGTTCCTGTTGCCTTTCTATCTGTTGTTTACCCAGGTTTTCACCTTCGGCGACTGGAAGCTCTACGACACGAAGATCGGGATGATCCTGCTCTATTGCACCTTCAATCTGCCTTTCGCGATCTGGACGCTGCGACCGACCATCGACGGCATTCCTAGAGAACTCGATGAAGCCGCTACCGTCGACGGCGCCTCGACATGGCAGGTGATCCACGAAGTGGTGTTTCCGCTCGCAAGGCCCGGCTTGGCGGTCACATTCATCCTCACCTGGGTGTTTGCCTGGAACGAGTTCCTGCTGGCGGCAACCCTCACAAGTTTCAACGCCCGCACCATCACCACCGGCCTTTCGGAATATGTCACGACCACCGGGACCGAGTGGGGCACGATGGCGGCGATTGCGGTCATCACGCTGATCCCGGCGCTCATCATTTTCTCGATGGTCCAGCGCCATATCGTCGCCGGTCTGACCTTCGGCGCGGTCAAGGAGTGAGCGATGCAACATCAAACCGATCCTGACGAAACAGAGGATGCGCCGCCCGCTGCCGTGGCCGGCAAACAGGAGCGGATCGGCTTTCTGCCGATCGTCACCAACTGGTTCGACCGTGTGTTCGTCGGCATCTACCTGTTTGTCGCGCTTGAACTGCTCTGGATGCGCTTCCTCGAACAATCGATCCCGCTGACGGTCTGCCATCTGCTGGCCGTTGTCCTGGGAGTCCTGATCGTCTGGCGCGGCTGAAGCCGAACGCCGTTTTGAAATCGAGAGATGGAATAGGCCATGAAAGCACTGGTTCTGGAAGAAAAGATGAAACTGTCGCTCCGGGACTTTCCCATCGAGCGCGAAGAAACGCTCGGGCCTCGCGACGTTCGCATCAAACTGCATACAGTCGGCATTTGCGGATCGGACGTGCACTATTACACCCATGGCGGCACCGGCATCTTCCAGGTGAAGGCGCCAATGATCCTCGGTCATGAGGCGTCCGGCACGGTCATCGAGGCCGGCGCCGACGTCACATCGTTGAAAGTCGGCGACCGCGTCTGTATGGAACCGGGCATTCCCGACCCCAACAGCCGCGCCACCCGGATGGGCATGTACAATGTCGATCCGGCCGTGCGCTTCTGGGCAACCCCGCCGATCCATGGTGTGCTGCGGCCAACGGTGGTTCATCCCGCCGATTTCACCTTCAAGCTACCCGACAATGTTTCTTTCGCTGAAGCCGCGATGGTCGAGCCGCTGGCAGTCGGCGTCCATGCCGCCACCAAGGCACAGGTCAAGCCGGGGGATATCGCGCTGGTGATCGGCGCCGGCCCGATCGGGCTGGTCACCGCACTCTCGGCGCTGGCGGCCGGTTGCGCGCGCGTCTTCGTCAGTGACATCGACGACGCAAAGCTCGAGATCGCCGCAAGGCTCGGCGCGGTTATCCCCATCAACCCGCAGCGCCAGGACCTCGTCCACGAGATTCTCACGGCCACGGACGGCTGGGGCGTGGAAATCCTGTTCGAATGCTCGGGCCACCCCAGGGGTGCCGAGGGTGTGTTCGACCCGCTGGCACCGGGCGGGCGGGTGGTGTTCATCGGGTCGCAGGTCCACCCGATCCACTATGATGTCGGCAAGGCCATGGTGCGCGAGGCCAGGGTCGAACATGTCTTCCGCTACGCTCATGTCTTTCCGCGCTGTGTGGCCATGCTGTCGTCAGGCGCAATCGACGTCAAGCCGCTCATTACCCGCACATTCGGTTTCGAAGACAGTGTCGGCGCTTTTGAAACCGCTGCATCCGCTCCCAGGGGCGAAGTCAAGATGCAGATCATATTGCCGCAATAGGGGGATTGGCATGGCTCAGGTCGCCGTCAAGGACGTCATCAAGAAATATGGAAGCCTTCAGGTCATTCATGGCGTGAACATCGACATAGCAGATGGCGAATTCGTTGTTCTCGTGGGTCCCTCCGGATGCGGAAAGTCGACCTTGCTGCGCATGATCGCGGGGCTTGAAACCATCTCCGGCGGCGAGGTTTCGATCGGTGCCAGGGTCGTCAACAACGTGCTGCCCAAGGACCGCGATATCGCCATGGTGTTTCAGAACTATGCGCTCTATCCGCACAAGAACGTCGCCGACAATATGGGCTTTCCGCTGAAGTTGAAGGGTACGTCGAAAAGCGAAATCGAGGCCAAGGTTAGGAAGGCGGCCGAAATTCTCGATCTCGGCAAGCTGCTGGACCGCTATCCCAAGCAGCTTTCCGGCGGCCAGCGCCAGCGTGTCGCCATGGGGCGTGCCATCGTGCGCGATCCGCAGGTCTTCCTGTTCGACGAGCCCTTGTCCAATCTCGACGCCAAGCTGCGCGTGACCATGCGCGTCGAGATCAAGGAGCTTCACCAGCGGCTGAAGACCACGACGATCTATGTCACCCACGACCAAATCGAGGCGATGACTATGGCCGACAAGATCGTCGTCATGCGCGATGGCCTGGTCGAACAGATCGGTGCGCCGCTCGACCTTTACGACCACCCCGCCAATGTCTTCGTCGCCGGCTTCATCGGCTCGCCGGCGATGAACTTCGTGCGTGGCAAACTGGCGGCCGTGAATGGCGAGATGGTTTTCATCAGCGATAAGGGCGCCGCCCTGCCGGTGCCCGTGGGCACGGCTATGCACGACGAGCCGGTGATCTACGGCATTCGTCCGGAACATATCGAACATGGGGGTGAAGGCCTGCCGGCAACGATTTCGGTGCTCGAACCGACCGGATCCGAAACGCAAATTTTCGCCCATATCGGGGGTGACCCTATCAATGCGGTGGTCAAGGACCGGATCGCGTTGCGCCCTGGCGAGACAATACCGCTGCTAATCGACCGCAAACGGGTTCATCTCTTCGAGAGGAAGAGCGGCCGGCGCGTCTGATCCCCACAGATGATAGATGATGGAGTAGTTCGATGTTCTTTGAGAAATTCAGGATGGATGGGCAGGTTGCCGTTGTCACCGGCGGCGGACGGGGTATCGGCCTTGCCTGCGCCGAGGCATTGGCCGAGGCCGGCGCGCGGGTCGTCATCATCGACCGTGAAGGGGCCATCGCGCGGTCCGGAAAGCAGGCACTGGCGGCGAAGGGCTATGATGCTGATGTCCTGATCCTCGACGTGACGGATTCGGTTGCCGTCGACAAGGCCGCCGAGGAGGTGCTTGCCAAATACGGCCGGATCGACGTTCTCGTTGCCAATGCCGGCATTGCCCGCTCCGGCACTCCTGCCGAGGACACGCCGGACGAACTCTGGCTGAACGTCAATGACGTCAACTACAACGGCGTGTTCTGGTGCAACCGCGCCTTTGGCCGGCCAATGCTGAAGGCGGGACGCGGCTCGATTATCAATATCGGCTCGATGTCCGGCTATATCGTCAATCGTCCGCAAAACCAGACCTATTACAACGCCTCAAAGGCCGCCGTGCATCACCTTACCGCCTCGCTGGCGGCGGAATGGGCCGGGCGCGGTGTCCGCGTCAATGCGGTGGCCCCGACCTATATCGAATCCGAGATGACGAAGGTCCTCAATCTCGATCCCGATGTCGTCGATACCTGGCTGCGTGATACGCCGATGGGCCGGATGGGCCAGCCGCACGAGATCGCCTCGGTGGTGCATTTCCTCGCCTGCGACGCATCCAGCCTGATGACCGGCACGACCGTGAAGGCCGATGCCGGCTTTACCATCTGGTAAAAAAGAGCGGCAAGTGATCCCGGCGCTCACGCGCGATGCTCGACCGCCTTGGCCGATATAGCTAGCCGTTTTGCAACGGGGCCAATGAGCGAATTCCTCGTAGCCCCGGCTTTCATCCCAATCGCATCACTTTGCCGCCGCGACTGCCTTTTCGATGTAGATTTCCCGCAGCCGTCTGCTGACAGGGCCGATGACCCCTTCGCCGATGGTGGTTCCGTCGATCTCAAGGACAGCGGTCACGAAAGACGTAGCGGAGGTGATGAAGGCCTCCTTTGCAGCCAGCGCCTCCTCAATGGTGAAGGATCTTTCCTCCAGCGTGTAGCCGGATTCAGCGGCAAGCCGGAGAACGGCGGCGCGGGTAATGCCATGCAGAATATCGAATGAAAGCTTGCGCGTGACGATCTTGTTGTCTGACGTCACGATATAGGCATTGGCCGAGGATGCTTCGGTGACATATCCGTCCTGCACGAGCCATGCGTCGTCAGCGCCAGCCTGATAGGCGGCGTTCTTCACCATCGATGGGTAAAGAAGCTGGACGGTCTTGATATCTCGGCGACCCCAACGGATGTCCGGCAGCGATATGATCTTCAGACCGCGCTTGGCGAGGGGGCTTTCGATAACCGGCCGGGACTGGGTGAACATGACGACCACCGGCGGCGTGCCCTTGGGCGGAAAATTGAAGTCTCGATCGGCCGAGCCACGGGAAATCTGCATGTAGATCAGGCCTTCGTCGACATTGTTGGCTGCCACCAGTTTGCGGTGAATGGCCAGGAGCTCGTCGACGGACATCGGCATCGCCATGTCGAGTTCCTGCAGAGAGCGCTGCAGCCGTGCCATGTGACCATCGAAATCGACCAGCTTGCCGGCGAGCACGCAGGTGACTTCATAGATGGCATCCGCGAAAAGATAGCCGCGGTCGAAAATCGAGACCTTGGCTTCTGTTTCAGGGCAATATTGGCCGTTGACGTAGACAGTGCGTTGAGGTGACGTCATGTTCATTCAATTCCCAAAGAGGTTTGCTTGCATTGAAGAGAGAGGCGCATTGGCGGCATGCCGCCTTTAATATCCGCGCGCGAAGTCGACAATGGATGGAAGGCTGGCGGTGCGACGAAAGGTTCGGATATTGTCCGCGACAAGCGCTGCCGCCGTTTCCCGATCCGTCGGGGCGGAGATATGCGGCAGCACGGTGATCCGGGGATGATCCCAAAAAGGTGCATCGCTGGGCAGCGGCTCCACATCGAAAACATCCAGAACCGCGTGGTTCAAACGGCCGGCATCGAGCGCCTGCAACAGCTCCTCGCTCACCACGATCGGTCCACGGGCGAAATTGATCAGCGACGCGTTCGCGGGCAGGAGCGCAAGCCTTTCGGCGTTCAGCAGCCCCCGCGTTTCTGACGTCAGCGGCAGAAGGCACACCAGGATATCGGACCTGCGCAGGACTGCATTCAGACCATCGTCGCCGGAGTGGGTTTCGACCCCTTCGATGTCCTTTGCCGAGCGGCTCCATCCAATCACCTTGAAACCGGCATCGGTCAGACGATGCGCCGCCGCCTCACCCAGCGCACCCAATCCGAGCAGGCCAACGGTGATCTGTTCCGGGCGTCGATAGGGCAATTGCTGCCAGCTGCGCTCCCGCTGGAAGCGGGCATAGGCCGGCATGTCGCGGAACAGATAATAGGTCCAGGCAAGGACGGCTTCGGCCATGGTGCGGCTCAATTGCGGGTCGACCAGACGCACGACGGGCAATGTGCTGTCGCCAATTTCGCTGACCAGACGTTCGACGCCGGCCCAAAGGCTGTGAATCCACGTCAAGCCGGGCAAGCGGGCGAGGTCCATCGGATCCGGGTTGGCGACGATGGCAATATCGACCGTCGCCCGGTCCTCTTCATTGAGGTGCCGGAACGAGACGATCTTTTCCTCCGGCATCCTCAGCGAGAGGGCCTCGAGCCACAGGTGCTCCGCCTCATCGGAGATACGCGTTACCAGCGCAATCATTCGATTGGCTCCTTTTCTC
>DASVPC010000160.1:0-6734 GCA_036383055.1 Rhizobium sp. | reverse complement strand
GAGCTTCTTTTCAAGCCGCTCAAGCAGCGTGAAGGCATCGGCGGTCGCACCGGCGAAACCGGCGATGACATCGCCCTTGCCGATGCGGCGAACCTTGCGCGCATTGCCCTTCATCACGGTCTGGCCAAGGCTCACCTGGCCGTCACCAGCCATCACGACCTTGCCGTTCTTGCGAATAGTCACGATTGTCGTCATTTAACACCTGTTTGCCCCCGTTCCGGCGGGCTTTCTGCCGGGCCGCGTTTCGGCCCCGTCAGCACCTATGTAAGAGTGCTTTTGGCGATTGCAAATGGCAGTCAAACCGGATTGAGCCATGCCAGCCGGCTAAAGACGCAAGCGCGCGCGTAACTTCTGGATATTTCTCGATACGCCTGATAAGGAACCCCCGTATTCCGATGGAGCAGCCCATGGCAGAGACCGCAGCGAGCCGCACGGCAAGCGTTTCCCGCAAGACCAACGAGACTTCCGTCTCCGTGTCCGTCAACATCGACGGCAGCGGCAAGTCGACGATTTCGACGGGTGTCGGCTTCTTCGACCATATGCTGGAACAGCTTTCGCGACATTCGCTGATCGACATGGAGATCGACACCAAGGGCGACCTGCATGTCGACGACCACCATGCCGTCGAGGATACTGGCATCGCCATCGGCCAGGCCATTGCCAAGGCACTCGGCGACCGCCGTGGCATCACACGCTATGCCTCGATCGACCTTGCCATGGACGAAACGATGACCAAGGCGGCTGTCGACCTCTCCGGCCGTCCGTTTCTCGTCTGGAATGTCAGCTTCAGCGCGCCGAAGATCGGCACGTTCGACACCGAGCTGGTGCGCGAATTCTTCCAGGCGCTCGCCCAGAATGCCGGCATCACGCTGCATATCCTCAACCATTATGGCGCCAACAATCACCATATAGCCGAGACATGCTTCAAGGCCGTTGCGCGCGCATTGCGTACCGCAACCGAGATCGATCCGCGGCAGGCAGGCCGGGTGCCCTCGACAAAGGGCACGCTCGCCTAAGCCCCGAACTGGGGAATTGAGGAAATGGCAAGCTATCTGATTTTGACTCCGCCCGCAGCGGCAGGTCGATCCGAAGTATCGGATCGGTATCGCGATGGAACGCGCTTCATTCGCGACGGCTTCTCCTGGAAAGCCTTTGTATTTCCAGCCCTTTGGATGCTTTTCCACCGTCTGTGGCTGCATGCGATTGCGGCCATCCTGCTGCAGGGCATCGCTCTGGAATTGATGCGTCAGCCGGGCTTTTCCGCAGCCGGTGCCGCCATTCTGCTTGCTGTCCACGTTCTGGCCGCACTCGAAGGCCGGCATGCGCTCAGCCAGCGGCTGATCGACCGCGGCTGGAAAATGGAAAATCTCGTCTCGGCGCATGATCTCGCGACAGCCGAGCAAATCCACTTCTCCGAAGTCGAGCAAGAACCGCAGCAGAATATCCATTCAAAGAATTGGGATATCTCGGCTAACAATACCAATTCCAGCCGCTCGGGTCCGAATTTCGGCCTGCCCGGCTATGACGGAGGACGCTGACCATGCGCGTCGCAATTATCGATTACGGTTCCGGCAATCTGCGCTCGGCCACCAAGGCTTTCGAGCGCGCTGCCCGCGAAGCCGGCATCGATGCCGAGATCGACCTCACCGATGATGCCGAGCGCGTCGCCACCGCAGACCGTATCGTACTCCCGGGCGTCGGCGCCTATGCCGATTGCCGCCGTGGGCTCGATGCCGTTTCCGGCATGGCGGAAGCGGTGATCGATGTCGTGGAACACAAGGGCCGCCCGTTCCTCGGCATCTGCGTCGGTATGCAGCTGATGTCGTCGCGAGGGCTGGAAAAGACGATCACAAAAGGCTTCGGCTGGATCAAGGGTGACGTCAAGGAGATGACCCCCAGCGACCCCGGCCTGAAGATCCCGCAGATCGGCTGGAACACGCTGGATATCCGCCACCCGCATGCGCTCTTCGACGGCATACCCACAGGCACGGACGGGCTGCACGCCTACTTCGTCCATTCCTACCATCTGGCTGCCGAACACGGCGACGACGTCATCGCGACGACGAGCTATGGCGGCCCGATGACCGCCTTCGTCGGCCGCGACAACATCGCCGGCGCCCAATTCCATCCGGAAAAGAGCCAGAAGCTGGGCCTCGCCCTGATTGCCAATTTCCTGCGCTGGAAGCCGTAAAGCTCGCGCTTCGAGGACATAAACTATGATTCTTTTCCCCGCCATCGATCTGAAAGACGGCCAGTGCGTGCGCCTGAAGCTCGGCGATATGAACCAGGCGACCGTCTATAATCCCGACCCCGGCGCCCAGGCCAAGGCCTTCGAGGATCAGGGCTTCGAATGGCTGCATGTCGTCGATCTCAACGGCGCCTTTGCCGGCGAGACCGTCAACGGTGCTGCGGTCGACACCATTCTCAAGGCGACGAAGAACCCGGTACAGCTCGGCGGCGGCATCCGCACGCTCGACCATATCGAAAACTGGCTGTCGCGCGGGCTCACCCGCGTCATCCTCGGCACCGTCGCCGTGCGCGATCCGGCGCTGGTCATCGAGGCTTGCCGCAAGTTTCCGGGCCATGTCGCCGTCGGTATCGACGCCAAGGGCGGCAAGGTGGCGGTCGAGGGCTGGGCGGAAGCCTCTGAACTCGGCATTATCGAGCTGGCGAAGAAATTCGAGGGCGCCGGCGTCGCCGCGATTATCTATACCGACATCGATCGCGACGGGATTCTGACCGGCATCAACTGGGGTTCGACGCTGGAACTGGCCGATGCCGTTTCCATCCCGGTCATCGCCTCCGGTGGGCTGGCCTCGATGGACGATATCCGCCGCATGGTCGAACCGGACGCCCGCAAACTGGAGGGTGCGATTTCCGGCCGGGCGCTTTATGATGGCCGTATCGATCCGCAGGAGGCCCTGGCGCTGATCAAGACGGCCAAGGAAAAGGAGATCGCGCAATGACCCTGAAAGCCCGCGTCATCCCCTGCCTCGACGTCAAGGACGGCCGCGTCGTCAAGGGCGTGAATTTCCTCAATCTCGTCGATGCCGGCGATCCGGTCGAGGCCGCCAAGGCCTATGATGCGGCCGGCGCCGACGAGCTTTGCTTTCTCGATATCACCGCCTCCTCGGACAACAGGGAGACGATCTTCGATGTCGTCGCCCGCACCGCCGAGCAATGCTTCATGCCGGTGACGGTCGGCGGCGGCGTTCGCGCCATCGCCGATATCCGCAAGCTGCTGCTCTGCGGCGCCGACAAGGTATCGATCAACTCGGCGGCGGTGAACAATCCGGATTTCGTCGCGGAAGCCGCCGACAAGTTCGGCAATCAATGCATCGTCGTCTCGATCGACGCCAAGCGGCGGCGTACCGAGGCGCTCGGCGGCGACAATCAGAGTGCCTGGGAGATCTATACCCATGGCGGCCGCAACGCGACCGGTATCGACGCCGTCGATTTTGCCCGCCGGATGGTCGAGCGCGGTGCCGGCGAATTGCTCGTCACCTCGATGGACCGCGACGGCACCAAGGTCGGCTATGATCTCGAGCTGACGCGGGCGATCGCGGATGCCGTGCGCGTGCCTGTCATCGCATCCGGCGGCGTCGGCGATCTCGACGATCTCGTCGCCGGCATCAAGGAAGGCCATGCGACCGCTGTGCTTGCGGCATCGATTTTCCACTTCGGCACCTATTCGGTCGGCGAAGCAAAACGGTATATGTCAGAGCATGGCATCGCCATGCGGCTCGACTAGGGAGGACCAGGACGGATGAGCGGATTTACCCTTTCCGACCTCGAAAGAATCGTCGACGAGCGCTCCAAGGCGCCGCCGGAGGAATCCTGGACGGCGAAGCTTTGCGCCGCCGGCCAGCCGAAAGCGGCAAAGAAGCTGGGCGAGGAAGCGATCGAGGCCGTGATGGCCGCCGTGACCGGCGATCGCGACAACCTTACCTATGAGGCCGCCGATTTGCTTTATCATCTTATGGTCGTATTGAAGATAGCGGGCATTCCGTTGCAGAATGTCATGGGTGAGCTCGAAAGGCGCACCGCTCAATCCGGCCTTCAGGAGAAGGCAAGCCGGTAGAACGCGATGACAATAGCGACCAAAACCCCGACCACACCCGAGACGCTCGATATTTTTCAGGCGAAAGCCTATTCGCCCTATTATTTCTTCTCGACGGAGGAATGGGCGAAATTCCGGGCCGATACGCCGCTGACCCTGACCGCCGACGAAGTGACGCGGCTACGCTCCATGGGCGATCCGATCGATCTCAATGAGGTCCGCCGCATCTATCTTTCGCTGTCGCGGCTTTTGTCGTCGCATGTCGAATCCTCGCAGATCCTGTTCGAGCAGCGCAACCGGTTCCTCAGCCTCAACGGTGTCGCCAAGACGCCCTTCGTCATCGGCATCGCCGGCTCGGTCGCCGTCGGCAAGTCCACCACTGCCCGTATCCTGAAGGAACTGCTGCGCCGCTGGCCGTCGAGCCCGAAGGTGGATCTGATCACCACCGACGGCTTTCTCTATCCGAATGCCGAATTGCAGCGCCGCAACCTGATGCAGCGCAAGGGTTTTCCGGAGAGCTACGATACCGCAGCGCTGCTACGCTTCCTGTCCGCGATCAAGGCCGGGCAGCCGGATGTCAAGGCGCCCTGCTATTCGCACCTCGTCTATGACGTGTTGCCGGACGAATACAAGACCGTCGACCGGCCGGATATCCTGATCTTCGAGGGTATCAACGTGCTGCAATCGCGGCACCTGCCGGCCGATGGCAAGATCGTGCCGATGGTCTCGGATTTCTTCGACTTCTCTATCTATATCGATGCCGACGAAGATCTCATCCACAATTGGTATGTCACCCGCTTCATGCGGCTGCGCGAGACCGCCTTCCGCGACCCCAACTCCTTCTTCCACCGCTATGCCTCAATCACCGAGGAAGAGGCGCTCGGGATTGCCGAAGGGCTCTGGAAGAACATCAACCTGAAGAACCTGCGCCAGAATATCCTGCCGACCCGCCCGCGCGCCGACCTGATCCTGCGCAAGGGCAAGAACCATCTGATCGAACAGGTGGCGCTCAGGAAGCTCTGACGCCTAGATCAGGGATTGACGCGCCGCAGCGTCAAATTGATCCGCCCGCCATTCTTCAAAAGCGTGGATGTGGCCGGATGGATGCGGTCGACGCCGTGGAAGCAGAGTCTGCCCTCGCCGCCTAGGACGACGATGTCGCCGCTGGAGAGCTTGAAGGATAGCGTGCGATCATTGCGGTTGAGCCCGCCGACGCGGAAGAGGCAGGTGTTGCCGAGCGAGATCGACAGCACGGGTGCCGCCAGATCCTGTTCGTCGCGATCCTGATGCAGGCCCATACGGGCATCGTCATTGTAGAAATTGACGAGACACGCCTGAGGCGGTTTTTCATAGCCGGCTATATCATTCCAGAGATCAAGCAGTTGTGGCGGCATCACCGGCCATGGCCTGCCCGTCACAGGATGGGTCGGCTGATAGCGATAGCCATGCTGCTTGTCCGTCACCCAGCCAAGCACACCGCAATTGGTCATCCGTACCGACATTTCCTTGCCGGTGCCGGGCATGGCCGGCGTGTAGAGCGGCGCCTCTGCGACGACGGCGCGAATGGCATCGACCAGGGTTTCCTGTTCGGGCCGGTCGAGATAGCCGGGAAGATGGCGGATTCCGTTGGGGAGAAGCATCGATGTTTTCCAAGATTGGCGGTACCGGTCAGGTGAGTACGCCGTCGCCGCACCTTTGCGCTCTTGTAGCAAAGGCTATCAACAATTTCGGCCCCAAGCGATCACCGGCGTGGCGACTTGGCTGCTGAGAGACAATTCAAGCCTATTGCGAGAAGCGAGAAAAGTCATAAGCTGCACTTACTATCTATTCGCATTGTTGAGGGGTAACTGAAATGGGCCAGCATATTGGTGATTTGGTTGTGACCAAGATTGTGATTGCAAGCAACACTGTCACCGGAGTGACCCATGTTAAGCCAGGCGGAAAGCTGGTGTCGTCAGGAAACCTGCTCGGTGGACTCGTTATTAATGCCGGGGGAAATGCAGTGGTTTCTGGCAGGATAGATCGAAATGTCATGAATGACGGAAATTTCGTTTTGAACGGTCAGGTCGCGGGGCGAATTGTCGGTCAAGGCTTGGTTGTTATGGGTCCTAGTGCTCATGTTTCCGGTGACGATCTACCAATTGAACCCGTCGCAGAGAACTCAGCCACTTAAAATCCGCTGTTCAAGCTGGGTGACCGAACATTCGCCTGACAAGCTCTATTCTAATCCAGCCAAACCAAAATCACAGCCCGAAAACCTAATCGCCGCCCGGCTTGCCACGCATCTTCTTGACTTCCGAGCGGCCGGATTTTTCCTTCAGGCGCCGCTCGATCGAGCCTTTGGTCGGCTTGGTTTTCTTGCGGGGCGGCGGCGGCGGGACGGCAGCTTCGAGGATCAGTTCTTTCAAGCGCTCGCGCGCATCCTCGCGATTGCGGTCCTGGCTGCGGAAACGGCTGGCCTCGATCATCAGCACGCCATCCTTGGAGACGCGGCGGCCGGCGAGCCTGACGGCATTGGCCTTGACGCGATCGTTGAGCGACGGCGAATTCACGATCCCGAAGAAGAGCTGGACGGCGGTCGCGACCTTGTTGACATTCTGGCCGCCGGGACCGCCCGCCAGAACAAATTGTTCCGTCAGTTCCCAGCCGGCAATGGTGATCCGGTCGTTGATGT
>DASVPC010000159.1:0-43637 GCA_036383055.1 Rhizobium sp. | reverse complement strand
CTGGGCGTAATCGGCCGCGCTCTGATCATTCTGGCTGCTATTGTCGTCGTTGCCGTAATAGTTGTTGATGACCGTCTCCTGGGCCGGCTGTCCGGCAATGCCGGCAGCGGCCCCAGTGCCCGTGCCGCCGAAGAGGCCACCGAGACCGCCCGCGGCGGAGCCGCCGAGATGCGGGCTGAACAGGCTGGAGAGCGATTCGGCCAGCATCACCCCGCCGGCGACGCCGGCTGCCGTGCCAAGGGCTCCGCGCAGGAAGCCGCCGCCGGCAGAAGCCGGTGAGGCCTGCTGGCTCCAGGGGCCTGACGGCTGTTGCTGGCCGCCCCAAGGACCCGGCTGTGGCTGGGCATTGCGGGCGTAATCGTCATAGGGACGACCCTGCTGCTGCGGGTAGCCGGTCTGAGGGGCTGGGCTGCGCTGTTGCTGCTGGCCACCGCCGAAGAGCGAGCCGAGGCCTCCAAGGAAGCCGCCGCTCTGGCCCTGCTGATGGTTATCGGCTCCCTGCTGTTCCAGCTCGTGCACGCGGGCTTCGAGCTGCTGGATGCGATCGGCTGCAGCCTTCATGCCCTGTTCCTGCATGATGACGGCCTGTGCCAAAAGATAGGGGGCGTAGGGCTGGTCGCGAACCGACTGGTTGATGAAGGTTTCCGCATCGGCGTCGCGCTGGGTGCCGGCGGCGGAGCGCACGCGATCGAAGAGAGACGCGAGCAATTGACGTTCTTCAGGCGACATGATGGCCTCCTTGGCGATCTGTTGCTGCAATTCGGGGCGCGATTCCTCTCGCGCTGACCTGACGTAGGATGCAATTTCGGTTTTTCAAAGCCGCGGCAAGTTACATTTCGGTAACCCGCAACCATAGTGTCGTGCTTTCGTGGTCTATTCGCGCCTTGTCTTTTTCCAGCATTGTTTTACGCATTGAGTCGCACTATGTGCGGTGAACGACGCATCATGCTGGAGACTTGCGAATGAACGACGAAGACGAACAGGAAGACAAGAAGAACGAAGCGCCGTTGGGCAAGGACGCGGAGGCGAATCTTTTCAAGTCGCGCTCGATCTTCATTTATGGCGGCATCACGCAGGAACTGGCCCAGAAGGTCTGCTCGCAGCTCGTGGCGCTTGCCGCTGCCAGCGATGAGGATATCCGCATCTATGTGAATTCGCCCGGCGGCCACGTCGAATCCGGCGATTCCATTCACGACATGATCAAGTTCATCAAGCCGAAGGTCTGGATCATCGGCACCGGCTGGGTCGCTTCTGCCGGCGCGCTGATCTACGTTTCGGTTCCCAAGGAGCGTCGTATTTGCCTGCCGAACACCCGCTTCCTGCTGCACCAACCGTCCGGCGGCACGCGCGGCATGGCCTCCGACATCGAGATCCAGGCACGCGAGATCATCAAGATGAACGAGCGCCTGAACAAGATCTTCTCGGAAGCCACCGGCCAGCCGGTCGAGCGCATCGCCAAGGACACGGATCGCGACTACTGGCTGTCCGCCGAAGAAGCCAAGGCTTACGGCCTGGTTTCGCGGATCGTCACGTCTCAGGCCGAGATTTGATCCAGCGACATCGATTATCGACGCCCTCGTTTGCCGGAAGGCAGGCGAGGGTGTTTTTCGTGCAGCGGCAGCTATCTTAAAAGCGAATGACGGGTTGAGCTGTCCTCCGGCAACAGCTATCTGGGGCCTACCTCAAGAGACCCTTCCGCGAACAACAAGGCGCATCCGGGCATGACCCCAGACTTCCTCGTCACCCATTCCGGTGGCTTCCATGCCGACGAATTGCTGTCCAGCGTCATCCTGACCCGGCTTTTCCCGCAGGCTCGCATCATTCGCAGCAGGGTGCCGGAATGGATCACGCCCGGCGCGGACCGCATCATCTACGATGTCGGCGGAAAATATGACGCCGCAGAGCGGATCTACGATCACCACCAGCGCGGCGCGCCGCTGCGGGAAGATGGTCAGCCCTACAGCTCGTTCGGGTTGATCTGGAAACATTATGGTCGTGATTATCTCGCTGCTCTCGGCCTGCCGGAAGCGCACATCGACGCGCTACGCACCTCTTTCGACAACAGCTTCGTTCTGCCGGTCGATCTGGTGGATAATGGCGCGCTCAGCCCCTCCGTTGCCGGGCAACTGGCCGGGCTCACGCTGCCAGCTCTGCTCGAAACCTTGAAGCCCGTTTTCGATGAGACCGACCCGGAGGCCGAAGATCGCGGCTTCCAGAATGCGCTTGGCATTGCCCGTAGCTTCGTCGAGGCAAGAATTGGCCAGAGCGCTGCAAAATTGCGCGCCGAGGCGCTTGTGCATCAGGCAATCGTGGATACAGGCGAGAGCCGTATTCTGGAACTCCCGATGGGAATGCCCTTCCGTCCCGCCATCGTGAAGGCAGGCGCCGATCACCTGCTGTTTGTCGTTCACCCGCGCGACAAGGATTGGTGCCTGACCGGTATTCGCCGCGCCGACCAGGGGTTTGAGTTGCGGGCAGACCTGCCCGCGGCCTGGGCCGGCCTGACTAACGGTGAACTGGAAGCGGCTTGTGGTGTAAAGGGCGCGAGCTTCTGCCACAATGGCCGCTTCATCGCCGCCGCCAGGACCCGCGAAGCCGCTCTCGGCATGGCCGAACTGGCGGTGAAAGAGGCTGTTTCCATCGGGCAGACGCCGTCAGCAGACGCGGGCCTCGTTCCAGGCTGACCTATTCGTGTCGTCTGCGATGGCCGGAAACGTCGCAGCCGTGGCTCGGTGCCGGTCGCCGGTGGGTAAGATTGGCGTCTGCCCATGATCAGTATATTTATGGTTGTGACAAGCGCGGGGCGATCATTCCATGCGCCGCAAAAACCACCACGCCTAAACGGAGTTCGAGATTGGCCGTTGCCTTCACCAAGGAAGAGAGTTTCGAGACGGCTTCGGAAACCCTGCTGCCTGACCGACCGATCTCACCGCACCCGAACCTTGTGACGGAAGCGGGACTGATGGCTCTCGAATCGCAGCTGCAACAAGCACGTGCGGCCTATGCTGCCGCGAGCACGATCGAAGACGTGAATGAACGACGGCGCCAGGCTGCCGGTCCCTTGCGCGATCTGCGCTACCTGGCGGAAAGAGTTCGCACGGCTCAGCCTATCCCTGCGCCCGCTTCGACCGACACGGTTGTCTTCGGGAGCACCGTAACCTTCAGTCGCGATGACGGGCGCGTGCAGACCTATCGTATCGTCGGGGAGGACGAGGCGGACCCGAAGGCCGGCTCGATTTCCTTCGTATCGCCGGTGGCAAAGCTGCTGATGGGCAAGGCGGTTGGGGATGTTGTGGGGGCAGGCGCTCAAGAGCTCGAGATCATTGCCATCTCGTAGAGCGCCAACTGGTCGCCGTGCGAACGCAACGGCTCTGCATAGCTTCTCGAACAGTTTATAACCGTCGAAGCTTCGGGCATGTGATCGTTCTCCGGTCGGAGACGAATAATTGCCTCACAGGATTTTCTCGGAAGTCGCCAGTCAGCCGGATAAGCACTCCGCCAAGGATACCGACCGCAACTATTGGATGTTTACTGAAAGGCCAATGTCTGTAGCCTGGTTGATCCAATCGATACATTCAAGGTTGTGAACTGAGGACTTGCCGGCATGCAATGTTGGCGAAAGTTGTTTCACAACCGAGATGTTCTTGTTTTTAGACATAGGATCAAATTTACTTCGATCAGAGGAAGGTGCTGGCGGTGGGATGGACCGCCGCCAGCTTTCGCCGCTTAGGAGATTGCAACGTTTCCGGGGGCGGCGAATTCGAAAAAATCTGGGGACGAGCGTCATCCGCCTGCACTGCTTTCTACGCAGTGATCTCGATCGGAGTTCCATCCGGCATGGTAATAACCGCTTCATAGAAGCCGTCGCCCGTTGTCCGGGGGCCGGATTTCAGGCAGCCACCGGCCTTGCACCGATCGGCCAGCGCGTCGACCGCTGCCCGGTCGCCCAGCGATATTGCGATATGGTCCCAACCGACGCGTTCGTCATGCGTATCGGCTGGAAGCCATGGCCCGGTCATCAGTTCGATCTGGTCGGTGCTCTCTGGCAGATGTACGAAGCGCGAGATGAAACCGGGGCGGCGCTGGCTGTGATAGGGCTCACCGACGATTGCTCCGAAGTACTTGATCCAGAACGCCGCGGCGCCATCGATATCACATGTCCATAGGGCGGTATGAGCGATGTGCATTTGTCTCCTCCCGACTCTGGGTGCGAGTAACGATGCCGGCGCAGAGGGGCGCGGCGCAAAGCAATATGGCGAGCATCCAGAAGGAGCCGGGCAAGCCGATATGATTGGCCACGAAGCCCACGCTGGCAGGCCCGATCAGCACGCCCGCATATCCGCACATGGTGATTGCGGCGACGGCGAGCCCCGCGGGCATGACCGTCTGCGTCCCTCCCTTGCGGAAGAGCACCGGCACGATGTTGGAGGCACCAAGCCCGATCAACAGGAAGCCGCTCATGGCAAGGATCGCGATAGGGCTCAGCAGGAGAACGAAGAAACCAGCCACCGCGACGAGCCCGCCCCATAGCATGATCGCCCGGTCGCCGAACTTTGCCATGATGGTATCGCCGGCCAGGCGCCCTACTGTCATGGCAATTGCAAACAGCATGTAGCCGAGGCCGCCATGACTAGCCTCCACCTGACCTTGAGTGGTGAGGAGCAGTGCACTCCAATCGAGGATGGCCCCTTCGACGAGGAAGGTGATGGCGGCGAGGACGGCAAGCAGCAAAACGAAGCTACGGGGAATGGCGAAAAACGGTGCATCCTCTGACGGAACGGTTCTGAGTAGCCGAGGCCATGCGACGACCAGGGCGACCAGCATCAAAGCAGAGGATAGCAGCGTTGCGACCAAGGGGCCGGCATGGACGGATAGCAACAGCGTCACCAGCAGCGAGCCGATGAAGCCGCCAATGCTGAAAAGCGCATGAACGCCGGACATCAGAGGCCGGTCCGCACCTTTTTCCACTTCGACGGCATGGATGTTCATCGCAACGTCGAGTGATCCCAGAGCTGCGCCAAACAGGGCGAGGGTGACGCCCAGCGTGAACGGCGTGCTGGCTATGGTGAGGATTGGCAAGGTGAGCGCGAGGCCCAACCCGCTTGCAATGATGATCGGCTTGCTGCCGTAGCGTGCACTCAACATGCCGGTGGCCAGCATCGCTGCAACGGAGCCGAGGCCCAGGCAAAGCAGTAATATACCAAGTACGCCGTCATCGACCTCGAGCCGGGCCTTGGCGAAGGGTACAAGAGGAGCCCAGCAGGCGAGACCAAATCCCGCGATCAAAAAGGCCAGTCGTGTTGCCAGCCGGGTTTCCGGCCGATCGGTAGATTGCATGATGATTCCCCGTCTTTCGAGATCAGGATGATGAGATGATGTCGTTCGGCTTCACGAGAGCAAAGCCAGCTTCGACCGCGGCTTCCTCGTCGCCACCAGGTAGGTCCGCTTCGACAATCAGCCAATCGATATCGGTGGCACCACCGATACGATGCGGCGCGCGCTCGTGAAACTTTTCGGACGTCGCCATGGCAATGCGTGACGTGCTTCGTTTGATGAGTGTTCGTTTGAAAATCGCGTCCGCATGTTCATGCACGCTGATGCCGTTTTTCGCCGAAACTGCGCAGGCGCCCACGAAGCAGCGATCTATATTCATATTTTCGATGGCTGTTACCGCCATCGCGTCAACGCTACCACCGACGATGGGATTGACCGCGCCGCCGATCATGATGAGCGGGAAGTCGCCACGCTTCATGACGGCAGATGCTATGTCAATGGAGTTCGTCGCGATCGTCAGTTCGCTGTTCTTCGGTAGCAGATCAACCATTGCAAGGTTCGTGCTGCCGCTGTCGAGAAACACGAATTCGCTCGGTTCGATCATGCTCACGGCTGCGCGCGCTAGCGCCTTTTTTCGATCGGATGCTTGCCCGATCCGGGCTGAAATGGGCTGCGAGAGTGTGAGAAGAGGAAGCGCGCCGCCGTAGACGCGCCGGCATTTGCCCTCGGCGGCAAGTGCCCGCAGATCCCGGCGCACTGCATCCTCGGAAACATTGAACTCGATCGCAAGCGATGCGGCGATGATCTGCCGACCCTCTGCAAGCCGTGCTTCTATGATGTCCCGGCGGGACAATGGAAGTGAATTGCTCATAATTATGCATTAACGTGCAGAAACAAGAGAGTCAATCTGCGTATTTATGCATGTTAAACGACTTGTGGTGAGCATATGTTGAGGGCCGGCAAGCTGCATCGCCCGCCTCGACGCCGTTCGCAGATTGGCGGATCGTGCTGTCATCGTTGACACTTTGCCCAGGAACTGCACTTGCACGCCCACTGCTTGTGATGCTCCATGTGGGTTCAATCGTCTTTTTCGCCTGGGTCTTCGCCGCCATGTTCAAAGATTTCTCCCTCCAGAGCCTGTTCATGGGCTGTCTTATCGCCTTTGTCGGCTTTGCCAGTTCCTTTGCCGTGATCGTGCATGGGTTGCAGGCGGTTGGGGCGACGGATGCGCAGGCGGCGTCCGGGCTGATGGCTCTGTCGGTTTCCATGGGTGTTTGCGCCATTCTGGTCAGTGCGGTGACAAGGATGCCGATCAGCATTGCCTGGTCGACGCCGGGGGCGGCGCTACTGGCCAGTAGCGGTGCGATCGATGGCGGTTTTCCGGTGGCGGTGGGCGCCTTTCTGGTTTGCGCGGTGCTGATCGTGATTGCCGGCCTGTTCCGGCCGCTTGGGCGCGCTGTGGCGGCTATTCCGGCGCCGCTTGCGAATGCCATGCTGGCCGGTGTGCTGATCGGGCTTTGCTTTGCGCCGGTCAATGCTATCGCCTTTAATCCGTTGCTCGGCCTGCCCATTGTCCTTGCCTGGATTGTGGTCGGTGCGGTCAAGCGGCTCTGGGCGGTGCCGGCGGCGGTGGTCGCCTTTGCGCTGGTGCTGGCCTTCGGCGTGAATATACCGGATGGAGCGCTGATGTCGCTGGAGCATTCGCTGCTGCCGAGCGTCGAGCTGGTGAGGCCGGTCTTCACCGTCGCAGGGCTTGTCTCCATCGCGCTGCCGCTGTTCATCGTCACCATGGCGTCGCAGAATATTCCGGGGATCGCGGTGCTGAAGGTGCATCACTATGATCCGAAGCCCGGCCCGCTTTTTGCCGTCACCGGCCTGTTTTCGCTGCTGAGCGCGCCCTTCGGCGGCAATGCCGTCAATCTTGCCGCCGTCACTGCCGCCATGTGCGCCGGGCAGGACGCGCATGCCGATCCCAAACGGCGTTATTGGGCGGCTATCATTGCGGGTGTCGTCTATATCGTCCTCGGATTGCTTGCGAGTGCCGTCATCGCCTTCGTGACCTTGGCGCCGCCGGTCCTGATCGAGGCCGTTGCGGGGTTGGCCCTGGTTGGCGCGCTGTCCAACTCGGCCATGAACGCTTTTCAAAGGGTGGAATCGCGCGAGGCGGCGGCGGTCACCTTTCTCGTTACGGCATCCGGTGTTTCCTTTGCCGGGATTTCCGGTGCCTTCTGGGGCCTGATTGCCGGCTTGTTGATGATGGCGCTCTCGCATTTGGTGCAGGTGCTGAAAAGATAAGCAGGGGGTTGCTTCCTTTTAGCCGCGCGGTTATAAGCGCGGGCATGAAGACGACTGGCGCAAAGATTTCCGAGCAGATTGTACGTGGGCGCATTGCCCTGCGTGACAATACGCGCGCCCTCACTTCGCTTCTTCTTCTCGGCCTTACGCGCGGTTGCCGGGTCCTTTGAGGAGCGCTCGGCGGCCGAAAAGCCCGCCAGGCCATCGCTCCTCGAGACATATTCCCAAAATCGACAGCATACCCCTAGAGGGTCCGCATTTGTCATCGCCAAGCCGCCTGTGATCGGTTAATACGCGGGGCAAATGACGGGAAAGGAAGAGACGAGACCATGGACGCGAACAGCCATTCCCCCAAAGGCATGCCCGAAGCAGCGGTAAAGTACCGCTCTTACCCGCAGATCAATATTCCCGACCGAACCTGGCCTTCCAAGGTCATCACCAAGGCACCGATCTGGTGTTCCGTGGATCTGCGCGACGGCAATCAGGCGCTGGTCGACCCGATGGGTCACGACCGCAAGGCCCGTATGTTCCAGCTGCTGCTGGACATGGGCTTCAAGGAAATCGAAATCGGTTTCCCCTCGGCCTCGCAGACCGACTTCGATTTTGCCCGCTGGTGCATCGAGCAGGGCAACGTGCCGGACGACGTGTCGCTGCAGGTCCTGGTGCAGTGCCGGCCCGAGCTGATCACCCGCACTTTCGAGTCTCTCGAAGGCGCCAACAAGCCGATCGTGCATTTCTACAATTCCACCAGCGAATTGCAGCGCCGTGTGGTGTTCGCCAAGGATGTGCAGGGCATCAAGCAGATCGCCGTCGACGCGGCCAAGATGATCACCGACATGGCGGCCAAGGCCGGCGGCGGCTATCGCTTCGAATATTCGCCGGAAAGCTTTACCGGCACCGAGTTGGATGTGGCGCTGGAAATCTGCAACGCCGTCATTGAGGTGGTGAAGCCGACGCCAGACAACAAACTGATCATCAACCTGCCGTCCACTGTCGAAATGGCGACGCCGAACATCTATGCCGACCAGATCGAATGGATGTGCCGCAATCTCGACAACCGCGAAAACCTGCTGATCTCCCTGCATCCGCACAATGACCGCGGCACCGGCATTGCCGCCGCCGAACTGGCACTCCTGGCCGGCGCCGACCGCGTCGAAGGCACGCTGTTCGGCAATGGCGAGCGCACCGGCAATGTCGACGTCGTCACCATGGCGCTGAACATGTTCACGCAGGGCGTCGATCCGGAGCTGGATTGCTCCAACATCGAGCGCATGAAGGACGTCTTTGAATATTCCAACCAGATGGCGATCGGCGAGCGTCATCCTTACGTCGGCGAACTGGTCTACACCGCCTTTTCCGGCTCGCATCAGGATGCGATCAACAAGGGCATGAAGGCGGCCAAGGTTGCCAATCATCCTGTCTGGGAAGTGCCGTATCTGCCGATCGACCCGCAGGATGTCGGCCGCAATTACGAGGCGATCATCCGCATCAACTCGCAGTCCGGCAAGGGCGGCATCGCCTATATCATGCAACAGGATTACGGCCTGAACCTGCCGCGTAACCTGCAAGTGGAGTATCGCGAGGAGATCCAGCGGATCACCGACGAAGAAGGCAAGGAGCTGCCGGCCAAGCGGATCTACGAGCACTTCATCGAGCGCTATGTGGACCAGCCGGGTGCCCGCATCCGCTTCGTCGATCACCACACTTTTGCCGATCCCGAGCACAAGGGCCAGCGCATCGTCGCCGCCGAGATCACCGACAATGGCGAAGTGAAGCGTATCGAAGGCCGTGGCAACGGCCCGATCGACGGCTTCATCAATGCGCTGTCGATCTATCTCGGCATTCAGATGACGGTCGAGGACTATTCCGAGCATTCGCTGCAGCACGGCTCCAACGCCGCGGCGATCTCCTATGTCGAGACCTCCTATCCGGGCGGCAAGCTCTTCGGGGCCGGCATCAACACCAATATCGTCGCCGCTTCTCTCGAGGCGATCGTCTCGGCGGCGAACCGCGTGCTCGATATCAAGGCGAAGAAGGGCTGAATTTCAGCCACAAAAAAGTCCAGTGAAGGCAAAATCCCCTCGAGTTGATCGAGGGGATTTTTTGTTTCTGTCTATCCAGCCAGGGCCGGATCGTCGCCGCCGATGAAGCCGCCGGACTGGCGCGTCCAGAGAGCGGCGTAGATGCCGTTTCGGGCAAGCAGTTCGCCATGCGTGCCATTCTCGACGATTTGCCCTTCGTCGAGAACCACGATGCGGTCCATTCGGGCGATGGTCGAGAGGCGGTGGGCGATGGCGATCACCGTCTTGCCCTCCATGACGCGATAGAGCGTATCCTGGATGGCGGCTTCCACCTCCGAGTCCAGCGCGGATGTCGCCTCGTCGAGCACCAGAATCGGCGCATCTTTCAGGATGGCGCGGGCAAGGGCGATACGCTGCCTCTGGCCGCCCGAAAGCTGGACGCCGCGCTCACCGACATGGGCATAAAAGCCGGTGCGGCCCTCGTGGTCCCGCAGGGTGGCAACGAATTCGCTCGCCGCCGCCTTGTCCAGTGCTGCTGCAATCGCGTCTTCGGAAAAGCGGGAGTTTCCGTGGGCGATGTTGTCGCGAACCGAGCGGTGGAGCAGGGCGGCATCCTGGCTTACCATGGCGATCTGTCGGCGCAGGCTTTCCTGGATGACGCGTCGGATATCCTGGCCGTCGATCGCGATGGAGCCGGCCTCCGGATCGAAGAACCGCAGCAGCAGATTGACGAGTGTCGACTTGCCCGTGCCGGAGCGGCCGACGAGGCCGACCTTTTCGCCCGGTGCTATCTGCAGCGAGACGCCGTTCAGACCGCCATTGCCCTTGCCATAGTGGTGCGTCACGCCTCGGAAGGTGATCGCACCGCTGTTGACGACAAGCTCGCGCGCATCGGGCTCATCCGCAATGGCGAGCGGTTGCGCCACGGTCAGCAGCGATTGCCGCATGGCGCCGAGATGGGCGAATAGCGACGATACGGCGTCGAGCATCCATTCGGCCATGCCGGTAATGCGGAAGCTCAAGGCAAGGGAAGCGGCGATGAGGCCAAGCGGTGCGCCGCCGCTCTGCCACAGGATGACGGCATAGCCGACCAGCCCGACGATCAGAAAGCTGCCGAGGAACAGCATGCTGGAGTTGACCATGACCTCGAGCTTCTGGACCCGGACGAAGGTCTCGCGGGCGGCAGCGAAACGCTCCCGTCCTTCACGGTCTTCCTCCGCCGCATTGGCGAAAAGCTTGATGATGTCAATATTGGCATAGGTATCGACCAGCATGCCGGTCAGGGAGGCATAGGCGCCCTGGAACTCCTCGGATGCCTTTCTTAGCTTGGGGATGACGACGGCCATCAGACCGAGATAGCACACGACCCAGATGAGTAGCGGCCAAATGAGACGCAGATCAATCGACGCCATGAGCCAAAGCGAGCCGGCGACATAGATGCTGACGAAGGAGAGCGTATGCAGCACCGCATAGGCTGCTCCAGTGGCGGAGTTGCCGATATCGCGCACCTGGGCAGCAATGCGTCCGGAAAAATCCTGACGGAACCAGCCGACGGATTGCCTGAGCACATGGCGATGAGCTCGCCAGCGGACCAGTGTCTCGGCATTCGGTCGGAATGCGATATCGTCGAGGCTTTCCCGGAGATAGCCGGCAATCGGCCGCCCGATGAGGACGAGCGCGGCCGCAGCGAGCAGGCCAGTGCCGTGGGACGCCCAGAGCTGATCCGGCCGGGCGGCCGCGAGAATATCCACAAGCTGGCTGGTATAGCCGATCAGCCAGACCTCGATCGCCGCGCCGAGGACGGTGAGCGCAAGGCTCATGGTCATGACGAAGCGGAAGGGATGCAGGTTACTTTTGAGATACCGCCAGGCATCCCGCGGTGGGGTCAGGTCGTCATAATTCTGGAACGGATCGACGAGCTTTTCGAAGCGACGAAACATGAGTGCCCTCCAGGGGCAAGAGATGGCAATTTGATGGACGGGCCGAACAGGCAGCCCTTCACGGCACTGCTTTTCAGCGGCGGTTTTCTGTGCCGTGGGGTCTCATCAAGTGCTCTCCTCTGAAAGTCGCTTGAGCAGCTGTATAGCGCATGATGGCGGCGATGTCAGTAGGAATTGCTGGCCGGAGCCGTCAGGGCGAATGCTCTCAGGGAACGGTGGCGGAAGTACTGTTCATTGCTTTGGCGGTGCAGGTAAATTTCGGAATTTTCAAAGAAAATAACTTTGATAGTGGTTTTGAAACCTATGTTTTCGAAAAGGCACGCGTGTGATATTTTCGAGATCCAATAATTTATGGGGGAAGTCATGCCGCGCATTGCCAATCTATACTTCAAGACAGCGATTATATTCCTGATCGTCGGAATCGGGATGGGCCTGAATATGGCGATCACCGAGGATCACAGCGTCATCGGCGCCCACGCGCATGCTAATCTTCTCGGCTGGGTGACCATGGCGATTTTCGGCGGTTATCATGCCCTGAACCCGCGAAAGGCGGAAAGGCGGCTGGCGATGATCCAGTATTACGTCTACACGGCGGGTGTTGCGGTCATGGTGCCGGCGCTATATTTCATGCTTCTCGGCAATATGGCCATGGAGCCGGTAGTGGCGGTTGCGTCGATCGTTACCTTCATCGGCGTGCTGCTGTTCGCCGTCATCATCTTTACGGGCGAGCAAACAGCGACGACGATTTCGGCCGCGCCGTCTCGCTGATCCTGCAACAAGAGATGGGAAGGGTCGTCTCCTCCTTCCGCCTCTTAGTGCTCTGGGTTTAAGTTTTGGAAAGCTCGTCGCGACGCTTGATCAGGCGTTCGAGTTCTTCTTCCTGATCGGCGATGCGCTCCGATGCCCGCTCTTCGTCCGCTGCGCCGGAATAGGCGGTGGCTTGCTCGATCAACTCGCGCAGGTTTCCCCTGATTGCGGCGATGCGCGCGTCAATCTCCGGGATGGTCAGCAGGATGTCGGACATGGTCGATCTCCAGGGGCGCCCGTCGGGCGATGTCTTCGGGCGCGATTGATGGATGAACAGTATCCTCCTGCCGGGCCGTAGCCGCAAGCAGGACCTCGATCGGCAGCCAGCTTAAATTTCCGTCGAGACCCGGTTGGCGATCTCATCGAGCATCGCATCGGAGGAGGGGCCGACGACGGCATAGGCGCTGCCGTTGCGGTGCCAGGATACGATGCTCACGTCATCCTTGATGGTCTCGTCGAGATTACCGTTATCAGGGGCGCCGTCGTCTTTCATAAAACAGATGGCGATGATGTCGCCGTCGAGGTTCTTGTAGATCAGCTGGCCGGCCGGTCGGCCGTCGGCGATGAACATGCGTGCGCCCTGGAACACCAGTCCGTCGGCGGCCAGATCCGGCAGATTGAACTTCACGCCGACGGTGCCCGTCAGCCATCTGGTGATCTCGTCCGCCTCGGTCGCCTGCACTTCGACGATATGGCGCGGCTGGCGCGAATAGATGCGGTGGTAGGCGGCGATGTCGTCCAGCCAGGTGCGGTTCTGTGCGGTCGCAGCCGGGGGAGCGGGGGGCGCACTGGGCGGCAAGACGCCGAGGAGGTAGCCGATGCCGCCGCCAACGACGAACAAGATGAGGGCGGCGGCGAGCGCCTGGCGGCCGGTCGGGGCAAGTTTCAGCGATGGCCGGGAAAGCTTGGGAGCAGGCTCACGCGCCTTCGGGGCCTGCGCGCTCTTGATGGAGCGCACCAGCGCCAGCGGTACGGGCTCCTTCAGCACTTCCTCGAAAGCCTTGCGGCCGACATCGGAGCCATGCCTCAGCTCGTCGAAAATCCGACGTGCTTCCGGGTCCGAGGCGATGAGCCGCTCCAGCTCTTCCTTTTCCTCACGGCTGGTCTCGCCGTCCATAAAGGCGGACAGGCGGGCTTCGAGCGGCATTTTCTTCATGTCCTGCAATGCTTAAAACCTTCGCGGCGAGCGGCTGTGCCCCTGGGCGGCAAGGTGAAGGCGGGCGCTGGAGAGCCGCGACGCCACCGCCGACAGGGGAATGCCGAGAATATCGGCCGTCTGCTTGTAGCTGTGCCCTTCGATATCGACGAGCAGGAAGACACTGGCCAATCCTTCGGGCAAAGATGTGACCATCCGGTGCGCTTCGCTCGCCTCGACCGGATTAACATGCATGCCGGGCGTCGCCAGCTCGCCCTGTTCTAGCGCGCTGCCTTTGGTGACGGACCGCAGCCTGTGGCGCCGTGCCTCGTCGACCCATTGATGGCGGGCCATGGTGTAGAGCCAGCTTTCCAGACGGCCGTCATTGTTCCAGAGATGGAATTTGGTAATGCCACGCTGACAGACGCTTTGTACGAGCTCGTCCGCCTCGCTCAGGTCGCCGGTCAGGGTTACGGCAAAGCGACGGAGCTTCGGGAGAAGGCCGACCAGATCGCGTCTGATGTCGATGGCTGCTACCGGCGTCGGCATTGTCTTTCCAGGCAGATGTTTAGGTTTGTCGTGCTGTGGCTGTGGACGCCTTGCGGCAAAAGACGGCTTTTCTCGGGGAAAAAGCTGTGTGAGCCGAAGGATCGTTCCGTGTTGGTATGAACCATTTTCCTGCCGTTTCGCAAGTCTTCAAAAGCGGTTGAACACGTCCTCTTCACGGTCTCACACGATCTTGAGAAAGACGATGCCCCATCTCGATCTCAATAGGTGATCTGACCTTTCAGCGATTGTTGCAGCGAGCGATAGGCCCAGCTATTTTCGCCGCCGCGATCGCGAATTTCGACGAGCTGCACGCGTGCCGCCTGAACGTCGCCCTGTTCAAGCAAGGCCTGACCCATGTAGGAGCGCGCCAGGATATAGTTCTCGTCCCGCTGCAGGGCCTTTCGGTAGTAGCTCATGCCGAGCTCCATGCGGCCGGCCTTGCGGTTGGAATAGCCGAGATAGTTGAGAATACGGGGGTCGTCCTGGTTCCTGGCGAGCTTCAGGGCGGTGATGGCGTTGTCATATTGGCCGGCATAGGCGAACTCGCGCGCCGCCTGGAAAAGCCTGTCGTCGTTAAAGCCGCTTTTCTGCGGTTTCACACATTCCTTCTTGTCCTTGTCCCAGACCTTGCCGTCCTTGCATTGGGTGGTTGTCTTGGTCTTCGGCGGCGGCGCGGTCTCGTCGGTCTCCGAGCCGGCGGCAAAGGCTTGCAGGCTGGCGCCGAACAGAAATACGGCAGCAAGCGCCGTCATGGCGGAATTCTTCATCGCGACGCGAAAGCCCATATCATCCTCCCGAAATCACCTGGGCGGATTGTAGCTCCGGATATTCGAAAACGCTACCGAAACGATAGCTCCGCCTTCACAAAATACCACCTTTATCACGCCAGGATGTCGACGCCCCGGGCCTCTACGCCATCGCCGCGAGCATTGAGGCTGAAGCGTTCGGCCTTGAGCTCCCACGCGCCCGGATGGCCGGCGATAGTGAAGAGATTATAGGCGGCCGGCGGCTTCAACCCACCGGGGCCTTGCGAAGCGGATGCGATGCCGACGACGGGCACCGGGCTGGTCGGGCCATTCAGCCAATGCAGCGTGTTGAGATGCGTGTGGCCGTGCAAGACCAGTTCGGCACCGCCGGTGGAGATCACGGCGGCAAAGCGGCGGATGCCGATCATGCGCTTGTAGAAGCTGGTGGCGCCGCGGATCGGCGGATGGTGGATCATTACCACGCGAAAGAGACCGGCCTCACCGGCGGCGCGCAGCATGTTCACCGTCTCGCGTGCTTGCCGGGCCGAATAGAAGCCACTGGCGGCAAAGGGAGGCGTGGCGACCGCTGTCGAGCAGCCGATCAGGGCGACGCGGTCGCGGATGCGCAGATAGGGAAAGATGTGCTGATCTTCCGGCCACTCTGGCGGGGCAAGATCTCCCTGAACATAGGGATACCAGGCACGCATGGATTTTTCGTAGGCGCCGGGCACATAGGCATCATGATTGCCAGGAACGATGGAGGTGAAGGCGGGGTCGCCAACGGTCTTCAACCATTCGGCGGCGGTGCGGATTTCGATACCGCTGCCGAGATTGACGAGATCGCCGGTTACGGCGAGATGGTCGGCCTGCTTCGCCCTGATATCGTCCAGAAGAAGATCGAGGGCGCCGCCGAAAAGATGCTTGCGCCGGTTTCGGTGCCAGTTCACAAATCCGGTAATGCGTTTGGAGGCGAGTTCTCTGATCGAAAGCCGGGGCAAGGGACCCAGATGAACATCGGAAATATGCGCGAGTTTGAACATGGGTTGAGACATAGCCCAGTCCATTGTCAAAACAAATACATCCATTTGCCGCTGGTCGATCGCATCGATGGAGCTACGGCATGAGCGGCAGCGCGGCTCCTGACGAATCCCGCAGCTGGCGGGCAAGGCTGCTTGGCTGGGTACTCCACAGCTATTTCGCGCTCACCCGCAGCATGACCCTCGGCGTGCGGGCCGCCTGCTTCGATCAGGACGGACGGATATTCCTGGTGCGGCATTCCTATATCGCCGGCTGGCACATGCCTGGCGGCGGCGTCGAGCGTCATGAGACGGTGGAGCAGGCGTTGGCGAAGGAATTGCGGGAGGAAGGCAATCTGGTGATATCGGGCAGGCCGCAACTCTTCCACGTCTATCTCAACAATCGCACCAGCAAGCGCGACCATGTCGTCTTCTTTCGCGTGCAAGTGGAGCAGACCGCGCCGCGCAAGCCGGATCTCGAAATCGTCGAAAGCGGCTTCTTTCCGCTCGATGCCTTGCCCATGGGGACGACCAAGGCGACGTATCGGAGGCTGAAGGAGCTGGAAGGTGGCGAGACGCCATCGAGTTATTGGTGATAGTTACCTTCGCTCTGGCGGGGACAAGGGGATTTCATCAAGCCGCCTTCGCCAATCCTTCGCGCCCATGCGGACGGTCAAAATCCAGGTCGGGGCCAACGGGGACGATGCCGGTCGGATTGATCGTCCGGTGGCTGCGGTAGTAGTGGTCCTTGATATGCGCAAGGCTGGTCGTCGCGGCGACACCGGGGACCTGATAGAGGTCGCGCAGGTAAGCTGACAGGTTGCGATAATTCTCGATGCGGCGGATGTTGCATTTGAAATGGCCGACATAGACGGCGTCGAAGCGGATGAGCGTGGTGAAGAGCCGCCAGTCGGCCTCGGTCAGCCGGTCGCCCAGGAGATAGCGGTTCGTCTGCAGCCGGGTGTCGAGCATGTCGAGGGTTTCGAACAGGCGACGGACATTGCCGTCATAGGCTTCCTGCGTGCCGGCGAACCCGGATTTGTAGACGCCATTATTGACCGTGTCGTAGACGACCTCATTCAGCGCATCGATCTCGGCTCTAAGGTCCGTCGGGTAGAAATCGTCCTTCGAGCCGGTCAGACCGTCGAAGGCGCTGTTGAACATGCGGATGATCTCGGCGGATTCATTGTTGACGATCGTGCCGGTCTGCTTGTCCCAGAGGACGGGAACGGTGACGCGGCCGGAATAATGCGGATCTGCCTTGACGTAGACTTCCCAGAGCGCCTTTGCGCCGAAGAGATGATCGACCGTGCCGCCGTCCTTGCCTTCGAATTCCCAGCCGTTTTCCAGCATTAGCGGATCGACGATGGAAACGGAGATCAGGTTCTCGAGCTTCTTCAGCTTGCGGAAGATCAATGTGCGGTGCGCCCAGGGGCAGGCGAGCGAGACGTAGAGATGGTAGCGCCCGGCCTCGGAATTGAAGCCGCCCGTGCCGCTCGGCCCCGGCGCGCCATCGGTGGTGACCCAGTTGCGGAACTGCGAGGCGGCGCGCTTGAAATGGCCCTTGGTTTCCTTCGTGTCGTACCAGACGTCATGCCAGACGCCGTCAACCAACATACCCATTGTTCCATCCTTTCGGAGATCCTGTCGAAAACTTGATCCGGAAGATACGACATGCGAGTGGAATTTCGAGGCGATAAACGATGAACAGTGCGTCACGTCATCATCCCGACATGATGATGCACCAACAAGCGGGCGCTCGCATTTTACATTGGACGAACCGAAAATTTCCTGCTATCCGGCTTGTCACACTTTGAGGACCGCTTGTCATGAAAGCAACCAGAAGCCTGCGACGACGCCGATGATCCCGAACGCTCGACAAGCGTTTTCGAGAACCATCCCGTCTGTCTATCTGGTTTCTTTGGTCTAATGTACAAGCACGATCTGGTCTACCTCACTGAGGATGCGTCGCACGACGCCGTCATCGAACTCATCAACGAAGAAGCATTCGGTCCCGGTCGGTTCGCCCGTGCTGCCGCGCGGATTCGCGAGCAGGGGCCGCATGACCGCTCGCTCTCCTTCATCTGCGCCGACGACGGTGAGACCATCGCCTCCGTCCGGATAACGCCGGTGCTTGCCGGTTCGGTCAAGGGGCATCTGCTCGGACCGCTCGCCGTCCGCCCTTCGCACAAGAACCGGGGCATCGGCCGGGAGCTGGTGCGGATCGCGATCGAGGCCGCCAGGCGCAAAGGATCCGAAGCCGTGATCCTGGTCGGCGATCCGCCCTATTACGGACCGCTCGGCTTCGAGAAAGTCGCTTACAACGCGCTGGCATTTCCGGGGCCGGTCGATCCGGGCCGGGTGCTCGTCGTGCCGCTTGCCGCTGACACACATGAGCGGCTGAAGGGCACGATTGCCTGGCATGATGACGCTGCATCGGCCGTCATTGCCGAGGAAATTGACGCCGAAGATTTGCCGCCGGTGGCGATCGCGGTCTAACCGCAACGATTTCCACAGGTCCGGCCGGTTGCTGCCCGCGCGTTCTCTCGCGCGGGTATTTTTCATCTACCTGTCATACGACCAACCTAGAGTTTTACCTGTTCTGATGAAGAGCGATTGCGAAACTTTTGGGGGTAGTGCAATGACTGAAAATCTCACGCAAAAAGATATATTCCCGACCAGTCAGCTGGAAGATGCTGAAGGGGAAGGCCATAACTGTACCGACAATCCGACGATGGGGGAAATCATCGGACGTCGCTTTTCCCGACGCGGCTTCCTGCAAGGATCGCTCGCCGTTTCCGCTATCGCTGCGACGGTGGGGCCGCTCGCATTGGTAAGCGCGGAAAAAGCACGTGCGGCCGGAGGCTCGGCCTTCGCTTTCAAGGAAGTCGAAGCCGGCGTCGATGCCGATCACCATGTCGCTGAAGGCTATGATGCCAATGTGCTGTTGCGCTGGGGCGACGCGCTTTTTGCTGATTCACCGGCCTTCGATCCAAAGAACCAGACCGCCGAGGCACAGCGCCGCCAGTTCGGTTACAACAACGATTATGTCGGCTATATCCCGCTGGAGGGTTCCTCCGAACATGGGCTGCTGGTGGTCAATCACGAATATACCAACCCACATCTGATGTTTCCGGGCCTGGTGACGATCGCTGACGGCAAGATCAAACAGACACCGCTCAGCAAGGAGCAGGTGGACATCGAAATGGCCGCCCATGGCGGCACCATTGTCGAGATCCGCAAGGTCGACGGCAAGTGGCAGGTCGTTCCGGACGGCAAATACAATCGCCGCATCACCGCGACGACCGAGATGCAGGTAACCGGCCCAGTTGCCGGCAATGAGCGTCTGAAGACCGCGGCCGATGCGACCGGCGCCAAGGTTTTCGGCACCCTCAACAACTGCGCCGGCGGCGTCACGCCCTGGGGCACCTACATCATGGCGGAGGAGAACTTCCACGGCTATTTCTCCGGCAAGCTGCCGGAAGGCCACAAGGAAGCCGCCAACTACAAGCGTTACGGCGTTCCGGAAGGCAGCTACGAATGGGCGAATTTCTATGACCGATTCGATCTCTCCAAGGAGCCGCATGAGCCGAACCGCTATGGCTGGGTCGTCGAGGTCGACGTGCTCGATCCGCAGTCGGTGCCGAAGAAGCGCACGGCGCTCGGCCGCGTGAAGCATGAGGGCGCTGCCAATATCGTTTCCAAGGATGGCCGTGTGGTCCTCTATCTCGGCGACGACGAACGGTTCGATTATGTCTACAAGTTCGTGACCGCTGACAGCTACAATGCGGCCGACCGTGCCGCCAATCTCGATCTGCTCGACAATGGTACGCTCTATGTCGCCAAGTTCTCCGAGGACGGCACGCTTGCCTGGTTGCCGTTGACCTTCGGCCAGGGGCCGCTGACGGCGGAACACGGCTTTGCCAGCCAGGCCGACGTGCTGATCGAAACGCGCCGTGCCGCCGACCTGCTTGGCGCAACCAAGATGGACCGGCCGGAAGACATCGAGCCCAATGCCGTCAACGGCAAGGTCTATGTCATGCTGACCAACAACAGCAAGCGCAAGGCCGATCAGGTCGATGCCGCTAACCCGCGCGCCGACAATGCCTTCGGTCACATCATCGAGATCAGCGAAGAGGATGGCGTCTTCTCGGCAACCAAGGGCAAATGGGAAGTGCTGCTGAAATGCGGCGATCCTTCCGTTGCCGCCGTCGGCGCCTCCTTCTCGACAGAGACGACGAAGAACGGCTGGTTCGGCATGCCCGACAACTGTTCCATCGATGCCGCCGGCCGCCTTTGGGTGGCGACCGACGGCAACAGCAACAAGGCGACCGGCCGCACCGATGGCCTCTGGGCCGTCGATACGGAAGGCGATGCACGGGCGACATCGAAGCTGTTCTATCGCGTGCCCGTCGGCGCCGAGCTTTGTGGCCCGCTGTTCCTGCCCGATGACCAGACGGCTTTCGTTGCCGTGCAGCATCCGGGCGATGGCGGCGACGACTGGTCCGGTCACGGCCGTCCGTCCTATTACGAGGATCTGTCGACGCGCTGGCCGGACTTCAAGCCGGATATGCCGGTGCGTCCCGCCGTGGTGGCCATCACCAAGGTTGGCGGCGGTAAGATCGCCGTCTAAGACTTTGTAAAGAAAAACCTATCGCCCCGTCTGGTTCAGCGGGGCGATAGTGTTTTCTGCAGGAAGTAACGGCTGCGGCCGATGGGGAAGTCCGGCAATTCGCCGAAGATGGCGTAGCCCTGCCGCTGATAGGCGCGTAGCGCCTGTGGATTGAAGGTATCGATCCAGGCGCCGAAACAACCCCGCGCCATCGCTTCCTCTTCCGCCGCTTCCAGCAGCTTGCCGGCCATGCCCTGGCCGCGCAGCGTCTCCGGTACGAACAGCCATGCCGTGAACAGCCAGCCCCAGGCGGTATAGCCTGAGACGCCGCCGATAGTTTTGCCGCTTTCGTCTCGAATCAGGACGGCGAGCGATCGGCGCTCGGAGGGGCCGACATCGGTAGCGTTAAAGCCTGTCAGGCCTTCACCGATCGCCGCGAGGTCGCTTTCGGAAGGGGTATCCGTTACATCAAGTTGCGACATGGCATTCACCGTCCTTCACGCCACCACATGGCGGAAAAACCGAAGAGCAGGGCGGCAAGACCGGCAAAGCCCGCAAAGAGCGGCAGGTTGTTGATGCCCTTCAATATGGTTTCGTCGGTCATGCGGATGGTCAGGCGCTGATCGTCGGCGACACGAACGGCGCCGCGCACCGGCAGGATTGGCGGGACGGTGACGCCGCCGTTGGCGGTCGCGACTCGAGTAACGAGCCCCTTGGTCTTTTCCGCCAGAGGCTTCAGCGTCTCCGTCGTCGAGATCATCGCCTTGAATTCCGGCGCGTCGACGGCCCCAACATGCACCAGCGTCGAGAGATTGCCATTGGCGATCTGATAGAGCCCGATCTCATCCATGCGCTTGTCAGCTTGGTAAAGGCCCGGCTCCGTCTGCTTCAGCGGCAATGTCTGCGTCTTGCCGGAGGGAGACTTGATGGTGGCGGGGCCGGGATCGTCGCCGATCGTCTGGCGGGTGACCTCCAGCGTGCGGCCGACGGCGCGTGCCGTCAGCGCCTCTTCCTCCAGCGCCGGCTCCTTCAACAGCCAGTGGGCGATGCGGCGATAGAGCGACACATGTGGTCCTCCGCCTTCGAAGCCGCGCGCCCAGAGCCAGCCTTCATCGGAGAGCAGCATGGCGACACGGCCCTGGCCGACGCGGTTCAGCACCAGCAGCGGATTGCTGTCGGCGCCGACCATCACGGTCTGGCCCTGCGGCTTCTCGACATCGACGCTGCGGAACCAGCGACCCCAATGCGGCGGTTCAGTATCCGACCCGTCGAGACCGCGCGTGACCGGATGCTTGCGGCCCTGATCCGATAGGCGCGGATAGAAAGGCTTCTCGATCATCTGCCCTGTCGGTTCGGCGGGAAGTACGGCGGAAAGCGGTGTCAACGCGATCGAATTGCCGGCTGCATGTTCGGGGCCGGCGGCCACCAGCAGCGCGCCGCCGTTTTCGACATATTGAGCCATGTAATCATAATAGATCGTCGGCAGGACGTTGGGACGGTCCTGGTAACGGTCGAAAATGATCAGGTCGAACGAGGTGATTTTGTCGACGAAGAGTTCGCGTGTCGGGAAAGCGATCAGCGACAACTCATTGATCGGCGTACCATCCTGCTTGTCCGGCGGACGCAGGATGGTGAAATGCACGAGGTCGACGGAGGCATCCGATTTCAGCAGGTTGCGCCAGGCGCGCTCGCCGGCATGCGGTTCGCCGGAAACCAGCAGGACGCGCATATTCTGGCGAATGCCCTCGATCATCTGAACGGTGCGATTGTTGATGGGCGTCACTTCGCCCGGCACCTCGGCGACGGCGAATTCGAGCACGTTGTTGCCGGCGCGCGGTACCTTGAAGCTGAAAGGCGTGTCCTGGCCGGGTGTCGCCTGCAGCGTCGCGATCTCATCGCCGTTCATCTTGACGGTCACGTCTGCCGTGCCGCCGGGGCTCTTGCCGTCGTCGATAACGCGCAGCACGAGTTGCTGCTCGTCGTTGACTATGCCGAAGCGCGGCGCGCGCACCACTTCGATGCGCCGGTCGAACTCGTCCGGCTTGCCGGTGATCAGCCCGTGGATCGGCGCGTCGAAGCCGAGCGCCTGGTTGACGCCGGGAATATCGTGGATCTGACCGTCCGTCAGGAAGATCGCACCGCCGACGCGGGCGGGCGGGACATCGGCGATTGCCGAAGAGAGCGCGGCGAAGAGCCGCGTCGAGGGAGATTCGGATTCGGCGGGCTCGCGTACTTCGACGATGCGCGGCTCGATGCGCGGGAATTGCGCCAGCCGGTCCTTCAGCGCCTCCAATGCCTCGTCGGTCATCTTGATGCGTTCCGGCGTCTGCTGGCTCAGGCTGCGGTCGACGATGACGGGAACGATGGTGGAGAGCTGGTCGCGGTCCTCCTGCATCAGCACCGGATTGGCGAGTGCTGCCAGAAGAGCGAATGCCGCGAGCGCACGGATCCAGCCGCCACGCATGCGCCGGAAGACCGCGAGCGTGGCGATGGCAAGCGTGATCACCGCGAGGGCGGCGAGAACGGGCCAGGGCAGGAAGGGGGCGAAACCGATGTTCATTCTATTGCCCCAGCCGTTCCAGGATGTCGGGGATATGCACCTGGTCGGCCTTATAGTTGCCGGTCAGCATGTACATCATGATGTTGACGCCGGTGCGGTAGGCATATTCGCGCTGCGTCTCGTCCGGCGGCACTGTGGGCAGCAGCGGCGAGCCATTGTCGCCGATCGCCCAGGCGCCGGCGAAATCATTGCCGGTGATCATGATCGGGGTCACGCCATCCGCCGAGGTCACGGCATTGCTGTCGCCGCGCGTATCCTGCCGTGCCTCGATCCAGAGCGGACTGTCGGCATAGCGGCCGGGAAAGCTTGAGAGCAGATAGAAGGACTTCGTCAGCACATGGCCTTTCGGCACAGGTTCCAGCGCCGGAATGTCGAGATTGGCGAGGATTTCCTGCAGCCGCTGGCCGTTCGGGCTCGGTGTGGTGTTGTCGCCCATCGTGTCTATGGCGTCGCGCGTGTCGAAGAGCACGGTGCCGCCGTTGCGCATATAGGCGTCGATGTGGTTGATGGCATCGTTGGACGGCATCGGCGCGGTGGCGGAAATCGGCCAGTAGATGATCGGATAGAAGGCGAGCTCGTCCTTGGCTGGATCGAGGCCTACCGGCGGGCCGGGCTCCAACGTTGTGCGATAGGTCAGAAAATCGGAAAGGCCGGCAAGGCCGCGCTCGGAGATGCGGTCGACCTCGGACTCGCCGGTGACGACATAGGCAAGATGCGTTTTGTCGAGCCGCGAAAAGATGGTGTCGTCGCCGGGTTTGGAATCGTCGGCCGAGGCGCTGCCCGGATGCAGGACGGCGGCAACCGAGACTGCGAGCAGCAACATCGCGACACCGGTCGCGGCCGTTTTCGTCGATCTGCGAAGGCGCGGGAAAGCGCCGTTCATGAAGAGCACGATCAGGCTGTCTGCAAGCAGGACCAGAAAGGCGATGGTGAAAAGGATCGGCTTGGCCGACCAGGCTTCACCGCCGATGAGACCTTCTTGCGCAACCGAGAGGCCCGTTGCGGAGGCATCCAGTGGTTTCAGTTGCGCGCCGTCCGGCAGAACGTTGAGCGCCGTAAAGCCTTCTTCCGAGCCGTAAAGGCCGGGTGGGTTGTCGAAATTGGCAGTGATGGCACCCTTGTTGTTCGGTTCGAGCGGACGCGCAGCACCGGTTTCGCTGATCAGCGCACCCTTGGCCGTCAGCAGCCGGTAGGGTGGCATGGCTTCGCTGGTCTTCGGCCCGCTGTTGCCAGAGTTGACGCCGCCGGACCGGGAGAGCTGCACGATACGGCGCAGCATTTCGACGAAGTCACCTGAGATCGGCAGGTCGGACCATTGTGGTTCGGCGCTGACATGGAAGAGGACGATGCGTCCGGCCTTCATTTGTTGTTCGGTTACCAGCGGGGTGCCGTCGGCAAGGCTTGCCCAGGTGCGCTCCGCAAGGTCAGGCGTCGGCTCGGCCAGAACTTGCCGCTTGATGAGGACATTGGCAGGTTTCGGCATGCCGGCGAAGGGGCCGAAGGCGGGGAAATCGGCGAGCGGTTGCGGTTCGGCCCAGGAGAGTGCGCCGCCGAAGGTGCGTTCGCCCTGGCGCAGCGTTACCGGCACCAGCGGGTCGTCGGCGGGAGCGGCGGCGAGGCGCGGCCCGGCGAAGCGCACCAGCGTGCCACCATTCTGGATCCATTGCTGCAGCGGGCCATAGCTTTCCTGCGGCAGGCGACCGACATCGGCCATGATGATCACGGATGGATTGCCGGCGAGTAGTTCCGGGATCGATTTTGCCAGATCGGCACTGTTCGGCTGGACCAGGTCGGCATAGGGCTGCAGGGCGCGCTGGATATAATAAAGCGGCGACAGGATCGGCTGGAATTCGTCGGCGGCCTGCCCGGACAGCAGCGCGACGCGCCGGCGCTTGAAGCCGTCGTCGAGCAGATGCACGGTGCCGGCGCTCGCATGCCGGTCGATGCTAATCCGGGCGAAATCATTGCGCATTTCGAAGGGGGCGGCGATCGAGCCGGTCGCAACCGTCTGGCCGCCGGCGAAGTTCAGTGAACCCGCCGCGATCGGTCGTCCCTGATTGTCGAGGGCGGATAGCCCCAGCCGGAGCGGGTTGGTGGCGTTCAGGCGCGTCGCGGTCACCGTCATGTCGTTTGCGGCGTTGGCGGCGCCGGTGATCGCCAGCACATCGCTGCCATCGCCCCGGATTAGGCGTAGTTCGCTCGGCTTCAAGGCGGCGAGCTGGTTGAGGATGTCGTCCTTATCCTTGCTTTCGACGCCGTCGGAGAGGAAGGCAATTGTGCCCGGCTCGGTGCCGTTGAGGGCGGACTTGATGGCCTGTGCGGCGCGCTGGCGATCCGGCACCAACGGTCTCGGATTGATCGCATGCAGTCTGTCGCGGGCGGCCGTGGCCGCGCCGGGGGTGGTGTCGTTGCTCTGTTCGGCGCTGAAGGCGATCGAGACGGGGATGCCCTTGGCGTCGGCATCGTCGATCAACGCGTCGGCTGTCTGCACGCGGCGCTCCCAGTCGGAGGCGGTTGCCCAGCTATTGTCGATGAGCAACACCAGCGGACCGCTGCTCGACAGCGTATTGGTGCGCGGATTGAACATCGGATTGGCGATGGCGAGGATGACGAGGGCGGCGAGCGCCATGCGCAGCAGCGTCAGCCACCAGGGGCTGCGCGCCGGCGTTTCCTCGCGCTTCAGGATCGTTGCCAGGATACGCAGCGGCGGAAAGACTTCGGCCCTTGGGTGCGGCGGCGTGAGACGCAGCAGCCACCAGATCACTGGCAGCAGGATCAGGGCGCCAAGGATGGCGGGGGAGGCGAATGCGAAGGAGAGACCGCTCATGGCTGCCCTCCCGACGCTACTTTCGCAGGCATGCCGGAGAGGTACATGTGCACGGCGACCAGCGCTTCCGATGCCAGTCGGTCGGTGCGGTGGCTCACGAAGGTCCAGCCGAGATGGCGCAGCGACTGGCCGAGACTGTCGCGGCGGGCGAGATAGGCGCGCTGATAATCCTCGCGCAGGTTTTCCGCTCGTCCGGCAACCAGCTTCGTGCCAGTTTCTGGGTCGCTGAATTCGGTGCGGCCGCTATAGGGAAAGATTTCCTCGGCGGGGTCGGCGATCTCGACCACATGGCCGCGCAGTCCCCGCCGGCCCAGCGGTCCGATCCGGCTCATAACGCTGTCGGCATCATCCAGAAAATCGCCAATCAGCACGATATCGCTCCAGCCTCGGATCATGCTGGTCTGCGGCAGGCCGCCCTCGAGCGGCGTGTGCATCAGCGCCGCCGCCAGCCGCTCCGCGGCGTTGCGGGTGGACACCGGCTCCATGATGCCGGGGCAGCCGACGCGTTCGCCGGAGCGGGCGAGGATTTCGGCAAGCGCCAGCATCAGCACCAGCGCGCGGCTTTCCTTTGAGACATGGCCGTAGGTCGATTTGTACATCATCGACGGCGACATGTCGGCCCAGAGCCAGATCGTGTGTGCCGCTTCCCATTCATGGTCGCGGATATAGGTGTGATCGTCACGGGCCGAGCGGCGCCAGTCGATGCGCGACAGGCTCTCGCCCTCGCTATAGGGGCGGAACTGCCAGAAATTCTCACCGATGCCGCGCTTGCGCCGGCCGTGCCAGCCGGCAATGACGGTGTTGGCGATGCGCTTGGCTTCAACGAGGCAATCCGGCACGAGGGCGGCACGGCTGCGAGCGCGGGAGAGGGCATCATTGCCTGAGGTCGGGCTGACGATCTGTCCAATGGATGCCACGCGCTTATACTCTCCTCGCTATTCCGAGTTACGTTCTTGACTGCTTGACCAGTCCTGCGATCACGTCTCGCACCGACATGCCTTCGGCGCGGGCGGAAAAGGTGAGCGCCATGCGGTGTTGCAGCACCGGCTCAGCCAGCGCATGCACATCGTCGAGTGAAGGCGCGAGCCGGCCCTCATAGAGCGCGCGGGCGCGAGCGCAGAGCATCATCGCCTGGCCGGCACGCGGGCCGGGGCCCCAGGCGACATGCTTGTCGGTTGAGGCATTGCCCTGACCGGGGCGAGCGGAGCGCACAAGCGAGAGGATGGCATCGACGACGCCATCGCTGACCGGCATCTGGCGGATCAGCGTCTGGATCTCGATCAGTCGCTCGGCATCGATCACCGCATGCGGCGTCGCTTCGTTGAGGCCGGTGGTTTCGAGCAGGATCCGGCGTTCGTCGGCAAGTTCCGGATAGTCGACGTCGACCTGTAGCAGGAAACGGTCGAGCTGGGCTTCCGGCAGCGGATAGGTGCCTTCCTGCTCCAGCGGGTTCTGGGTCGCCAGAACATGGAACGGCGCCGGCAGGTCGTAGCGCTGGCCGGCGATGGTGACGTGATATTCCTGCATCGATTGCAGCAGCGCCGATTGCGTGCGCGGCGAAGCGCGGTTGATCTCGTCGGCCATCAGCAATTGCGCGAAGACCGGGCCTTTGACGAAGCGGAAGGAGCGGCGGCCGCTTTCATCCTGGTCCATGACTTCGGAGCCGAGAATATCCGAAGGCATCAGGTCCGGTGTGAACTGCACGCGGTTGGCGCCAAGGCCGAGAACGGCGCCAAGCGTGGTCACGAGCTTGGTCTTGGCAAGGCCCGGGACGCCGACAAGCAAAGCGTGGCCGCCGGCGAGCACGGCGAGCAGCGTGTTTTCGACGACGCTCTCCTGGCCGAAGATGACCTTTGAAACCTCGTCCCGGATGGTGGCGATATCGCCCAGTGCCCGCTCGGCCGATGCAATCATGGCCTGGTCGTCGAGGCTCGTTTCGGTCGATTTGATCATGCCCATTTGCATCTCCAACGGCTGATAAACGGTGCGCGCGATTCGCAGAACTTACACATTTGCCTCATACTCAATACAACTTACCGCCATGAAGATAGCTGACAAGCACGTTTCGAATGACTATCTCGTGAGAAACGGCTGTATTCAGGACTAAGTGCAAACCGGGACGGAACAATGGCAAGCGAAGAAATCAGGGCGACGAGCGATGCGGCAAGTCTGGCTGCGCTGATTTCGCGCGCGGCCGGCGACAATGGCGGACGCAAGAAGGGCCTGCCGCCCGTCGATCGCTGGAATCCGCCGTTTTGCGGCGATATCGACATGGAAATCCGCGCTGACGGCACCTGGTTCTACATGGGCACGCCGATCGGCCGCGCGCCGCTGGTGCGGCTGTTTTCCACCGTTCTGCGCAAGGATGCGGATGAGAAGACCTATCTGGTCACGCCTGTGGAAAAGGTCGGCATCCGCGTCGTCGACGCGCCCTTCGTTGCCGTTGAGATGAGTGTGACCGAACGGGACGGCAAAAGGCTGTTGACCTTCCGCACCAATGTCGGCGATGTCGTCGAGGCGGGCAGGGAGCATCCGATACGCTTCGTCATCCGCGGCGACAATGATGAATTGAAACCCTACCTGCATGTTCGCGGCAGGCTTGAAGCACTGGTGACACGCGCGGTGATGTATGATCTCGTCGAACTGGGCGAGACGGTGGAGATTGCCGGGCGCGACATGTTCTGTGTGCGCTCTGGCGGCACGATCTTCCCGGTCATGCCGGTCGCCGAATTGGATGCCCTGACGCGATGAGCGAATTTCCCCTTTATTCCGCCGGTGAATTCCGGCGTCGCGCGCTCAACCAGAGTGGCGGCCCGGTCGAGCTTGCCTGGCGCGACCATGGCGACCATGTGCTCAACCCCGAAACGATCCTGCAGGTCGAGGGTCTAAACCTGCGCGACGCGGCGGTGCTGGTGCCGGTGGTGGATGACGGAGAGGACGCCAAGGTCATCTTCACGCTGCGCACATCGACCTTGCGGAAGCATTCCGGCCAGATCGCCTTTCCCGGCGGCGCCATCGATCCGGAGGATGCTTCGCCGGAAATCGCGGCGATGCGCGAGGCGGCGGAGGAGATTGGCCTTGCGGATATCTTCATCGAGCCGGTGGCCCGCTTGCCCCATTATCTGGCGGCGACCGGTTTCCGCATCACGCCGATCCTCGCGGTGGTCAAGCCCGGCTTTGAGCTGAGGCTCAATCCGACCGAGGTGGAGGATGCATTCGAGGTGCCGCTTTCCTTCCTGATGGACCCGGAACATCACGTCACCGACAGCATGGTGTGGCAAGGGATCCAGCGTCAGTTCTATCGCATGCCCTATGGATCGCGCATGATCTGGGGCATTACCGCCGGCATTGTCCGCACGCTTTATGAAAGGCTCTATTCATGACTTCCGTTGCCGGTGAGACCTGGTTCAAGGACGAGGCCTTGCAGCGCGTGCTGTCCCTGTTGAACGCCGATGGCGGAGAGGGGCGTGTCGTCGGCGGTGCGGTGCGCAACAGCCTGATGGTGCTGCCTGTCGCCGATATCGATATCGCCACGACCTTGTTGCCGGAGACGGTCATCGAAAGGGCGGTTGCCGCCGGCATCAAGGCCGTGCCGACTGGTATCGCGCATGGAACGGTGACGCTGGTCATCGATGGAAAACCGTTTGAGATCACCACCTTGCGCCGCGATGTTGAGACGGACGGCCGCCGTGCCCAGGTGGCCTTCAGCAATGACTGGCAGGCGGATGCCGAGCGGCGCGACCTGACGATCAACGCGCTCTATGCCTCTGATAGCGGTGAGGTCGTGGATATGGTCGGAGGGCTCGCCGATCTCGAGCGTCGCAATATCCGCTTCATCGGCGATGCGGCGACGCGGATTGCTGAAGACCATCTGCGTATCCTGCGTTTCTTCCGTTTCTTCGCCTATTACGGCAGCGGCCGGCCGGATGCCGATGGGTTGCGTGCCTGCGCGGCGGCGCGTTCCAAGATCGCATCGCTGTCGGCGGAGCGTGTCTGGTCGGAGATGAAGAAGCTGCTTGCGGCGAAGGATCCGGGCCGGGCCTTGCTCTGGATGCGGCAGGTCGGGATCCTGACCGAGGTGCTGCCGGAGACCGAGAAATGGGGCATCGACGCCATTCCGGCACTGATCGCCACGGAACAGGCACTTGGCTGGACGTCCGATCCGCTGCTGCGGCTTGCAGCCATCGTGCCGCCGGATGCCGCAAGGCTGGCAAAGCTTGCCGAACGCCTGCGCCTGTCGAAGGTGGAGGCCGCTTATTTGCAGGGCTGGGCGAATGCGCCGGGTATCAAGGACGATATCTCCGAAGCGGCCTTCGATCGCTTGCTTTACCGCTATGATACGCCCGGTGTTGCCGCCCGGCTGAAGCTGGCGCTTGCCGTTGCGCGGGGCAAGGCGGAAGGTGATTTTGAAGAGATGGCGCGCACCGCCCGGCTGGGAAAGCTGCTGGAGCGAACGACACGCTGGAAGAAGCCGGTCTTTCCGGTCAGCGGCGCAGATGCGCTGGCTGCGGGCGTCAGCGCAGGCCCTCGGGTCGGTGAAATTCTCGGTAAGCTCGAACAGCAATGGCTCGATGGCAATTTCGTTATGGACCGGGCGGCGCTGCTCGCCCGGCTCAAGGAGTTGATCGAGTCCTGATGTCCATGGGCTTGGATCAGGCGGCGTTCGCTTCGTCGCGAATGCGGGCCTTGATATTGTCGACCATACCTTCCCGGATGGTCGTCTCGCCATGGGCGTTACGCATGTGCTCGACGGCGCGACGAACCACTTCGGCATCGTCATTGGCGCGGGTGTGCCAGTCGCAGCCGGGCACGAGCGTACCACATTCGAACAGTCGCATATCTGCCTCCTGAGATTTCGATGCGATGTCATTTCTTCATGCCGCACGGGCATGAAGGTCAAACGCGACAGATGGAGAAAGGTTTCGTGCGCCCGGCAAGGCTTTTACCCTGCCGGACGGTGCTTTCCGGACATCAGTCCGGCATGGCCCATGCTTTGAAGCAATCCGAAGATTGATATTTGGGAGCCGGCGTTGGTCGTGTGGGACGATCCGCCTCAATGCTGGCGACCTCGCCTGGTGACTTGCCGGCCAACTGCATCCTGACCTGCTCGATAAAGCAGGACAGAGGCAGATCCGATCCGCTTCTGAGCCGCATATCCTCCGCCAGCCGGACTATGAATTCCGGCGTGTCGACGCTGCGCGAAAGCTTCTGTTCATTCGCAGTCTCTGCAACTTGATTCTGTACTGCCATTACAATCTCCTCCGATTGAAACGCGCATTACCTAACCTAGGTACTCCTCCGAACGATTTCAGGGTGCTCCTGATGTTTTAATGTCGGCGCTTACGGCCAACGCACCACGGGCGGCAAGGACGATAGGATCGACTCAACATTGCCGCCGGTCTTCAGCCCGAAGATTGTACCCCGGTCGTAAAGCAAATTGAACTCCACATAGCGCCCGCGACGGATCAATTGTTCGTCACGATCCTCTTCGGTCCATGCTTCGTTGAAGTTCGAGCGCACGATCCGGGGATAGACCATGGAGAATGCGCGGCCGACATCGCGGGTGAAGGCGAAATCGGCATCCCAGCCGCCGGCCTCTTCTGTGGAATGCAGCCAGTCGAAGAAAATGCCGCCGATGCCGCGCGATTCATTGCGGTGCTTCAGGTAGAAATACTCGTCGCACCATGCCTTGTAGCGCTCGTAGTCCGCCACCTTATGGCGGTCGCAGACGATCTGCATCGCGCGGTGGAAGAGGACGCTATCGGTGTCTTCCTGCGTGCGGCGGCGGTTGAGCATCGGCGTCAGATCGCAGCCGCCCCCGAACCATTGGCTTGTCGTTACCACCATGCGGGTGTTCATATGCACGGTCGGCACATTCGGATTGACCGGATGGGCGATCAGCGACAGGCCGGAGGCCCAGAAGCGGGGATCTTCTTCGGCGCCGGGGATCTGGCTGCGAAAGTCGGGCGAGAATTCGCCGTAGACGGTGGAGGTGTGGATGCCGACCTTCTCGAAGACGCGGCCTTCCATCATCGACATGCGCCCGCCGCCGCCTTCGCCGTTCTCCCGCTGCCAGTCCTTGGCGACGAAACGGCCCGGTGTCTGATCGGAAAGGGGACCGGCAAGCTCGTCTTCCAGCTGCTCGAACTCGGCGCAGAGCGCATCGCGCAGGCTCTGAAACCAGCCCTGCGTCGCTTCCTTCTTTTCTTCGATGTCCTCGGGCAGTTCCTTGGGGAGGTTCGGTCGTTCCATATGTGCTCTCCGGATACGGGCGGCCAGAGGCCCGCGATTCGATTTGTCGCCTTGAATATCAGCAACATCGTGGCGGAACCAGCGCGCTGGCCTCACGGGAGAATCGACTCGCAAATTGCTGATTGCGGTATTATGTTCCCTGTTAAAGGCGAGGTTTCATGATGAAGATACCCGGACCGCCGCCCCTCGATGGGTTGAAACAGAGAATATTCCGGCACCGGCAGGAAAACCCCGCTGGCAGAAAGAATGATTTCGTTCGCGAGACCTTTTGTCTCAGCCGCCCGGAAGCCCGCGCCAAGGCGCGCGAATGGTTCGACACTTTCCCGAAAGCTGCCTACTGGACCGAAGTCGAAAGCTGGCGGCAGGTCGACGGCGACCGCATCGAGTTCACCATGCGGCGCCTGCCGTCGGCGGATTGATGGGAATGTTGCCGGCGGTTTGAAACGGCTATTGCGTGTTCCGCAGCCGGCTCTCGATCAATAGCCCGCTTTCATCCAGGATCGGATGCGCCACGGAGACGATGTGGGCGTTGATGCGCTTCAGGTCGCGCAGCATGTCGAGATGCAGCGAGCTGGTCTGTAGGCTATCGACGCGGCCGTCGCGCAGGCGTTCGAGATGGCGCTCGGAGGATTGTTTTTCCAGCCGGCGGACATCGACCTTCACTTCCATGAGCTGACGGGCGAGGTTGAAGTCGCGGGTGACGAAGATGGTCTGGGCGATGCGCAGATTGTCGATCGTCATGCTGAAGAGCTTTTGCAGCTCCTGATAACCGTCGTCCGAGAAGGTCAGGCCTTTGCCGATCTTCTTCGCTACCTGCTCGGCCAGGCCCTTTTCGATGATGTCGCCGATATGCTCGAGGTTGATGGCGTAATCGATGATGACGATCGAGCGGCGGCCGTTTTCGTCGTCCAGCCCTTCGCGACCGAGCTTGGAGAGATAGATCTTCACTTCCTGCTGGATGCGGTCGACGCGCTTTTCCAGGATCGAGATTTCCTTCAGCGGCGACAGGTCGTTGCGGTTGAAGGCATTTTCCGTGCGGATCAGCATGCGCTCGATGAGATCGCCTACGCCTAAGACCTCGCGCGTCGCGCTGGCGAGCGCCACCACCGGCGTGCTGAGCGCATTATGATCGAGGAACTTCGGCCCGTCATCGGCTTGTGGATCGTCGCGTACCAGCCGCAGCATCGTCTTCGACAAGAAGGACGAGAAAGGCCAGGCACAGATGGCAAGCGCGATGTTGAAGAGGAGATGCACATCGACCGGCAGCTTGGCCGGCGAAAAATGCAGGCCCTGCATCCACGCACCGATATAGCTGGCAAAGGGCAGGACGATGAGACAGCCGATGGTGCGTACGATCAGGTTGCCAAGCGTCACGCGCCGGGCGGTGGCCGGGCCGGAGAGAGTGGCCATGACGGGCGGTATCGCGCCGCCGAGATTGGCGCCGAGCACAAGAACGACTGTCAGTGCCGGTGACAGGATGCCAGCTGAGGCAAGCGACAGGATCAGCACGACCACGGCGAGGCTGGACGAGGAGACAAAGGCAAGCACCGCGGAAAAGATCAGCGCCACCGGCAATGCGCCGTCGAGCAGGCCAATGAAGGCGGCAAGCGCCGGAGACTGCCGCATCGGTTCCGTGGCAAGGCTCAGGAGCTGCAGCGACAGCAGCATCAGGCCGATGCCGATCAGGGCTGTGCCTGCGCCCTGCTGGGTGGTGGCCGAGCGGCGGTAGAGCACGATGCCGATGAGAATGATCAGCGGCGACAGCCATTCGATGCCGGTCGCGACGATCCAGGCCGTGACAGCGGTGCCGACATTGGCGCCGAGCAGGACGATCTGGGCCATGCTGGGCAGGACGAGATCGCGCTCGACGAAGGAGGCGATCATCAGTGCGGTCGCGGTCGAGCTTTGCAGCGCCACGGTTGCGACGAAGCCGGAGACGAAGGAGCGAACGCCGCCGCGTGTGCCGCTTGCAAGGCCGGTTCTAAGCCTCGCGCCGAAGGCACGCGACACACCATCCTTTACCTGCGCGAGGCCGAACAGCAGCAAAGCCACGGCTCCGAACAGATTGATCATCACGACGGTGGATTCCATGTCGTCTTTTTATATCTTTCTCATGCCGTGATGCTATTGCCGATAAAATGGAAACTTAACGTATATCACTGAAAAGGCATGTATTTCAGTGATTTTTCCTCTGTATGGAATCACGACAATTTTACTCGCCGGCTAAGGATTATACGCTCGCAACGCCCGTGCTCCAACACTATGCGCGACATATCGGAGTAATATTTGCGCAGTGCCCGATTTTAGTGTGGCTTCGGCGGCGGCGGCTCGTCGGAAGGGCTGGATTCCTTCGGAGGAGTCTTGGGCAAGGTCTTGTTCGAGAATGCTTCTTTCACTTTCTCGATCGGCACGGGCCGCCGTGTCGGTCGCGTTGAAGGCGAGAGGGCGGCGGGTTCGGCCATCGAGGCTTCGGCTTTGGTTTCGACATGCAGCGAGGGCGCGGCGGCCAGAATTTCCTTAAGCACCGATGTCACCGGCAGATGGCTGTGCAGATCCGTATTGGTGTGATGCCCGGCATGCGGAATGCGACGGTCGGCGGTAATGAACGGCCGCGAATTCATTTCGCCGAACCAGTCCCACTCGCCGATGACGTCGATGACGTCGGAAAAGATCGTTGGCATGGCGATGCGGGTGCCGATGGTGACGATCTTCGTGCTCTCCGCCAGTTTCGCGATGCGGGCCTCGTCCTGTCTGCCGAGGTCATGGAGTGCTGCCGAGAGCACCAGATTGCCCTTGGAGTGGCCGACGAGCAGGCGGAAGGAGAAGCGGGGGTCGGCGAGAAGCGCACGCACGGTGCGGGTGTCCAGACTGGTGCGCGAGGTCGTCTCGTCGCTACTTGCGTCGGCAGCGCCGAATTTCGGCCGTCCGGCAAAGTCGTCCAGCATTTCAAGCACAGGACGCAGGCCCTTGAGATGTCCGAAGAAGAAATGTCCTCCAAGCGTCTCGGTGATGACATCGGCGAGGCCATAGCCGGAGACGACGACCGCGGCGGGTGCCCCGATCGCGTCGGCAACATTGCGGGCAAAGGCGGCGGCGCCGAGAGCGGAGCCGCCGATGCCGGCAACCGCCAGCGCTTGCACATCATGGCCGCCCCGCCCCGCGAACTCTTCGAGTGTCTCGCAGAGAATGATCGCGCCGCTGTCGCTTGGCGGAACGATCATGATTGTGCCTTCGGCGGCCAGGGAGTCGCTGATGTAGAAAGCTTCGTCCGGAGTGATGACCTTGATGTCGTAAAACAGCGCGTCGAGCGTTGTGTTGCGCTGGCGAAGCGCTTCCAGGGCGAGATTGCGCATCGGTGAGCGTTGCAGCCGTTCGGGCAGGCTAAGGGTGCGCGCGAATTGAGTAAGAGTGAGGGTGAATGCCGTCTGGAACATGGGTCACCTCGCCAAGGTCGCCGTAAGTTAGAGCATTCCGATAGAAAGCTTCTCACACTTTATTCGGCATGCCAACGGCAATTCACGCCCATGTCGTCTGCCGCAAAGCCTCGCCCGATATCATCGCCACGGACATGGCCAGATTGATCGAACGCTGGCCCTCGATCATGGGGATCAGGATACGGCCATCGGCCGTTGCATGCACATGATCGGGCACGCCGGCGCTCTCGCGGCCGAAGAGCAGAATATCGTCTTCCCGGAAGGTAAAGTCCGTATAGCGCTCGGCCGCTTTGGTGGAGGCGAGCACCAGCCGCCGCCCGCCTGTCGCTCGCCACTCCTCGAAGCGCTCCCAATTGACATGCCGCGTCAGGGCGACGGCGGAGAGGTAATCCATGCCGGCGCGCTTCAGGTTGCGGTCCGAAATGTCGAAGCCGGCGGGCTCGATGATGTCGACGCCAAAGCCGAGGCAAGCGGCGAGCCGAAGGATCGTGCCGGTGTTACCGGGAATGTCGGGCTGGTATAGGGCGATGCGCAGCGAAGTCATGGTTTGCAACTAGCGAAAACGCTCGGATTTGTCTTCGGGTATTCGTCGAATAGCTCTGTTTTTGTGATGACGTCCATCAGCAAAATTGAAGATTCCGGCGCGTTTTTAGGCATATTCCGCTTTTCAAAGCTAAAAATGCACGGTAAAAGAGAGCCGCTCTACAACTCGCGACACAGGGAGGCTTAGATGAATATATCGTTTGTGATGATGCGCCTCCTGGCCATTCGACCATGGCTGTGATTCAGGCGCTCTAAAGCGCATTTTCGCGAGTTCCCCCTTTTTCTAGATTCATTACGCGGCCGGCATGGCCTCTTTCTTTCATCGCCCGGCCACCATATCAGTCTGTGATCTCTTTGGACGCAGCATTCATGGCCGAAGGATCGAGTCTTTGGAGCATTTCATGTTTGGCTGGTTCGAACAGCGACTAAATCCCTTCCCGAGCGAGGTGCCGGGCGTTCCGCCGAGGGGGCTGTTTGCCTTCTGCTGGCACTATACCAAGCCGGCAACACCCTGGCTGCTCGCCATGGCTTTTCTTGCCATGCTGATCGCCGCCGGCGAAGTCGCGCTGTTCCAGTTCCTCGGCAATATCGTCGATTGGCTGTCGCATGCCGACCGGGCGACATTCCTGCAGATGGAGTGGCACAAGCTCTTCTGGATGGGCGCCATGGTGGTGGTCGGCCTGCCGCTGGCGGCGGTCATTCATTCCGTCATCATGCATCAGGTCTTGCTCGGTAACTATCCGATGATTGCCCGCTGGCAGATGCATCGCTTCCTGCTGCGCCACAGCATGACCTTCTTCGCCAACGAGTTTGCGGGCCGCGTCGCCACCAAGGTGATGCAGACCTCGCTTGCCGTGCGCGAGGCGGTCATCAAAATCCTCGATGTGTTCGTCTATGTCGTCACCTATTTCCTGTCGATGATCCTGGTCATCGCGGTGGCGGACTGGCGGCTGATGTTGCCGATCCTTGCATGGCTGGCGGCCTATATCGCCATCGTCGGTTATTTCGTGCCGCGGCTACGCAAGATCGCGGCCGCCCAGGCCGATGCGCGCTCGACGATGACGGGGCGGGTGGTCGACAGCTACACGAACATCGCAACCGTGAAGCTGTTTTCGCATGCGGGTCGTGAGGAGAGCTATGCCAAGGCCGGCATGGACGGTTTTCTGCAGACCGTCCATGGACAGATGCGCAAGGTGACGCTGTTCTACATCGCGGTTTACGTCAACAACTGCCTGGCGCTCTTCGTCGTCTCGGCACTGTCGATCTGGTTCTGGCTCAACGGCTCGATCTCGATCGGTGCCATCGCAATCGCCATCGGCCTTGCCATGCGTGTCAACGGCATGTCGCAATGGATCATGTGGGAAGTCTCGGCGCTGTTCGAGAATATCGGCACGATCTATGACGGCATCGAAATGCTGACCAAGCCGCACGATATCGTCGATGTGCCGGCGGCTCCGGCGATCACGGCCAAGCAGGGCGCGATCCATTTCGATCACGTCCGCTTTCACTATGGCAAGGCCAAGGGGGTCATCGACAACCTGACCTTCGATATCCATGCCGGCGAGAAGGTCGGTCTTGTCGGCCGCTCCGGCGCCGGCAAGACGACGCTGATGAACCTGCTGCTGCGATTTTATGATCTCGAAAGCGGACGCATCACCATCGACGGCCAGGATATCTCCAAGGTGACGCAGGACAGCCTGCGCTCGCTGATCGGCGTGGTGACGCAGGATACGTCGCTGCTGCACCGCTCGATCCGCGACAACATCGCTTATGGTCATCCGGAGGCGACCGACGCCGATATCATCCAGGCGACCAAGCGCGCCAATGCCTGGGAATTTGTCGAGGGTCTGGTCGACATGCAAGGCCGCCAGGGGCTCGACGCACAGGTCGGCGAGCGCGGCGTGAAGCTCTCCGGCGGCCAACGGCAGCGCATCGCGATCGCCCGCGTCTTCCTGAAAGACGCACCGATCCTGGTGCTGGATGAGGCAACCTCGGCGCTCGATTCCGAAGTGGAAGCGGCGATCCAGGAAAACCTCTTCGCGCTGATGCAGGGCAAGACGGTGATCGCGATCGCTCACCGTTTGTCGACACTGACCGAGATGGACCGCCTGATCGTGCTCGACAAGGGCCACATCATCGAGACGGGCACACATCAGGAGCTGGTCCAGAACGGCGGCATTTATGCCGACCTCTGGAACCGCCAGTCCGGCGGCTTCCTGGCGGACCACGAAGAGGCCGAGGCGGCGGCGCAGTAGGGATCAAGGGAAGGGCGGGCTTCAGGGCTCGCCCTTTTTGTTTGGGGTAGTGCTATTTAATGATGCGGTCAGTTTGGTCGAGATCCATCTCACCCGATGTTTGTTTGACGGCCCCGAGTTCTGCAAACATGACAAAAATATAATGTTCTCAAGCGGCCGCATTCCTTTGCGCCTTCGGCGAAACCGCCTATATCGCATGGGATGCTGATCCGTTCCGTCTACCGATTGTTCGAGACCTGGATTGATCCCTACTACCGTGCCGGCGATCTTCGGCCGCCGCGGTCGCTTTGGGCGTTCATCTGGTATTATGTCGGGCAGGCGAAAGGGCCGTTTCTGGCGATGGCGGCACTGGGCGGTGCTGTGGCGATGCTCGAGGCGGCGTTGTTCTGGTTCGTCGGGCATCTCGTCGATATCCTGGACAAGGTAAAGCCGGGCGAGGGCTGGACGGGACTGCTTGCCGGCCATGGCGGCACCTTGCTCGGCATGGTCTTTGTCGTGCTGGTCGTGCGGTTTCTCGTGGTGAGCCTCGGCGCGCTGGTCGAGGAGCAGGTGGTCGTTCCCGGCTTCCTCAATCTGGTGCGCTGGCAGGCCTACGCACATGTTGCGCGTCAATCGATCAGCTTCTTCCAGAACGATTTTTCCGGCCGCATCGTCACCAAGGTCTGGTCGGCTGGGCAATCGACGGGCGATCTCGTCGTGTCGTTGCTGCAGGTGGTCTGGTTCATCATCATCTATGCCGCCTCGACCATAGCGCTGGTCGGCGGGCTGGACTGGCGCCTGGCGCTGGTGATCACGATCTGGATCGGCGTCTTCTCGCTGCTCGCCCGCTATTTCGTGCCGCGTATCCGCCGCCATGCCCGCAATTCCGCCGAAGCGGCGTCAGTGTTGAACGGCCGCATGGTCGATGCCTATGCCAATATCCAGACGCTGAAGCTCTTCGGCCGTGAAGAGCAGAACGACGATTATATCCGCAACGGCTTCGATCGCTTCCAGGCGGCCGTCATGCCGTTTACGCGGCTTCTGACCGGCGTGCGCTCGTCGCTGGCGCTTCTGTCGGGCGTGATGATCACGACGATCGCGGCCCTTGCCATCCATCTCTGGCTTGCCGGCGAAATCTCGACCGGCGGCGTCGCCTTCACGCTCAGCATGGTGCTGCGGCTCAACATGCTCTTCGGCCGGATGATGTCGCAGTTCAATGCGATCATGCGCAATCTCGGCACGATCCAGAATTCCGCGGAAATGATCTCGGAGCCGATCGGCCTGGTCGACCGACCGGGCGCCAGGGATCTGCAGATCGTCCGCCCGGATATTCGCTTCGAGCACATAACCTTCCACTATGGCCGCGGCAGCGGCATCATCGAGGATTTCTCGCTGACCGTTCGCGCCGGCGAGAAGGTTGGCATCGTCGGCCGTTCCGGCGCCGGCAAGACGACGCTCGTCAATCTGCTGTTGCGTTTCTACGATCTTGAAGGCGGCCGTATCCTGATCGACGGGCAGGATATCGCCATGGTCCGGCAGGAGTCTCTGCGGGCCGAGATCGGCATGGTCACCCAGGATACCGCACTTCTCAACCGTTCCATCCGCGACAATATCCTCTTCGGCCGTCCGCAGGCGAGCGAGGAGCAAATGGCGCAGGCGACGCGGCGGGCGGAGGCGGACAGGTTCATCGCGACGCTGGAGGACCAGAAGGGGCGAAAGGGCTATGCCGCCCATGTCGGCGAGCGCGGCGTCAAACTCTCCGGCGGCCAGCGCCAGCGCATCGCCATTGCCCGCGTCATGCTGAAGGACGCACCGATCCTGGTGCTGGACGAGGCGACCTCGGCACTGGATTCGGAAGTAGAAGCGGCGTTGCAGTCCAATCTCGAAACGCTGATGGAAGGCAAGACGGTGCTGGCCATCGCGCATCGCCTGTCGACTATCGCCAAGCTCGACCGGCTGATCGTCATCGACAAGGGCAAGATCATCGAGGATGGCACGCATGACGAGCTGATTGCCCGTGGCGGCCTCTATTCCGAGCTCTGGGCACGCCAATCCGGAGGCTTTATCGCAGAGGACGCCGAGTAACGCCGTCATCGCAAGCCTCGGGCGATTGTCCGAGAAGCTTTTGCAAAATCAAAGCGCTACTTTGAAACGCTGAACTCGGTCATCAGGCCAAAATGGTTCGAACCCATCGCGTCCGGTATTTGTTTGACGGATATCAGCTGCAACGGCGCGCGGGCAAAGACATGGTCGATGGCGATGCCGTAAGCACCGGCCACGACCGGCCAGGTGGCGGGCTCCGGAAAAACGTGGCGAAGCCCGGTATCCCTAAGAAAATCCCGCATATCCGGGGCAATGACCGACGCATTGAAATCACCGGCAAGGATTAGCGGACCTTGAATATTCTTGAGGGTCGGGCCGAGGATGCTCAACTCGTCGGCATGAAATTCGTCGAAATAGGGCTTGCTCAGATGCGCCGAAACAAAGTTCACCGGCTGACCATCCATGTCGATGGTCGCAAGGATGAAACGATTGCGCCAGAGGCTGCCGAGGCTGCGCATGTCCTGCGCTTGAAACGGACGCTTCGACAGCAAAAGTGAATCGCAGTCGGTGGCCATGTCGCTGCAGCCGATGCGATAGGGATAGGTATCGCTGATGCGCTGCAGCTCCGCCTTGATCGGCTCGGCCTCGAAAATCTCCACGACGTCGGCATTGGAGCCCAGGATAAAGTCGGCGATGCGGGTGCCGTTTTCAAAGTTACTGTTTTCAATGTTGAAGGAGAGCAGCGTGAAGCTTTTGCCTGCATCGGTCGTCGCCGGGGAGGCGGCATATTCCCCCAGCATCAGGACGGAATGGACCGCGAGCCCGACACCGAAGACGACCACGAGAACCGCATACCAGTGCCGCCGGAAAAGAAGCGCGAGCAGGGCAAGCGCGATGCCGAAAAGGCTGAAATGCGTCTGCAGGCTTTCGAAGAAGGCGAGCAGCCAGATGTCGATGACATAGCGCGCCGACAGCGTGACCAACAATAAGGTCGCGAGCACGCATAAAACGCAGTAAATCGTCTGCCTCATAAACATATCCTTGGCATTGCTAAAACGCAGATCAAAAGCGGGTGGCAGAGCGTGAAATGGCGCGTGATGTCGTCATGAAATCCATAGCGCTTAAAGGCGCGGAAAGACTATCATCTTAGAGATCAATGATCGGCCTGTCATTGAATTTGTTGCGATGCAGCATTGAAATCATTGTTTATTTTGCTCTGCAATGAGAAAATTTATTATGCGAATCTTACGGTTTTTCATGCTCTTACGCCGATTTGACTGACGGCGTTGATTTTAAGCTCGCTGCTTACGGCCAAATAGCGCGCTTTTCCCGCGACATTGTGCCTCCACCCCTTGCCAAGACTGGACATAATTTGCGATCAAGCTTAGAACGCGGCGGGATGCGGAGGAATCTATGGCGGAATTATGGTCGCGTTGATTCGCCGTTAGTGAGGGGGTACCGCAGCGCCTAGCTGCGGTTTTGCGGAAGAGGATGGTCCGGCTTTGAGCGAGCATACTACGAGTGAAACCAAGGGCGAGCCAACTCGCCGAGATTTCCTTTATCTGACGACGGGCATGGCTGGCGCGGTCGGAGCCGTCGCGGTCGCATGGCCGTTTATCGACCAGATGCGGCCGGATGCCTCGACGCTTGCCCTTGCCTCCATCGAAGTTGACGTGTCCAGCCTGGAGCCGGGCATGTCTCTGACGGTGAAATGGCGTGGCAAACCGGTCTTCATCCGCAACCGCACGCAAAAGGAAATCGACGATGGCAAGGGCGCGCAGATTGCCGAGCTGAAGGACCCGGTCGCCCGCAACGCCAATCTGCCGCCGGACGCACAAGCGACCGACGTCGCGCGTTCGGCCGGCGACGGCAAGGAGAACTGGCTCGTCATGATCGGCGTCTGCACCCATCTCGGTTGCATACCGCTCGGTCAGGCAGGGGAATATGGCGGGTGGTTCTGTCCTTGTCATGGTTCAGTCTATGATACCGCCGGTCGCATCCGCCATGGGCCGGCGCCGCAGAACCTCGCCATTCCGCTATATGCGTTCACCGCAGAAAAAAAGATCAAGGTCGGTTGAGGGGGAACTGAATCATGAGTGGTCATTCGTCTTACGAGCCATCGACAGGGCTCGAAAAATGGGTCGACGCGCGGTTGCCGCTACCGCGTATGGTCTATGACAGTTTCATCGCCTATCCGGTCCCGCGCAATCTGAACTATGCCTATACGTTCGGCGCCATGCTGGCCGTGATGCTCATTCTGCAAATCCTGACCGGTGTCGTTCTTGCCATGCATTATGCAGCGGACACGACCGTCGCCTTCAACTCCGTTGAAAAGATCGTTCGCGACGTCAATCATGGTTGGCTGCTGCGTTACATGCACGCCAATGGCGCGTCCTTCTTCTTCGTCGCGGTCTATCTCCATATCGCCCGTGGCCTCTATTACGGTTCCTACAAGGCGCCGCGCGAGATCCTCTGGATCCTCGGCGTGATCATCTATCTCCTGATGATGGCGACGGCCTTCATGGGTTACGTTCTGCCCTGGGGCCAGATGTCCTTCTGGGGCGCGACCGTCATCACCGGCTTCTTCTCCGCCTTTCCCTGGGTCGGCGACTGGATCCAGACCTTCCTGCTCGGCGGCTTTGCCGTCGACGATCCGACGCTCAACCGCTTCTTCTCGCTGCATTATCTGCTGCCGTTCATGATCGCAGGTGTTGTTATCCTGCACATCTGGGCGCTGCATGTGACCGGCCAGACGAACCCGACTGGCGTCGAGGTCAAGTTGAAAACAGACACGGTGCCCTTCACGCCCTATGCGACGCTGAAGGATGCGCTCGGCGTTTCCATCTTCCTGCTGGTCTTCGCCTATTTCGTCTTCTACTTGCCGAACTTCCTCGGCCATGCCGACAATTACATTCCGGCCAATCCGCTGAAGACGCCGGCTCACATCGTTCCGGAATGGTACTTCCTGCCGTTCTACGCGATGTTGCGTTCGATCACCTTCAACATCGGCCCGATCGACTCCAAGCTCGGTGGCGTTCTGACGATGTTCGGCGCGATCATCGTGCTGTTCTTCCTGCCTTGGCTCGACACTTCGAAGATTCGCTCGGCGGTCTATCGTCCCTGGTACAAGCTGTTCTTCTGGCTGTTCGTGGCCGATGCCGTTCTGCTCGGCTGGCTCGGTTCGCAGCCGGCCGAAGGCAATTTCGTTGTGATCTCGCAGTTCGCGACGTTGTTCTACTTCCTGTTCTTCCTCGTTGCCATGCCGGTTCTCGGACTGGTGGAAACACCGAGGCGCATTCCAAATTCGATTACGGAGGCGGTCCTTGAGAAGCAGAGCGGCAAGACAGCC
>DASVPC010000158.1:0-21279 GCA_036383055.1 Rhizobium sp. | reverse complement strand
GGCACGCGGAAGGCCGTGGTGCGGTTGTCGTAGCCCCAGGCATTGTTGACCGGGCAGGACATGTTCGGCGCCAGACGCCGGTAGGAGTTCACGTAAGGCGCGAGCATCGCCAGCGCATTCGGCACATAGCGCTGCATGCCGCCGATGAAGTGAAAGAACTCAGGCGACGGGCTGCCGTCCGGATTGGTGAAGACGTTTTTGCCCGTTTCGATATTCACAACCGACTGGTGGATATGCATCGCCGAGCCCGCCTGGCTCTGCATCGGCTTGGCCATGAAGGTGGCGTAGATGCCGTGCTTCAGCGCCGCTTCGCGGATGGTGCGCTTGAACATGAACACCTGGTCGGCAAGCTCGATCGGGTCGCCGTGGCGCAGGTTGATTTCGAGCTGTGCTGGACCCTCTTCATGGATCAGCGTATCGATCTCCAGGCCCTGCTTTTCCGAAAAGTGATAGATATCGTCGATCAACTCGTCGAATTCGTTGATGCCGGCGATGGAATAACCCTGGCCGCCGAGGATCGAGCGGCCGGAGCGGCCCTTCGGTGGATGCAGCGGATAGTCCGGATCGTCGTTCTTGGCGACGAGGTAGAATTCGATCTCCGGCGCCACCACCGCTTTCCAGCCGCGCTCCTTGTAGAGGTTCATGATCTGCTTCAGCAGGTTGCGCGGCGTATAGGATACCGCCTGGCCTTCGGAATTGACGATGTCGCAGATCACCTGCGCCGTCGGATCGGTTTCCCAGGGCACGACGGAAAGCGTCGAAAGATCGGGCACCAGCTTGAGGTCGCTGTCGCGCGGCTCATAGCGGAAGTTTTCGGTCTCTTCGGGATATTCGCCCGAGATCGTGTGGCGATAGATTGCCGAGGGCAGGGCGAGCGAGGTGTTGGACGTGAATTTCGAGGTCGGCATCATCTTGCCGCGCGGCACGCCCGCAAGGTCCGGGGTGATGCATTCGATGTCTTCGATCCCGCGCGCCCGCAGCCATTGGGCCGCTTCCTTCCAATTTGCAACACCGCGTGCCGACCGTAGACTGCTGGGAACTGTAGCAACTTTCGAGACCGGCTTGGAAGCTTTCAGCGGGGTCTTTTTCGCAGGCATAAAACACCGTATTTGCGTGGATCGGAGATTGCATCATAACGGCAGTTTGCCAATTGGCGAGGGGGAGGCGCTCCGACTTTCGCCATATGATGGAAAAATAGTCACGCAGCGCGTTAATCGATGAAGGAATGAGATGTGGCCGGCAAATATGATGTGATCGTTCTCGGCGCGGGTGCCGCGGGCATGATGTGCGCCATTCGCGCCGGCCAGCGCGGGCGCTCCGTGCTGCTGCTCGACCATGCCGCCACACCGGGCGAGAAAATCCGCATTTCCGGCGGCGGGCGCTGCAATTTCACCAATATCCATGCCGGCCCGAAGAACTTCCTCTCCGCCAATCCGCATTTCGCCAAGTCGGCCCTCGCGCGCTTCACGCCGAGGGACTTTCTCGCCATGGTCGAGAGCCACGGCATCGCCTGGCATGAGAAGACGCTTGGCCAGCTCTTCTGTGACAACAGCGCCAAGGACATTATCTACATGCTGACCGACCAGATGCGTGCGGCCGGCGTGGATTTGCGGCTGCGCACGGAAATCAGTGCGGTCGAGCCTGTCGCCGACGGAGGCTATCGTATCGTGACCTCGGAAGGCAACTTCGAGGCGGCCTCGCTGGTCGTCGCCACGGGCGGCAAATCGATCCCGAAGATGGGTGCCACCGGCTTTGCCTATCGTATCGCCGAGCAATTCGGCCTGCCGCTCATTGAGACCCGCCCCGGCCTGGTGCCGCTAACCCTCGATCCGCAATTGCTGCAACGCCTGGCGCCGCTTTCCGGCATCGCCGCGCCCGCCGAAATCCGCCATGGCAAGACGGCGTTTCGCGAGGCGCTGCTCTTCACCCATCGAGGTCTCAGCGGTCCGGCGATCCTGCAGATTTCCTCCTATTGGCGGGAAGGGGACGAGATCACGGTGGCGATCGAGCCCGATGTGGATGTCTTCGCCATGTTGAAGGCGGCGCGGCAGGCCAATGGCCGGCAATCGGCGCAGACGGCTTTGGCGGAAATCCTGCCGAAGCGGCTGGCACAGCATTTCACCGAGGGCGAGGGCATGTCGGGCAACATGGCGGACCAGGGCGACAAGCGGCTGCAGCAGCTTGCCGCCGCCGTCCAGGCCTGGCCGGTCAAGCCATCGGGCTCGGAAGGGTATCGAACGGCGGAAGTCACGCTCGGCGGCATCGACACAAATTGTCTCGATTCCAAGACGATGCAGGTGAAGACCATTCCCGGCCTCTTCTTCATCGGCGAATGCGTTGATGTCACCGGCTGGCTCGGCGGCTATAATTTCCAGTGGGCCCGGGCCTCAGGCCACGTCGCCGGTGAAACGGCCTGAAGTGGCCTTGCCAATGGATCCGGAAGCAGGCAAGGAGCATCTCCAACGACGCACATATTCGATGGAGGCGATAATGACGTTCAAGACCCGGACATTCCGATCCGCAACTCTTCCCGGCATGGCGGCCGCCTTGATGATGTCTCTTGGCATGCTTGCCGCTACGGCGCTGGATGCCAGCGCGGCGTCCGCGGCTTGCAAGAAGCTCGATCCGAACGGCCAGGATGCGGGCGGCGACACCAATTTCGCACTGGCGATCCGTGACAAGAAGGGCGATGTCGTCAAGAAGATGCTCGGCTGTGGCGCCAAGCTGGACATGAAGACCACCGAGGGCTGGTATCCACTGCACACCGCCGCATATTACGGCCCGGCCAGCATGGTCGATCTGCTGGTTTCCAAGGGCGCCGACGTCAATGTGCGCGGCGACTACGACGGCTGGACGCCGCTCCATATGGCGGCGCAACAAGAAGATCCCGCGATCGTCAAGGCGCTGTTGAAGGATGGGGCCGACAAGACCATCAAATCCGCTTCCGGCAAGACCGCCGCTGAAATGGCGACCGATCCGACGATTGCGGCGTTGCTGAAGTAAAATTACACCGCACGGAGTTCCGCAGCTTTCGAGCAGATGTTCGAAAGGTGCGGCAATTTTGACTAACCTCTGGTTTTGGCGTTTTCATTTCCTACATCTTTATTTTCTACATTGCCTGTTGCCGGAACGGCCTGTTGCCGGTTATCGTGTCAGTGCGAAAATGGGATATAGGCTCATGAACAAAACACAACGCCGCGCTCGCGCCATCGCAATTGCTCAGACCCGTGATAACGCCAAGCTCGTGGCCGTCAGGCTGTTGATGCTTGCAACCGGCGCCACGGCTGCCTGCATTGCTTACCTGGCTGCGCGCGGCTTCTGATCGTATCGGCCTTGCTCGCCGCTATCGCGGCGAATGATTTGCGCCTTGGCGCCACACATTATTTCGGCTGACCTTTTGCATCGGCCGTTTTCTCGCGCTTACCGTGTGCCGAGTGCTTCGTTTGCGCCCCTTATCTGAAAATTAATCTCTCACACCCACAATCCCAGCAGATTTTCCGGGGCGCTCTTCCGCAATGGTGGAGCCGAAGCAATGATTGCCTCCTGAACCGCTCAGGTCCCCGCCTGCGAACATCTCAAGATTGAAGATTATGCATCCGGTCAGCGCTGTGCGGGCGCCGGCGGGGGGAGCGATGTATGAGAGGCCCGAGCTACGATGTTCATTGACAAGATCCTGTCCCGTTTCAAGATCAAGACGAAGGTTCTCCTCTTCGTCCTGCCGTTTGTCATCAGCATTTCCGCCGTCGGCCTCACCGGGCTCTATGCCTCCGGCCTGCTACAGGGGCGTATGGAGATCTCCAACAGCGTGCTGCAATCGCTGACGGGCTTCAAGAATCTCTATGGTTCGATGGATGACTTCCTGCGCATCACCAACGAGCAGCAGCGTGACAGGCTGTATGAGGACATCAAATCGCAGCAGGGCGTTCTGGCGTCGACGCTCGACCAGCTCGGCAAAGATGCGGATGGCCGTGACAATCTGACGGATGCGGCGACCAAGACGGCCGACATGTCAAATCTGGTCGGCAAGCTCTGGACCCTGCACGAACAGGAAGTCGATGTCCGCAAGGTGATCGATGACGCTCAGAAGGCGCTGATCAAGACCCGCTTCAACGTCGATTTCAACGGTCAGCAACTGGAGGACCAGATGCGCCAGGACCAGGCGGCCGCGACATCGACGCTGCGGTCGGCCGACCGCCTGCTGAAGGGCGGCGATCAGCTCATCGCCGTTGCCGAGGATTTCAATAAGGCTGCAACCCCTGTCGATAAGGTCAAGCTGCTCAAGGACCGGCTGCCTGATCTGAACAAGGCACAACGCTCGATCAATCTCGCTCTTCCGCAAAACCAGAAGAGCGTCGTGCAATCCCTTGTCGGCACAATCAAGGACCTGACCGCCTTCACCGAAAGCGCGGATGTCCCGACCGACGATACGATTGCCGGCATCGGCCGGCTTCTTTCCCGCTTCCGCCAGACCTCGACCTATACCCAGTTGGCCGCGACACAGATGATGCGCGAGGCGACGACGACTTTCGTGGAGATGGACGCCAAGGTTGTTCAGACCAACTCCGTTCTTCAGGATACCCGCCGTCTCCAGGGTTCGATCTATTCGTTGCAGCTCGTCCTTGGCGAATTCCTGGCCAATACCAGCAAGGATAATCTCACGCGTCTGCGGCAGGAGGTCTTCAAGCTCCGCGGCGCCATGGACACGATGAAGCAAAGCGCCAAGGGCATGGATTTCATCGATGGTATCGATGCGGCTATCCGGCCCGCCCTCAAGGCGATCGAGGACGGCGGCGACCAGCTGGTCAACACGTCGACCCAGCGCGTTGCGGAATATGCCGCCGCGCGCCAGCAGCTCGATCAGGTCTGGGGTCAGCTCACGGCCTTCGCCGAAACGCAGAAGCAGAGCGCCGGCACCGAGCGTGAGCAGGCAAATTACATCTCGATCCTCGCCACCATTCTGGGCATCATTCTTTCCGTTGCCGGCGGCATCGCTCTGGTGCTGACCTTGCAGCGTCCGATCGGCCAGATCACCGCCGCCATGCGCCGCATTGCCGATGGCATGCTGGAGACCGCGATCTCCGGCGAAAAGCGCCACGACGAAATCGGCGACATGGCCCGCGCGCTCGGCATCTTCAAGGAAAACGCGATCTCGAAAATCCGCATCGAGGAGCAGAGCGACGAGGAGCGCGCCGCCGCCGAGCACGAACGCCAGCGCAACGACGCCGAAAAGCGCGAGCTTGATCGCCAGATCGACTTTGCCGTCAGCGAACTTGCCGCCGGCCTCGAGCGTCTGGCGCAGGGCGATATTTCCTCGACGATCGAGAAGCCCTTCATCGGTCGTCTCGAACAGCTCCGCCAGGATTTCAACAGCTCGTTGTCGCGCCTGCAGCAGACCATCAGCCAGGTGCGCGACAATGTCGAGATGATCCAGTCCAACGGCAACCAGATGGCCGCCTCCGCCGAGGACCTGTCGAAACGCACAGAACAGCAGGCAGCCTCGCTGGAACAGACCGCCGCCGCCGTTGACGAAATCACGGTTACGGTTCGCTCATCCGCCGAGCGCGCCAAGGATGCGGATGCGATCGTGCGCGAAGCCAAGCGCAGCGCTGATGACAGCTCCGTCGTCGTCGGCAATGCCATCGACGCCATGACGCGCATCGAAGACGCGTCCCGCAAGATCGAACAGATCATCGGCGTCATCGACGAGATCGCCTTCCAGACCAATCTTCTGGCGCTCAATGCGGGCATCGAGGCTGCCCGCGCCGGCGAGGCTGGCAAAGGCTTTGCCGTCGTTGCCATGGAAGTGCGCGAGCTGGCTCAGCGCTCCGCCGCCGCGGCCAAGGAGATCAAGGGGCTGATCAACAAATCGACCCAGGAGGTCAATTCCGGCTCGCAATTCGTGCAGCAGGCCGGCTCGGTTCTGGCGCAGATCAGTGGCCAGATCGTCACCATCAGCCAGCATGTGGAGATGATCGCCCGCGCCAGCCACGATCAGGCAAGCGCGCTGCAGGAGGTCAACGCCTCCGTCAACCATATGGACCAGATGACGCAGAAGAACGCCGGCATGGTCGAGGAAACCACGGCGGCCAGCCGGGAACTGGCCTCCGAGGCGGACGCGCTGCTCTATCTCATCCAGCAGTTCAAGATCGAAAGCGGCCAGGTCGTCCATAGCTATCAGCGGGCGGACGCTGCCTGACCGCAGCAAGCGCCACTATCACAGGCGGATCGGCCGACAACGGGCCGGTCCGCCTTTTTCGTTTTGAGCCATGCATAGGTGCGATCCAGGATGTTTCCGAACCAGGTGAACACAACATAGGAGTTGTGACCATGCTCCTGGTAGAATTCATCCTCGCTGAGGTTAGATCGCCCAAGGCGGTATTGGTCGCGAAGTTGGATGGCATGAGCAATAATGACGCTGTCGAGCATGGGAAGTCTCCACGTTGAAAGGCATCCCTTTAATTACACATAGAAATTTGCTTTATATACAGTCGTTTTCGCCTTATGTTTTTCAATTATGAAAAATGTGACCTGGGATGCCTATCAACTTTTCCTCGACGTCGCCCGTGGCGGCGGACTGACGGGCGCCGTTTCGTCGAGCGGATTGAGCCCGGCGACGATCGGCCGGCGCATGCTGGAGCTGGAGAGTCAGGTTGGCCGCCCGCTCTTCCAGCGCAGCCAGACCGGTTATGCCCTGACCGGCGACGGCCAGGAACTGTTCGATCAGCTGCTCGACATGGAGGCGGCCGCCCGCAAGGTGGATAGCTGGCAGCGCGAGGCGCAGGGCGCGGCCATCGTGCGGATTACGGCAGGCACCTGGGTCGCCTGGGTGCTCAGCCAGAACATGCCGTCGATCTGTTCGGAGCGGGACGGCTTCCGCATCGATCTGCAAATCGCCGAACGCCGCGCCAGCCTCGCCCATCGCGAAAGCGATATCGGCATCCGCGCCTTCGAACCGGAGGAGGCGAACCTTGCGGCCATCAAGACCGGTGACGTCGCCTATGCCGCCTATCAGGCACGCAACATGCGTTTCGCCGGTCCCAGGCGCTGGATCGCGGTTGCGGAAGAAGGGGCGATCTCCGCCTATCTGCGCTGGCCGCATCAGAACGAGCGCGAAGCGATCGCGGTGACGGTCACCCGGCCGCGTTCGCTCCATGATCTGGTTCTTTCAGGGTCGGGCATCGCCGTTCTTCCCTGTTTCGTCGGCGACCTGGAGCCTCGTCTGGAGCGGGTGGGTGAGGAAATCGCTTCCCTGCGTCACGGGCAATGGATCGTCATGAACGATACAGACCGCCATCGCCGCGAGATCCGCACGGTGGTCGATCGTATGGCCCGGCTGCTGAAGAGCCATGCCGATCTCTTCGCGGGCAACCGTCCGACCTATGTTTGAAAACCGTAAGCCGAGGATGGCGTGGCCGGTCTCCCGTCGGTGAACCGCATCGTTCCCCGATTTCGCGTAAATCCGTGAAAGCTCATGGGGCTTGCTTTTCCCCCTTGTGGCCTTTGGGATTCCTTTCTAGTCTGGCGGGAAAAACAGAGGGTTGGGTATCGCGAGGATGCCCTTGAACAAAACAGGAGAGACCATGAAGTCCATGTTCGCACGGCTCGCGGCAACCGCTTTTGCGGCGGTTTCGCTGGTCACGGCCGCCCAGGCGGAAGACAAAGTCGTCAACGTCTACAATTGGTCGGATTACATCGATGATTCGATCCTGGCCGATTTCACCAAGGAAACCGGCATCAAGGTCGTCTACGACACCTTCGACGCCAACGAAACGCTGGAGACCAAGCTGCTCGCGGGCAAGACCGGTTACGACGTCGTCGTGCCGACTGCCTACTTCCTGCAGCGCCAGATCAAGGCCGGCGTCTTCCAGAAGCTCGACAAGTCGAAGCTGCCGAATATCTCCAACATGTGGGATACCGTGCAGGAGCGGATCGCGGCCTATGATCCCGGCAACCAATATGCCGTCGACTACATGTGGGGCACCAGCGGCGTCGGCTACAATGTCGACAAGGCGAAGCAGATCCTCGGCACCGACGAGGCGCCGGATATCAACGTGATCTTCGATCCGGCGCTTGCCGCCAAGTTCAAGGATTGCGGCATCTACGTGCTCGACTCTCCGACCGACGTCATTCCGGCGGCGCTGCGCTATCTCGGCCTTGATCCGAACTCGACCAAGCCGGAAGACTTCAAGAAGGCCGAGGAGCTGCTGACGGCAATCCGTCCCAATGTCCGCAAGTTCCACTCGTCGGAATACATCAACGCGCTCGCCAACGGCGACATTTGCCTCGCCTTCGGCTACTCCGGCGACGTGCTGCAGGCGCGAAATCGCGCGGCGGAAGCCAAGAACGGCATCAATATCAGCTATTCGATCCCGAAAAAGGGCGCGCAGATGTGGTTCGACGTGATGGCGATCCCTGCCGATGCGCCGCATATCGCCGAGGCGCACGCCTTCATCAATTACATGATGAAGCCGGAAGTCATCGCCAAGGCCAGCAATTTCACGACTTACGCGAATGGCAACAAGGCGTCGCAGCAGTTCGTGAGCAAGGAAGTGCTGGAAGACCCGTCCGTCTATCCGACGGAAGAGGTAACGAAGAGCCTTTATACCTTGAAGCCATGGGATCCGAAAACGCAGCGCGTGGCGACGCGCTTGTGGACGAAGGTCACCACTGGCCAATAATTTCAAAGCAGGCCCGGACGGCAACGTCCGGGCCTTTTTCTGACGGCATAGTGTAAAGATCAGGACCGCGCCGGAATGGGGAAGAGCTGGCGCAGCATCCTTTCATTTGGGGATAAATGATGAAGTCTCTCGGTAATATCCGGCGTTCCTTTGCTCCGTGGACCGACCCTTCGGCAAAGCCTTACATTTCCTTCAAGAACGTCACGAAGAAGTTCGGCGATTTCGTCGCCGTCGACAATCTTTCGCTGGATATCTACAATCGCGAATTCTTTGCTTTGCTCGGCGCCTCCGGCTGCGGCAAGTCCACGCTGCTGCGCATGCTGGCAGGCTTTGAACAACCGACGACGGGCGAGATCATCCTCGACGGCCAGAGCCTTGCGGGCACGCCGCCCTATCGCCGCCCCGTCAACATGATGTTCCAGTCCTATGCGCTCTTCCCGCATATGACGGTCGAAAAGAACATTGCTTTCGGGCTGCGCCAGGACGGCATGCCGAAGGCGGAGATTGACGATCGCGTCGCGCAGATGCTGAAGCTGGTCAAGCTGGAGCAATTCGCCAAGCGCAAGCCACACCAGCTTTCCGGCGGTCAGCGTCAGCGCGTGGCGCTGGCCCGCTCGCTCGCCAAGCGTCCCAAGGTGCTGCTGCTCGACGAGCCGCTCGGCGCGCTCGACAAGAAGCTGCGCGAAGAGACCCAGTTCGAGCTGATGGACCTGCAGCAGAGCCTCGGCCTCACCTTCGTCGTCGTCACCCACGACCAGGAGGAGGCGATGACCATGGCCGACCGCATCGCCGTCATGAGCCATGGCAAGGTGGTGCAGGTGGCGACCCCGGCGGAGATCTACGAGGCCCCCAACTCGCGCTTCGTCGCCGACTTCATCGGCGATGTGAACATTCTCGAGGGCAATGTCACCTCGGCCCGCGCGGGGATCATCGAGATCGCGGTCGATCCCGCGCTCACGCTGCGCACCGCATCCGGCGATACGCCGGCGGAGGGAAGCCGCGCAAGTCTCGCCATTCGGCCGGAGAAACTCAGGATTACGCCGCGCCCGCCGGCCAACGCCTCCGTCAATGCCGCCGAGGGTGAGATCTGGGATATCGCCTATCTTGGCGACATGACGGTTTTTCACGTCAAGCTGCAGAATGGCCAGGTGGTCAAGGCTTCGTCGCTGAACGCGGTCCGTGCGGTGGAGGAGCCCTTCGCCTATGACCAGAATGTCTGGGTCTCCTTCGACGAAAACGCCGGCGTGCTGCTGAAGGATTGAAGATGAAAACGCTCGGTTCCTCCCTCTACCAGCGCCTTGTCATCATCATCCCCTATGTCTGGCTGCTGCTCTTCTTCCTCGTGCCGTTCCTGATCGTCTTCCGTATCTCGCTGTCGACGAAAGCACTTTCCATCCCGCCCTATGATCCATCCTTCAACTGGTCGGACAGTCTCAGTGAATGGTGGGACAAGCTGCAGACCATGTCGTTCGACAATTACACATGGTTGGCCGGCGATCCGCTCTACATGAACGCCTATCTCGGCAGCCTGAAGATCGCCGGCATTTCGACGCTGCTGACGCTGCTCATAGCCTATCCCATCGCCTACGGCATGGCGCAGGCGCCGCGCACCATCCGCCCGACGCTGCTGATGCTGGTCATCCTGCCGTTCTGGACGAGCTTCCTGATCCGTGTTTATTCCTGGATGTCGATCCTCAGCACCACTGGCCTGCTGAACCAGCTCCTGATGGGGCTTGGCATCATCAACGAGCCTCTGGTGATCCTCAACACCAACACTGCCGTCTACATCGGCATGGTCTATTCCTACCTGCCCTTCATGGTGCTGCCGCTCTATTCCGCGCTGGAGAAAATGGACGGCACGCTGATCGAGGCGGCGCAGGATCTCGGCTGCACGGCGATCGGCGCCTTTTGGCGCGTCACGTTCCCGCTGTCGATCCCCGGTGTGATCGCCGGCTGCATGCTGGTCTTCATCCCGGCCGTCGGCGAATTCGTGATCCCGGACCTGCTCGGCGGCTCCGAAACGCTGATGATCGGCAAGGTCTTGTGGTCTGAGTTCTACGGTAATACCGACTGGCCGCTGGCCTCCGCCGTGGCGACCATCCTGCTGCTTGTGCTGGTGGTGCCCATCGTCTTCTTCCAGCATTTCCAGGCGAAAGCCGAAGAGAGAGGGAGATAGGTCATGATCCGCTGGTCCCGTTTCAACATCGTCTCGGTCACGCTCGGCCTGGCGTTCCTCTACCTGCCGATCCTGTTGCTGGTCATCTATTCCTTCAATGCCTCGCGCCTGGTCACTGTCTGGGGCGGCTTCTCGACGCAATGGTATGTGCATCTCTTCAGCAACGATACCATGCTGAACGCCGCATGGCTGACGGTGCGTATCGCGCTTCTGTCGGCGACGGTCGCCACCGTGCTCGGCACGCTGGCGGCGCTGACGCTGGTGCGCTACACGCGCTTCCGCGGCCGCATCCTGTTTTCCGGCATGATCTACGCGCCGCTGGTCATGCCGGATGTCATCACCGGCCTGTCGCTGCTGTTGCTCTTCGTCACAGCCGGCGTCGACCGCGGTTTCTGGACGATCGTCCTGGCGCATACGACGCTGACCATGTGCTTTGTCGCCGTCGTCGTGCAATCCAGGCTTCTGACCTTCGATCGCTCGATCGAGGAGGCGGCGCTGGATCTTGGCGCGCCGCCGCTGCGCACCTTCTTCGAGATCACCCTGCCGATCATCGCGCCGGCAGTGTTTTCGGGCTGGGTGCTGGCGCTAACGCTATCGCTCGATGATCTGGTGATCGCTACCTTTGCCTCGGGCGCTGGCGCCAAGACCCTGCCAATGCTGATCTACAGTCAGGTCAAGCTTGGCGTGACCCCCGAAATCAATGCGATCTGCACCATCCTGATCGGCGTTGTCGCCATCGGCGTCATCTGCGCTTCCATCGCCACCAAGCGTCGCGAGGTGCAGCGCCAGAGGGACGAGCACGCCGCGGCGGCTGGCTGAGGGCTTTATTGTTGCGGCTGGTCGGGCTTCGGCAGCAGTGTCGTGACCGGGGAGATCACCGGGTCCGGCCAGGTGCCGCCGATGAAGAAGGGCAGCATCGGCAGGTCCAAGGTGTCGGTGGGATTGCTTGCCTCGATGGCGCCTGACAGCGCCAGCCCGTTGCTGCGGAAAGGAACGACGCCGTTCAGCGTCACCGTCTCGTTGCGGCCCGCGATCTTGGCGCTGTGAACCTCGGCCGATCCCTTGGCGAAGCTTGCGTCGACATCGAGGCTGTCGAAATCGAAGGCCGTGTCGGCAATATCGCTCATCCGGAAGAACGTCTTGTCGGCGGCAAGCGCGCGGAAGGCGGAGATGTTGAATTGCCGGAAGGAGCCCGCCTGTGCGGAGAAATTCATCTTGCCGGCGACGTCGCCGAGATTGGCGGCCCAGATCGGCTTCGAGGTGCTGAGCGCGAGATCCAGCGACCCCGTCGTCATCGGCAGCGGACCAACGAGCTTGAGACGAGCAAAAAGTCCGCCGAAATCGGCGTTACGGATGGATATCTGCAATTTACCGCCGCCATCGAAGTCGCCTTGCGTGACCTCCAGATGCGCGGTCAGATCCCCGCCTTCGAAGCCGCTGTCGCCGATGTCGAATTTCGCCTTGCCGCCGGCCACCAACAGGCTGGCGCCGATATTGTCGAACTGGAAGGGACCGAGCCAGGCCTTGTTCGAGGAGAGCCGCATGTCCAGGTCGAGGCGCTGCAGCGGGTTGCCGTTGAGCAGCGCGTCGATGGCGGTATCGGCCGCCAGCCGCATGGAGAATGCTGCCAGGAACGGATTGAGATTCATCTGGTCGAAGGCGAGCGTGCCGGAAATTTTCGGCTTGCCGGCTGCCGTATAGTTGAGATCCATGACGCCGGACGCGGCGGAATCGTTGACCTTGAAATTCAGATTGTTGAAACGCAGGCCATTCTGGATCGCGACGATATCGGCGTTGAGCGAGACATTCTGCAGCGTGTTGGCGGCCGGCAGATGCTCCCCGCTCCAGGCAAGGAATGAGGGCATGTTCGGCACGCTCAGATCCAGATTGCCGGCAAGCGTCGAGAAATCGGAGATACTGGTAACGCCGCTATAGGTCCAGTTGATCAGCGGCGAGGAGAAGCTCGTCCTTGCATCCACGCTCTTGCCGGCAAACAGCAGCAGCGGCTGGGTGGAGCTGAAATCGATCTTGACGTCCTGGCCGTTGAGACGCGCCAGGATGACGGCCGTCATCGGCCGCGACAGCCGTGGCCAAGTGATATCCGCATTGACGCCGTTCATCTTGTAGGTGTTGCCGGTGCGCTCATCGGCCATCTCGACACTGCCGTCCTCAATGGTCAGCGTGCCGATGTCCGCATCCTGCTCCCACTGCATCGGCATGCCCTGGTTGGCGGACGTTTCCACCCGTTCGATCGCCTTGGACAGCAATCCTTCGTTCGTCCAGTCGATCAGGCCGGTCTCGTCGCGGCGGATATAGATCGTCGGGCGCAGGAAATGAAACTCATGGAAATGCGCGCGTCCGCGCAGCGCTGCAAACAGCGAGAAGTCTGCCGAAAGGCTGTCGATATGGCCGAGCACCTTGCCGTTCTTCGTCGGTTCACGGATGTTGACCTGATTGAGCGTCACGCGCGGCGTCGGCCAGAATTCCAGGGTCGGGTCGCCCTCGATCTGAGCACGATATCCCGTCCAGTCGGACAGTGCCTTCTCGATACCGGAGCGCACCAGCCCGCTGGAGATCAGGAATGGGGCGGTTGCCCTGAAGACGGCGAAGACGATGAGGATGGTCAGCAGCACGATGCCGGAGGTGCGCGCGACCGTCGGCAGCCAGCGCGAGGCCGATCGCATGGTCAATCGCCACTTCCTATTCCTCGACGTGCTCATGATCTCACGGAGACTTTCATACTCATAGCGCTGATATGCCTGTGTTTGCCGGATATAGGAAATGATCGGCGGATGCAAACGTTGTACAGCGGGAGGACCGACGACTCTGTGACTTTATAATGCGATGCAGCATGGTATATAGACCGAAAAGCAGGGGGAGATCATATGCACGACATTCAACCGCTCTGGACCCCGTCGGACGAGTTTCGCCGCCACAGCCCGATGTTTGCCTTCATGCAGGAATGCAACCGGCGTTTCGGCCTTTCGCTCTCCGATTTCGGCAGCCTGCACGCCTGGTCGATCACCGAGCGCGAAAGCTTCTGGACAGCAGTGTGGGATTTCTGTGGCATCAAGGGAAAACGCGGCGAAAGGGCGCTGATCAATGGCGACCTGATGCTGGAGGCGCGCTTCTTTCCCGACGCCAAGCTGAACTTCGCCGAAAACCTGCTGTCGAAGAGCGGTGAGGGCGATGCCCTGGTCTTCTGGGGAGAGGACAAGGTGCGCGACCGCTGGTCCTGGGACCAGCTTGCAGCAATGGTGTCGCGCCTACAACAGGCCTATGCCGCCCTCGGTATCGGCAAGGGCGACCGTATCGCCGCGATGATGCCGAACATGCCGGAAACGATTGCCTGCATGCTGGCCGCCGCCTCGATCGGCGCCATCTGGTCTTCCTGTTCCCCCGATTTCGGCGAGCAGGGCGTACTCGACCGCTTCGGCCAGATCGAGCCGAAGCTCTTCATTGCCTGCGCAGGCTATTGGTATGGCGGCAAATTGCAGGACGTGACGGCGAAGGTTGGCGCCATCGCGCAACGTCTCGGTGCTCCCTCCGTTGTTATTCCCTATGCCGGCGATGCCGATGCGGTCGCGGCGGCGACGCCGGGCGCAAAGACGCTGTCTGCCTTTATCGCGCCCTTCGAGGCAAAGGCCGTCGAATTCGTACCCCTGCCGTTTGCGCATCCGCTATACATCCTGTTTTCCTCGGGCACGACCGGCGTGCCGAAATGCATCGTCCATTCCACCGGCGGCGCGCTGTTGCAGCTCATCAAGGAGCATCGCCTGCATTGCGGCGTCGTTCCCGGCGAAAAGGTCTTCTATTTCACCACCTGCGGCTGGATGATGTGGAACTGGTTGGTGACCGGGCTTGCCGCCGGCGCCACGCTTTGCCTCTATGACGGTTCACCTTTTGCGCCCGACGGCAACATCCTCTTCGATTATGCGCAGGAGGAAGGTTTCGCCGTCTTCGGCACCTCGGCCAAATACATCGACGCGGTGCGCAAGGGCGGCCTGACGCCGAAGACCTCGCATGATCTCACCAGCCTGCGGCTGATGACGTCCACCGGCTCGCCGCTGTCGCCGGAAGGTTTCACCTTCGTCTATGAGGGCATCAAGGACGATATTCAGCTGGCCTCGATCTCCGGCGGCACCGATATCGTCTCCTGCTTCGTGCTCGGCAATCCCCTGCAGCCGGTCTGGCGCGGCGAGATCCAGGGAGCGGGTCTCGGCCTTGCCGTCGACGTCTGGAACGAGGACGGCAAGCCGGTGCGCGGCGAAAAGGGCGAGCTCATCTGCGCCAAGGCATTCCCCTCGATGCCGGTGATGTTCTGGAACGATCCCGACCGCGTCAAATACCACGCCGCCTATTTCGAGCGTTTCGACAATGTCTGGTGCCATGGCGATTTCGCCGAATGGACAGAGCATGGCGGCCTGATCATCCATGGCCGCTCGGACGCGACGCTGAACCCCGGCGGCGTACGCATCGGCACGGCGGAGATCTACAATCAGGTCGAGCAGATGCCGGAAGTTCTGGAAGCGCTCTGTATCGGCCAGGATTGGGACGACGACGTGCGTGTCGTGCTGTTCGTGCGTCTGGCAGCGGGTGCCGCGCTGACGGAAGATCTCGTCAAGGCGATGAAAACCCGCATCCGCACCGGCGCTTCGCCCCGGCATGTGCCGGCCAAGATCATCGCGGTGACGGACATCCCGCGCACCAAGTCCGGCAAGATCGTCGAACTTGCCGTCCGCGATGTCGTTCATGGCCGGGCGGTGAAGAACAAGGAAGCACTCGCCAATCCGGAAGCGCTGGACCTCTTTGCAGGGCTGGAGGAGCTCAAGAACTGATTGCTCCCCTAAAACTCGCGGGCGAACGATCACCTCGGAATGGTAACCCGGCGTTAAGAGAGGTTGGTCAAAGGTAAATCCAACGTGGGGCCGTTCACATGAACTCGGAGCGGCTTGGAGCCGTGGCTCCCGTAACATGACGTTGATCGACTCGAGCTTTCGTTAGGCAGCATCAACTCCAAAGGCAGCATGATTCGCTGCCTTTTTTTCGTTCGCGCTGCACAAATACGCGCCCGCTCTGTACATTGCCCCGCCGACCAAGTATGTGCACGCTTGAAGAAGAGGCCTGCGACGTGCGGGCCACGATGATCCGTGCCTCCTGGCGCGTGAAGAATTCCGAAAGACAAGACATGACCGAATTCGAAGGCATCGTACCTGCGATTGCCCAGGCTTTGGCAAAGCGTGGTTACGAAACGCTGACGCCGGTACAAAAGTCGATGCTCGATCCCGACCTTGCTGGCAAGGACGCATTGGTTTCCGCCCAGACCGGCTCTGGCAAGACGGTAGCCTTCGGCCTGGCGCTGGCTCCGACCCTGCTGGAAGGCGCCGAGCGCTTCGGCCGTGCCGGTACGCCGCTGGCTCTGGCGATCGCGCCGACCCGCGAACTGGCGCTGCAGGTCCAGCGCGAGCTGGAATGGCTCTATGAGCTGACCGGCGCCACCATCGTCTCCTGCGTCGGCGGCATGGACATGCGGACCGAAAAGCGGGCTCTGGAGCGCGGCGCACATATCGTTGTCGGTACGCCCGGCCGTCTTTGCGACCATATCCGCCGCAACTCGCTCGATATTTCCAAGCTGAAGGCCGTCGTGCTGGATGAGGCCGACGAGATGCTCGATCTCGGCTTCCGCGAGGACCTCGAATTCATCCTTGAGACATCGCCGACTGAACGGCGGACGCTGATGTTCTCGGCGACCGTGCCGCGCTCGATCGCCAAGCTTGCCGAAAACTACCAGCGCGACGCCGTCCGCATCGCTACCGCCGCGGAAGCCAAGCAGCATGTCGATATCGACTATCGCGCGCTGACGGTCGTGCCGAGCGACAGGGAAAACGCCATCATCAATGTGCTTCGCTATTATGAAGCGCAGAATGCCATCGTCTTCTGCTCGACGCGTGCGGCGGTCAACCACCTGACGGCACGCTTCAACAATCGCGGGTTTTCCGTCGTTGCGCTCTCCGGCGAGCTTAGCCAGAGCGAGCGCACGCATGCGCTCCAGGCGATGCGCGACGGCCGCGCCCGCGTCTGCATCGCAACGGATGTCGCCGCCCGTGGCATCGACCTGCCGGGCCTCGAGCTCGTGGTGCATGCCGACCTGCCGACCAATCCGGATACGCTGCTGCATCGCAGCGGCCGCACCGGCCGCGCTGGCCGCAAGGGTGTCAGCGCCCTGATCGTGCCGCTCAGTGGCCGCCGCCGGACCGAACGCCTGCTGGAAGCCGCCCGCATTCGCGCAACCTGGGCAAAGCCGCCATCTGCCGATGAAGTCAGCCAGCGTGACGACGAACGTCTTCTCGCCGATCCGATCTTTTCCGCGCCGCTGCGTGACGACGAGCAGTCCCTGGTGCAGCAGCTGTTGCAGAGCCACGGCGCCGAACAGGTCGCCGCCGCGTTCCTGCGCCAATATCGCGCCGGCCATTCCGCGCCGGAAGACTTGCAGGATGTACCGGCCGAAGGCGAACGCAAGAAGCCTCGCCGCGACGACTTCCCGGTCACGCGTTATGACGAAGCGCCCGCCGGCGCTGGCCGCAACGATTTCACCGATGGCGTCTGGGTGTCGCTCTCGGTTGGCCGCAAGCAGAATGCCGAGCCGCGCTGGCTGATCCCGATGCTCTGCCGCAACGGCAACCTGACCAAGCGCGACATTGGCGCAATCAAGATGCAGCCGGAAGAAACCTTCGTCGAGTTTTCGGCCGAAGGCGCCGAACGCTTCCTGGTCGCCATCGGCCCGGACAAGACGCTTGAACGCGGCATCCGCGTCAAGCCGCTCGCCGGTATCCCGGATTTCTCGCAGGCCAAGCGCGAGGGAGGCTACGGCAAAAAGCCCTTCGCCGAGAAGAGCGCTCGCCCATACGACGACAGCAAGCCGAAATGGAAATCCGACCGCAAGCCGGAACGGGCACAGGCCGGTGAAGGCGCTTCCGACAAGAAGCCCTGGGCGAAGAAGCCGGGCAAGCCGAACTTTGCCAAGAGCGATGCTGCTCCGCCGGCCGGCAAGCCGAACTCGCGGGCCAAGCGCAAGGCTGAGAAGGCTCGGGGGGAGTAGGCTCGGACTGCTGAGCTCGCTGAGAGTGCAGCACCCCCTCTGTCACGAAGTGACATCTCCCCCACAAAGGGGGAGATCGTTGGGAGCCTGTCTCACTCTCCGCGAAAGCAATGAGCCAGCCTCTGCAAGTACGATATTTATTTGGTGCGAGAGGGTGCCACGCGTTTCCAATCTCCACCCTTGTGGGGGAGATGTCAGCGTAGCTGACAGAGGGGGTGACGTAGGCTCGGCATATCGAAAAGTCGGATTTTGCCTCGAAAGACGCCCTTATTGAAGTCAGAACCTAATTTACCTGCATATGCATCGAGGAATTGATCGAGAAGGTCTCAGCGTCTGCCTCAGCCGCGCCGAGCCGCTTCGATTATCCCGACGTCGATTTTCTTCATGGTCAGCATCGCATCGAAAGCTCGCTTTGCTTGATCACCGCCTGCCGCAAGGGCTTCGGTCATGACGCGCGGTGTGATCTGCCAGGAGATGCCCCATTTGTCCTCGCACCAGCCACAATCCTTTTCGCGGCCGCCATTGCCGACAATGGCGTTCCAGTAGCGGTCGGTCTCTTCCTGGTCGTCGGTTGCGATTTGAAATGAGAAGGCTTCGTTGTGCTTGATTGCGGGACCACCGTTCAGGCCGATGCAAGCAATGCCCGCGACGGTGAATTCAACAACCAGGACGTTTCCCTGCTTGCCCGCCGGATAGGTTCCAGGGGAGCGAATGACGGCGCCCACTGTACTGTCGGGAAAGGTCTTGGCGTAGAATCGGGCGGCGGCCTCGGCGTCTTTGTCGTACCATACGCATATCGTGTTCTTTGCCATTGCGTAGTCCTCCTTTTGCGCTTGTTTCCCATTCCCTCCTGAAATGAAATAAGAGGCAAACCGCCTTTCTCCAGCCCACCAAGCCATTTTACATGCGCAAATGGCCGAAGTGTCCGCTTTTGGGCAGACAATTGCGCTCGGTCGCATTTGCGGCAAGCTGTCAGCTAATTTTGCAGGCCGGAAATCAATTCGCCAACACCCGCGGCGACGGAAAGGTGACTTCCACCAAGGTCCCCTCGTTCGGCGAGGAATTGATCGCGAAGGTCGCGCGGTTGGCATCGACCATGGCTTTGGTCAGCGGCAGGCCGAGGCCGGTGCCATCGCCGCGTTTGCGGGAGTTGGTCGAGACCTGGCGGAAAGGCTTCATTGCCTGTTCCAGCTCTGAGCGCGTCATGCCGACGCCGGTGTCGCGGATACGCATGACCACGCTGCCATTCCCCTCATAGGAGGTGGAAACGACGATCTGGCCGCCGGATGGCGTGAAGCGGATGGCGTTCGACAGGATGTTGAGCGCGATCTGTTTGATCGAGCGCAGGTCGGCAACGACATTCGGCACGGCTTGTGACAGCGCGGTGCGGATGATGACGCGCTGGCTGTTGGCCTGCGGCTGCACCAGCGATACGGCCTCGGCAATCGCCTCGTTGAGGCCGACGGAGGCAAATTCCAGGTCCATCTCGCCGGCTTCGATCTTGGAAATATCCAGGAGATCGTTGACGATATCGAGCACATGCCGACCGGAGCGGCCGATGTCGGTCGCATATTCGACATAACGCGAATGGCCAATCGGCCCGAAGCGCTCGCCGGCCATCATGTCGGAAAAGCCGATGATGGCGTTGAGCGGTGTGCGGATTTCATGGCTGACGCGGGCAAGGAAGTCGGTCTTGTGGGCGTTGGCAGTTTCCGCCGCGCGCTTGGCGTTGCGCAGCTCTTCCTCGGTGCGCTTCCATTGCGTGATGTCGCGAATGACGGCGCAATAGCCGTTGGAGGAATTCAGCCGCCCCATGGTCATGAACAGCGGCACGAAGCCACCCGATGCTTCGCGGCCCATGACCTCGCGGCCGTCGTTCAGCACGCTCGCCACGCCATGACCCGAGAGCCCGCTGAGATAATCGAGTACGGCCTTCTGGCTCTCATGCGCAAACAGCATGACGAAGGGTTTGCCGCGGGTTTCCTGGTCGTCGAAGTTGAAGAGGGCGCTTGCCGAGCGGTTCATCGAGCGGATGTCGCCGTCCTGACCGATGATGACGACGCCATCCGTCGCTGTTTCCAGCGTCGACTGCAGCTCCTCGATTTCGACCTGAAGCTTGGCGAGCTTTTCGATCATGCGCTCCGGCCGCGCTTCTTCGGACATGGGCTCCGGCTGCGCGGAGGCTTCATTCTTCTCGAGCGGCATCAGCGCCAGCATCAAGGCGGTGCCGTCTTCCCAGCGGATCGATTGCAGCCGCGCGGTGACCGGCACCAGCGTATCGTCGGCGCGCACCACCATCATCGTGCCCGGCTGCTCGGTCTTGCCTTCGAGGTCGTGACGCTGCAACAGCGCATCCAGTCCGCCGACATGGTCGAGATCGGCAAGGTTCTCATAGCCCGTCAGCCGCAGGAATTCCGGGTTGCCATGGATCAGCCGGTCGCCGGCATGGATGAGGATGGCAAGCGGCAGTTGATCGACGATCTCGTCCGACAGGCCATTGCGCATTTTCACGCGCGATGGAATGGCGGTGTTCAAGACGCCCAGCGGATCGAGATGTTCTTCCGGCTCGGATGCTTCCGCGTCGAGAGTGGTTTCTTCTGCCGGCTTTTCGGCTTCAACCAGGGGCTCCAGTTCGGATTGCGCAACGGCGTCGGTCTCCGGCGCGATCTCGTCTCGCGGCCGATCTTCGACGATCTCGTCTTCGGCCGTACCGGACAGGATCTCGTCCGCCGCATTCGGCTTCGGATCGGCTCCGGCGTTTTCTTCCGGCTGGGCGCCCTCTTCGGGTTGATCGGTACGCTTGCCGAAGGGTTCGAGCTGGCGGGCGATCTCGCGGAAGGCTGCCTGTTCGCTCAGCGACAGACCGCCCGGCATCGACGAACGCCGTTCGTGGAGCTGGATGATCTTGTCGGTTTCGCGCCGGTTCGGCGTCTCGGCAATCGTCAGCGCCGGCGGCTCTTCATTCGCGGGAGCGGCTTCCTCTGCTGCCTCGGAAACAGTTTCCTCTCCTTCGGCAACATATTCCTCAGCAGCGAGCTGCTGCGCATCTTTGGCAATTGCCGGAACCGTCGTGTCCGTCTCAACCGCTGCTGGTTCTTCCGTAGCGCCCGGTGCTGGAACGGCGTGATCTTCCTCCGCGCCCAGCGTTAATCCCAGCTTCATCGGATCTTCGATGGCATCGGAAAGACGGACGACGCCGAAGCCCCTGAAGCCGTCGAAGTCGCGGCTGCGGGTATAGGTCGGCAAGGCGGCGAGGTCGACCGGCACAATCAGGCTGGTCTTTTCCACAGGCCAGTAGATGGTGCGGCCGGACCATGTGTCGCGTC
>DASVPC010000157.1:0-11596 GCA_036383055.1 Rhizobium sp. | reverse complement strand
CTGTTGGCTCGATGATGTTTACCTTCGCCTGCACTCCGTCCGTGTCGACGGCAATATGTTCGGGCCGGATGCCCAACTGAACGGACTGTCCGATATAAGCACGCGCATGATCCGGCAGCGGCCAGTACACACCCTCCGCCGCTGCCAATTCCACCGTTCCGTTGCGCTCGACGACAAGGCCATCGACGAAATTCATCGATGGGGATCCGATAAATCCGGCGACGAAACTGTTGGCGGGCCGATCGTAGATTTCGAGCGGCGAGCCGACCTGTTCGATATGGCCACCGCGCATCACCACGATGCGGTCGGCCATGGTCATGGCTTCCATCTGGTCATGGGTCACGTAGACCATGGTGGTGCCGAGGCGCTGGTGCAGCGTCTTGATTTCCGCCCGCATTTGAACGCGTAACTTGGCGTCGAGATTGGAGAGCGGTTCGTCGAACAGGAACACTGCCGGGTTGCGGACGATGGCGCGCCCCATGGCCACGCGCTGGCGCTGCCCGCCGGACAATTGCCGTGGGTAGCGGTCGAGGAGCACGGTGATATCAAGAATGTCGGCGGCGTCGTTGACCTGCTGTTCGATCTCCTGCCGGTTGCGGCGCGCCAGTTTCAGCGAAAATGCCATGTTGTCGCGAACAGTCATATGCGGATAGAGCGCATAGGATTGAAACACCATGGCGATGTCGCGCTCATTGGGTTCAAGGTCGTTGACGACGCGGTCGCCGATTTCGATCTCGCCATCGCTGATGCTTTCAAGCCCGGCGATCATCCGCAGCAGGGTGGATTTGCCGCAGCCCGAAGGGCCGACGAGCACGACGAATTCACCGTCCTGCGCCACGACGGAGACGCCATGCAGCACCTCAAGCGCACCGTATCGTTTGACCGCGTTGCGGATCGTCAGCTTCGCCATGATCTAGCTCCCAAGTGTCTTCCCAGGCGCTTTAGCGCCCGCCCATGCCCGCATTGAGGGCGATGCTGTTGTAGATGAGCTTCTGGAGGATGATCGCGAGGAAAATCCCGGGAAGCATGGAAAGGGCGGCACCCGCCATCAGATAGTTCCACTGCGTCCCCTGTTGCGTCTGAAACATGGTGAGCCCCACCGGCAGGGTGGCATTGTCGGCTCCGGTCATGACGATCAGCGGCCAGAGGAAATTGCTCCATTGTCCCATGAAGGTGAACAGCGACAAAAGTCCGATCGCCGGCATCGACAGCGGCACGATGATGCTGACCAGGATGCGCAGCCGCGAGGCGCCGTCGATCCTTGCCGCCTCTTCCAGTTCCATCGGAATGGAAAGAAAGAACTGCCGCATCAGGAATGCGCCGAAAGTGCCGAAGGCGACCGGCAGGATCACGCCCGGAAAGGTGTTCACAAGGCCTAGCCTGTTGACGATCAGAAACAGCGGGATGATGAGCATCAGCGGCGGCACCATGAGCGTGCCGATATAGCCAAGCAGCAGCATCTCGCGTCCCCTGAATTTCAGCCGCGCGAAGGCATAGCCCGAAAGGCAGGACACCACGACGGTGATCGCGGTGACGCAGACGGCGATGATGGCGCTGTTGAGGAAAAATCGGCCGAAGGGCAATCTCGTCCAGGCAGCGGCGAAGTTGCCCCATTCAAAGACCTCAGGCAGGAGACGCACCGGTATCGCCATCACCTCGGTGTTGGAGCGCACCGCATTTGAGACCATCCAGAAGAAGGGGAACAGGAACGCCAGAGCGACCAGAAGCAGTGCGGCGTGATTGAGAATGTCGAGCGCCAGCTTTCTGCGCGCCCCGGCTTTGGACTTAAGCGTCATAATGCACCCATTTGCGCTGGAGCCGGAATTGCAGGGCTGTCAGCGCCATGATCAGCGCGAACATCACCCAGGCGACGGCGGAGGCGTAGCCCATCTGAAAGTTCTGGAAGCCGCGCTGGTAGATGGCGTAGCCGAGTGTAGCGGTCGATGAACCAGGCCCGCCCTTGGTCATGACATAAATCTGGTCGAAGACCTGCAGCGAGGTGATCGCTGTCATCACCGTGCCGAAGAACAGGGTCGGCGAGATCAGCGGTAGCCGGATTTTCCAGAAGCGGTCCCACGCCGTCGCGCCATCGATCCGCGCGGCCTCCAGATAGGTTGCCGGCACCATGTCGAGTGCTGCGTTGAACAGCACCGTATTGTATCCGATGCCGGCCCAGAGCGAGGTGATGATCACCGCCTGCATGGCGAACGTCCGGTTGTTGAGCACACCTGAAAACGGCAGCGAAAGCTGCGCCATGAGGCTGTCGAAAAGACCGCCGCTGGTGAAGATCAGCATCCAGACGATGGCAACCGCAATCAGCGGCGTGAAGGTGGGGAGAAAGAAGACCACCCGGAACCATCGCTGGCCGATCTTGAGGCTGGAGATCCAGACCGCAAGGCCAAGCGAGATGACGATGTTGAGGACCAGATACTCGGCGGTGAAAAAGATAGTGTTGCGCATGACCGTCCAAAATTGCGGATCGGTCGTGAACAGCCGCGTATAATTGGAGAAGCCGACGAAACGCGGCGTGCCGAGCAATTGCCAGTTGGTGAAGCTCAGCGCGATCGAAGCGAGGATCGGCAGGACGAGAAACAGGACAATGCCGATAAGGCCCGGCAAGAGGAAAAACAGGGCCGTCCACCCTTCTCCCCTGAACCGTCTCCTGGAACGCGGCCTTGGTCTCGCATTGAGGGCGGTGTGTTTGGCCAGCATTATGGGCCTCTCCTTTCCGGCAAGCGGCCTGCGCCGGGCCGATGCACCGGCCGCAGGCCCGCCAGGCGCTGAGGGTTACGGGAGCTGGCTCTGAATGTCGGAAAGTACGCCTTCTGGCGTTGAATCTCCCGTCAATGCCACCGGCACATATTGCATCACCAGGTTCTCGAATTGGTTCCATTTCTCGTTGATACGGAAGGGGGTTGTGTGCGCGAACATGTATTGCAGCGTATCGCGGGTGCCGGCGACATTCTTGGCTGCTCCGTCATACCAATAGGTCTGCTGGGCGAGCCGCGCCGGCAGCGCCCGGCCGGCCGCCCCCAGGATTTCCGCTGCCTTCGGACCGCTCAGTACCTGCAGTGCCTTGAAGGCGGCATCCTTGTGCTGGCTCGCAGCCGAAATGCCCCAGCCCGAACCGGCGGTGATGAAGCGCGAGGGGCCGCTGCCGCGCGGCAGCGGCGCAATGCCGATCTTGAAGTTGACGTTGGCCTGTGCCGTGATCAGTGTCCAGGGGCCATCGATATACATGGCCACATTCCCCGACGCGAAGCGGCCGCTGGCCGCGGATGCGTCTGACGCGGAGGCGAAGACGGGAGAAAGCTTGTCTTTGGCGGTGAGATCGGCATATTTGCTGAACGCGTCGGCAAAACCTGTATTGGTCAGATCGAATTCGTTGTCGGCATTGAAGTATTCTGCGCCGAGGGCAACCGGGCCAGCGATGAAGTCGAAGGCCTGTGTTCCATAGCCGTAAGTCCCGTCTTTCGTCAGCGTCTTGGCATCCGCTTTGAAGTCGTCGAACGTCCAATCCTTAGCCGGCTCTTTCAGGCCGGCCGCCGCGAACTTGTCGCGATTGTAGAACACCATCCACGGACCGACGTCATAGGGCAGCGCATAAAGTTTGCCGTCATGGGAAAGCCCGGACATGATCGAGGTTTCGAAGTCCGCCACTTTCACGTCGCTTTTCTTCACATAGTCGTCGAGCGGGTCGAGGATCGAATAGAAGTTCGGCATACGCATGGACTGCATCGAGACGATATCAGCGACCTGGCCCGATGCCGCCAGAACCGGCAGGCGGGTCCAGTAGTCTGTCCAGCCGGAAAGCTGCAGCTTGACCTTGATATCGGGATATTGCTGCGTGACGAGATCGGCCAGCTGCTGCCAGAGTTGTGCGTCGTTGGGTTCACCCCACATCTGCCATGTGACGGTGACCGGCGCACCCTGCGCCTCAGCGCCGATGCTGAACAGCGAACTTGTCGCCAGGGCAGTCGCAAAGATCAATGAGCGTTTCATCATGGTTCCTCCTCCTCAAGGACTATGGTTGCGATAACGGTCGTCAGTGTCCGGACCTCTCTTCCGGTTTGGTCTTGCAGTCTCCTCAGGCTGCGATCATGGCCTCCAGATCGGCGATCATTCCGATCAGTTCCATTCGCTGGCGCCGCCAGGCATCCGGATCGTCCCCCGGCTCCAGAATGGCGGCCATCCGCGACAGGAAATCGGGCGGCAGCCGCTCGAGTTCAGCCGCCATGGGCAGGTTCCAGCCATCGCCCGGATAATAGGCCCGGTTGAAGGCAAAAACGGTCTGCAAAATGGCGTTGGCCAGTTTCCCGGTCAGTCCCACCAGAAAGACGAGGTCACGGCGAACGACCTTGCTTTCATAGTGATAGTCCTTGGCCCAATAGCGCAGGATGCCCATGTGCTGGTGCAGAACCGAGGCCCTGAGCGCCTCGGGATATTGCGCCAGCTGTTGCTTCCATCCGGCCAGCAGGCCGCGCGGATCGGCGATGATCTGCTGGGTGGCAAGGTCCGTCGGCAGATGATAGCCCCAGATCGTCCATTCGAAATTCTTCGGGACCGCAATGCCGCCAAGCCAGGCGTCCAGATCTTGCTGCACGCCGGCATAGCGCCGCATCCAGATGCCGTCCATCCGGATCCCCTTGGCCTGCCAGCGGCGCATGGCCTCTTCAAAGCGTTTCCATGCGCCGGTCTGCCTAAGTTCCGGCCCACGATAGGCATCGGCATAGACGCGGAAGTCGAAATCCGACTGCGCGTCGGACCGCCCCTTGCCGCGCGAGCCGGCCAGCGCGACGGCACCGTTTCCGTCTTCGGCCAGATCGGCGATCAACGGCGTCATCGCGGTAATGAGTTCGGCTTCGCGGCTCATGATAGGACCAACCGGAGGGCGCTCAATCCTTCAAGGTCAGTTCGATCACCGGGACCACGACATCGGGCTTCAAGACCGGCAATTCGAGGGTCAGTATGCCCTCTCCGACAGCAACGCCGATGTTGGAATCCACCTCCGCGTCCGGATCCAGCCAGTGCAGTTCGCTGGCGTCGTGCAGGAACTGCGCATATTTCACCTTGCGCCCCAGTCCCTCAATATGGATATGCCGGAATGGCCAAGTCTGGATATGCAGATAAAGCCGGTTGCCCTTCTGGGTAAAGCGGCAGCCGTTCGGCGCCTTGTATGCGGACGGTCCGGCCCCGTAGATGGCGCGTCCGTTGAGCCGCATCCACTCGCCATAGGTATCGAGCGCCGTGATGGCGCGGGCGTCGAAGGTGCCGCGTCCGGTCGGGCCGACATTCATCAGCAAGTTGCCGCCGAGCGAAACGGTATCGATCAGGATATTGATGAGCTGGCCGGCATCCTTCCAGCTCGTTTCGTCGCGATAATAGCCCCAGGAGCCGCTGAAGGTGTGGCAGGCTTCCCAGCGCACCGGCAGTCCGGCAACGGTCGGTGCGACACGCGGCGTATATTGTTCCGGCGTCACGAGATCGGGCATGTGATCAGCGTCGCGCGGCAGATCGAGACGGTCGCCAACGATGATATCGGGTTGTAGCTCGCGCACCAGTTTGATCAGGCGATCGCTTTCCCAATCGGCGCGGCCCTTGCCAGGAAGCCCCTTGTACACGCGGCGGGGATAGCTGAAGTCGAACCAGATCACGTCGATCTTGCCGAATTCGGTCAAAAGCTCGGTCACCTGGTCGCGCATATATTGGGCGTAGCGAGAGACGTCGCGGCCCTCATTGAGCTTGGCCGCATCGGGATGATTACGCTGCGGGTGATGCCCGTCGATGGGGAAATCCGGGTGATGCCAGTCGAGCAGCGAATAATAGAAGCCGACCTTGAGCCCCTCGGCCCGCAGGGCTTCGACATAGGGCCTGATCAGATCCTTGCCGTAGGGCGTATTGGTGACCTTGTAGTCGGTGACCTTGCTGTTCCACAGGCAGAAGCCTTCATGGTGTTTCGCGGTCAGCACGACATATTTCATGCCGGCGGCGCGGGCACGACGCGCCCATTCGCGGGCGTCGTAGAGGTCCGGATCGAAATTGTCGAAATACTTCTGGTAGGCCTCGGTGGTGAACTCCTCGCGGTTCTTCAGCCATTCGTGCCGCGCGCCGAGCGCATAGAGCCCGAAATGGATGAACATGCCGAATCTGTCTTGCGTAAACCATGCCTTGCCGTTGGCCGTATCAAGGCCACCACTACTGATCGTTGTTAGGTTGCTCACACTATCCTCCCAAGATTTTGAGCCTTATCGAACCGGTTCGATTTAATCATTGATTCTCTGATCCCGGATGTCAAGCGCGCTGTTGAAATCCTCTCCCGCCATATTGCTTGAATTCCCGTAGATGTTAGATATGTGACGAAAGGTTGCATGAAAAAGTGTCTTCGCCGGTTCGGCGGAAAATGATAGAAACGGTTCGAAAATCTGATGGCCACAATTCGCGATGTTGCCAAACTCGCCGATGTCTCCGTATCGACGGTCTCGCTGGCCCTGAGCAATCCGGCTCGCGTCAGCCAGAAGACCCTTGAGAAAATCCGCCACGCGGTCGCGGCGGTCGGCTTCGTTGCGGATCCGCTGGCGCAGAGCCTGGCGCGGGGGCGCAGCCGCATGGTCGGCTTCGTCGTCGGCAATGTCGGCAACCCGTTTTTCGGCGACATCCGGCGCGAGCTGGAGAACTACGCGCTCGATCACGGCCACTTCGTGCTCGTCACCGACTCCTCCGGCAAGACGGAGCGTGAAAAGGCCATGGTCGAACATTTGATCGGCCTCAAGACGGCAGGCCTGGCGCTTGCTCCATCGGGACATGATCAGGACTATCTCGACTTCATCGGCGGATTGAACGTTCCGATTGTCTGCTTCGACCAGAAGGTTGCCGGCATCGAGCGTGACTTCGTCGGCTCCGACAACCACCTCGCCGGGGCGATGCTGACCGAACATCTCCTGCAACTTGGCCACCGGCGCATCGCGATCATTACCGGCCCGAGCCATATGCACACGGCGACCGAACGCTATCGCGGCTTCATGGACACCATGGCGAATGCCGGGGTGGAGGTGAACCCGAATTTCGTCGTCGACGGACAGTTCACCCGTACATCCGGCTATGAGGCGGCGATGCGCCTGCTCGTTCAGCCTGAGCGCCCGACCGCGATCCTCGGCGCCAACAACGCGGTGGCGCTGTCCGCGCTGCAGGCCATGCAGGAACTGGGTTTCCGTTGTCCCGACGATATTTCGTTGGCCATGATCGACAATGTGCAGTGGAGCTCGGTCATCACCCCGCGCATCACCATGGTGGTTCAGGACACGCTGGCGCTCGGCGGCATCATTGCCCGGCGCCTCATGCACCGGATCACCAACCCGCAAGGCGCAGTCGAGCCGCCACAGGATTTCGTTCTGACCCCGAAATTCGTCCCCGGCAATTCCTGCCGACGGATTTAGGGGGTGTCGCCTTCCTAGCCGGCTAATGAGGTTCACGAGGCGGACGGCAGAAAAAAGAGGTTGGCGAAGCGGAGCCTTATGGCAGAATGGACGCGGTAGGGCATTTCGTCGCCATGGCGATCTCCTTGCTTCCCGAAATTTCGATTGCGCGGTATTAAAATACCGTGGCGTCGATGGCGGACAATGGAAGAGCAAATGGACCTTCATCTCAAGGATAAAGTTGCAGTCATCACCGGTGGTTCCAAGGGCATTGGCCTTGGCATCGCCAGGGCTTTCGCGCGCGAGGGTTGTCATGTCGTGATCACGGCGCGCACGGCCGCCGAGGTCGAAGCGGCTGCGGCAAGCATCGCAAGCGAATTCGGCGTCACGGCCCGCGCCGTCGCTTCCGATGTGTCCTCAGCGGAGGGTTGCCAGGCGATCGTGGATGCTGCGGCAAAGCTTGGCGGTGCGGACATCTTCGTTTCGAACGCCGGCACCGGCTCGAACGAGACCGTTGCAAATGCACCCGACGAGAAGTGGCAGTCCTATTGGGATTTGCACCTTATGGCGGCGGTGCGCCTGAGCAGGGCACTTGCCGACCAAATGGAGGTCAAGGGCGGCGGCGCGATGCTCATGAACGCATCCATCTGCGCGGTGCAGCCGCTCTGGTACGAGCCGATCTACAACGTCACGAAAGCAGCGCTTCTGATGTTCGGTAAGTGCCTGTCGGTCGAGATGATCAAGCGCAATATCCGCGTGAATGTCGTCAATCCCGGCCTTATCCGTACGCCCGACTGGGAGAAGACGGCTCGGGAGCTGGCAGGAGACGGCTGGGAGGGTTATCTGCAGAGCGTTGCGGACGAACACGCGGATATCCGTCGTTTCGGCTCGGTCGAAGAGCTCGCGGACTTCTGCGTCTTCATCTGCTCTCCTCGCGCATCCTACAGCGTCGGCTCGGCCTACCACGTGGACGGCGGGATGCTGGCGACGGTTTGAAGCCAGCTTTCCCAATGCTTGTGCAGTGCCGGTGCCATCGGCGGATGATGCCAATGTTATTCCTGCTTGGCATCTATTGAGATCTGACGACCCGGCCCTCCTCGGCCTTGTAGAAGAACTGGCTGGCTACGAGCCAGCCTTTGAGCGGTCTCAGAGGCGGAATGCATGTCGCAAGCATGAAAGGTAAAGTCACCAGGGCATGTACCCAGATCGGCGCGCTGTACTGGACTTCGAGCCAGACGGCGAGAAATACGCTCGGCACACAGGCAAAGCAGATGACAAAGAAGGCCGGCCCGTCGGCGGGATCGGCGAAGGAATAATCCAACCCGCAGACCTCGCATTCCCTAGCGATGGTCAGAAATCCGTTGAACAGATGACCCTGACCGCAACGAGGGCAGCGCCCACGCAACCCGGTCTGCAACGGTGAAAGCGGCGGCCATTCCAGGTCGGCGGACATCTCGGTAACTCCTGTTGAAATGAATGCATTCAATGTCATTATTGATTGCATTCAATATAGATGCACCTTAACGGATTGAATGTCTACTCGGCATAATGACGCATCCGGCCACCAGCAGCGGCGGCGAATTTCGTTCTCAAAATCAGGTGTGTGAGCGGGCTAGAAAAACGATCCCGTCATCTCGGGCGGCCCCTCAAGCGCATGTGCCATGAATTCGATGGCGCTGCGCAGCTTTTCGCGACCGATCGGGCCGCCGAGGCAGATACGGACGGCTTCCGGGGCCGGGCCTTCGACCGTGAATGCATCGCTGGCAACGACACCGAGCCCGGCGGCGTTCATGTGGCTGCCGAACGTGGAGCGGGTCCATCCGTTGGTCAGTGGCAGCCATATGTTGAAGCTCAGCGGATCGGCCTCGAAACTGCCGGGGGGCAAAAGGGAGGCGACGAGCGTCTGGCGGGCGGCGGCTTCCGTGCGAATGAAGCGCAGGATAGTGTCTGCGGTGCCGTCGTCGATCCAGCGTGTTGCGAGTGCCGCCATCAGTGGCGAGGCCATGACATTGTTGGCGCGCATGGCGCTTGCAAATGGCCAGGCGGCCTTGGTGTCGGGCGCCACGACATAGGCGAGGCGCAACCCGGCGCCGATGCATTTTGCCAGTCCGCCGATATGCCAGGTGAGATCCGGCGCCATTGTCGCCAGCGGCGGCGGAGCGTGCAACGGAATAAAGCCATAGGCGTCATCCTCGACGATGGGCACATGATACTTGCGGGCTATGGCGCAAATTTCCTCGCGCCGCTTTTCGGGGATCGTGACCGTCGTCGGATTCTGCAGGGTCGGGTTGAGATAGAGCGCCTTTGGTCCAAGCCGTCGGCAGGCGTCAGCCAGGGCATCGGGCAGGATGCCGTGCGCGTCCATTGGCAGGCCCGATAGATTGAGCCGCAATTGAGCCGATATCGAGCGTATGCCGGGATAGGTGATGTTCTCGGAGAGAATTGTTTCGCCGGGCTTGGTCAATGTCCCGAAGATGGCAAGTAGGGCGGGATGGGCGCCCGGCGTAACGAAGATCCGCTCCTGTGACGGTACGAGGCCGCGCCGGCTCAGCCATGCGGCGGCGGCATCCTTGTCCATGCTCGAGCCGCCAAAACCCTGATAGCGCAGCAGCGGGATCATGTTGGCGGCAACGGCGGAAAGTCCCTCCTGCATGCGGGCAATCAGCTCGGGATCGTCGGTCTCCGGCGGCATGTTCATCGAAAAATCGACAATCGATGTCCGGCGTGGATCGGGCGCCAAGGCCGAGGTGAAGCCGCGCCGGTCCTTGTCCTGGCCGCCGGTGACGAATGTACCGCGGCCCACTTGCGTATCCACCAGTCCGCGCTTTCTGGCTTCGATATAGCCACGGGCGACCGTGGTGAAATCGATGGAAAGGCGCTTGGCCAGTTCACGTTGCGGCGGCAACCTGTCGCCGATGACCAGCCGCCCGCTTTTCAGGTCTATTTCGATGATATCCGCAATCGCGGCATAGCGTGGGCCACTGCTCAGGCTCAGGTCGGGAAGCCAGTCTCTCATTGCGCTTAGAATCCATGCTCTTTTTATATTGACTGTATATTGTTGCGTATTTTTATTGTCATCAGCAATTTCTCCGCGCCATGCGGATCTTGAGGTTTGCCAACATCAAAATGACCAAGCTGCGTTAAATTGAATGCATATTGAATGCATTCATATCGTGCAATGTTGCATGATTTTTGCCCGAGCAATTGCCTGCCCGTTATGCTGACTCGAGCTGCGGTTTGAAAATTGAATGCATTATTGAATGAATCAATGGCGATTTTGACTGTAATTTGTGCAGCATCAACTTGGCATGGTGATTGCAACATCCTGTTCGTACCCCACACCGAAATCGGGACAAAAACAGGAGCCAGCAATGCCCGCAGTGACAACACCAGCCCATGCCGATGGCGATTTCTTCGTTGATTACGAGGAAAAGGTCTTCGAGGACGTTCAGGCCAAGGCCGGCGACAAGGCCCTCATCACCTTTCACACGGTTGCCTTCGAGGGCTCGATCGGCCTCGTCAACCTGCTGCAAGCCAAACGGCTGAAGCGCAAGGGTTTCGAAACAGCCGTGCTGCTCTACGGTCCGGGCGTGACGCTCGGCGTGCAGCGTGGGTTCCCCAAACTCGGCAGCGAAGCCTTTCCGGGCCATCTCAATTTCAACAATCAGATCAAGGGTTTCATGGAAGAGGGCGGGAAAGTCTATGCCTGCCGTTTCGCGCTTCAGGCGCTCTATGGCCATGGCGAGCAGGCGCTGATCCCGGGGATCATCCCGATCAGCCCGCTCGACGTGCTTGATCTGATCCTCATCCACCGCCGTGATGGCGCCTTCATCCTCGATACGTGGACGCTCTGACCGGGCAGGGAGGCGGCGCAAGTGCCGCCTCCCGTCAAACATGCGCAAAGGAGTTCGCCATGCAGAAAAAGTCGACCGTCCGGGTCGCAGCCGTCCAGATTGCACCGGATCTGACATCGCGGGAAAAGACGGTGGCACGGGTGATCGAGGCAATCGGTCAGGCATCCGCCAAAGGCGCGGAGCTCGTGGTTTTTCCCGAGACCTTTGTGCCGTGGTATCCTTATTTCTCGTTCGTGTTGCCCCCGGTCTTGTCGGGCAAGGAGCACCTCCGGCTCTACGAAGAGGCGGTGGCGGTGCCGAGTGCCGCCACGAGAAGCGTAGCGGCTGCCG
>DASVPC010000156.1:0-14350 GCA_036383055.1 Rhizobium sp. | reverse complement strand
GAATTCCTGGATCTCATGCGAGGTCGGCCAGATATCCTTGAGGAAGACCGGCTTGCCGGCCTGGTCTTCGCCGATCGGTTCCTTGGTCAGGTCGAGCTGCACCGTGCCGGCGAGCGCATAGGCGACGACGAGCGGCGGCGACGCCAGGTAGTTGGCCTGGACATCAGGCGAGATACGGCCTTCGAAGTTGCGGTTGCCGGAGAGAACGCCGGAAACGATCAGGCCCTTGTCGTTGATCGTCTTCGAGATCGGCGCCGGCAGCGGGCCGGAATTGCCGATGCAGGTGGTGCAGCCGAAGCCGACCAGGTTGAAGCCGAGCTTGTCGAGATCGGCCTGCAGGCCGGACTTGGCGAGATATTCGCCGACGACCTGAGATCCCGGCGCGAGTGACGTCTTGACCCACGGCTTGGACTTCAGACCCTTGGCAACGGCGTTGCGGGCGAGAAGGCCCGCTGCGATCAGCACCGACGGGTTCGAGGTGTTGGTGCACGACGTGATGGCGGCGATCGCCACGTCACCATGGCCGAGATCGAAATCCGTGCCTTCGACCGGATAGCGGTTCGAAAGCTGGCCGGGCTTCTTATATTCGGTTTCCAGCGAACCGGCGAAACCGGAGGCGATGTTTTCCAGAGGAATACGGCCTTCCGGACGCTTCGGGCCGGCCATGGCCGGTACGACGTCGCCGAGTTCAAGCTCCAGCGTGTCGGTGAAGACGAGGTCGGCGCCGTCATTGTCGCGCCACATGCCCTGTGCCTTCGAATAGGCTTCGACGAGCGCGATACGATCCTTCGCGCGGCCGGACATGTTGAGGTAGTTCAGCGTTTCCTTGTCGACCGGGAAGAAGCCGCAAGTCGCGCCATATTCCGGACCCATGTTGCCGATGGTGGCGCGGTCGGCGAGCGGCAGCGCAACGAGGCCGGGGCCGAAGAATTCGACGAACTTGGAAACGACGCCCTTCTTGCGCAGCATCTGAACGACAGTGAGCACGAGGTCGGTGGCGGTGACGCCTTCCTTGAGCTTGCCGGTGAGCTTGAAGCCGATGACCTCTGGCAGCAGCATGGAGACCGGCTGGCCGAGCATGGCGGCTTCAGCTTCGATACCGCCGACGCCCCAGCCGAGAACGCCGAGACCGTTGATCATGGTCGTGTGCGAATCGGTGCCAACGCAGGTGTCGGGATAGGCGATCGTCTCGCCGTCCTCTTCCTTCGTCCAGACGGTCTGGCCGAGATATTCGAGGTTGACCTGATGACAGATGCCGGTGCCGGGAGGAACGACGCGGAAGTTCTTGAATGCCTGCTGGCCCCATTTCAGGAAGCGGTAACGTTCGCCGTTGCGCTCATATTCCAGCTCGACGTTGCGGGCAAAAGCCTGCGGCGTGCCGAATTCGTCGACGATGACCGAGTGGTCGATGACGAGATCGACGGGAACGAGCGGGTTGATCTTTTCCGGATCGCCACCGAGCGACACCATCGCGTCACGCATGGCCGCGAGATCGACCACGGCGGGAACGCCGGTGAAGTCCTGCATCAACACGCGCGCCGGGCGATAGGCGATTTCGTTCTCGACGGTGCCCTTGTTGACGAGCCATTCCGCAACACCAAGGATGTGTTCCTTGGTGACCGTCTGCCCGTCTTCGAAGCGCAGCAGGTTTTCCAGCAGAACCTTCATCGAATAGGGAAGCTTGGCAACGCCGGGCAGACCATTGGCCTCGGCCTTGGGCAGGCTGAAATAGACATAGTCTTTTCCGCCCACGGTCAGCGTCGACCGACAATTAAAACTGTCAAGAGATTTAGACACGAGATACCCCGTTTCTGATAGCCAACACAGTCGCGCGAACGCCTATGCACTTTATGCACATCAGGATGCGGGTACGGCCATTTCCGCTGTCCGCACGTAAGGCAAAACACCTTATGTTCGGCGCAAGGATGAAATTCACGCCGACCGCTGGCGTGGTTGCAGGAGATATAGATAATTTCGTAAAGACTTGCCAGAGTGGCCAAGCGCAAATTCGAGATTTTTTGCATTGCGACAACGAAACAGGGAAAGCCTGAGCTGATGCATCTAAGCGCTGAAAACCTGGCCGCAAGGCGGGGCGAAGACCTGATTTTCGTGAATGTTTCCTTTGACTTGGAGAGTGGCGAGGCCCTGATCCTGACGGGCCGAAACGGCTCGGGGAAATCAACACTTTTGCGTGTCGTCGCGGGCCTTCTCCGGCCGGAAAGGGGCCGGGTGATTCTCACGGATTCCAAAGGAGAATCGGACCGTCCGGCAGGGGAAGCCAGCCACTATCTCGGACACCGCAACGCTATGAAATCCGAACTTACGGTTGCGGAGAACCTGACATTCTGGAAAGAGTTTCTCGGCGACATCGATGGCGGTACCAGTCTTGCGATTGAGGACGCCACTGAGGCCGTCGGCCTTGCCGACATCACCCACCTTCCCTTCGGCTACCTCTCCGCCGGCCAGCAACGCCGGATAGCCTTCGCCAAACTTCTGGTCGCCTACCGCCCGATCTGGATCCTCGACGAACCCACGGCGACGCTCGATACGGCGGCGGACCGGTTGCTTGCCGATCTGATCTCCTCGCATCAAGTAGCGGGTGGGATCGTGCTTGCGGCAACGCATCAGCCGCTGGGGCTCGAGAATGCGCGGGAGATGCGGATGACAGGGTTTGCCGGGGTGAATGAGGGGGTTTGGGGATGATGAGGAGATATTGCCTTTCGCTCCGCTCAAGACACTCATCGTTGCACGATGAGCTACCCCCCTCTGTCACTATCGTGACATCTCCCCCACAAGGGGGGAGATTGGTGAGCTGTGGCTCGACCACTTCCATACAGCAACGTCCTGAATTCGCGGAGCATTTTGTAAATGAGTGGGGCGAGAAACTGCCGCCCACAATCTCCCCCCTTGTGGGGGAGATGTCACGAAGTGACAGAGGGGGAGCGCGAGAAGCGCACGCTTCTCACGCCTTGAGCAAAGCGAAAGGCAGCATCCCACAGACCCGGTGCCACCCATGACCGCCCTCTTCCTCCGCGACCTCAAGCTCTCGGTCCGCGCCGGCGGCGGCGCGCTTATCGGCATTCTCTTCTTTCTGACGGTGGTCGCAGTCATTCCCTTCGGCGTCGGCCCCGACCTCAAGCTGCTATCGCGCATCGGCCCGGCCATCGTCTGGATCGGTGCACTGCTCTCCGCGCTGCTCGGCCTCGATCGGCTGTTTCAGGCGGAACGCGACGATGGCTCCCTCGACTTACTAGTGATGCAGGAAACGCCGCTGGTGCTGACGGTGCTGACCAAATGCGCCGCGCATTGGGTAGCGACCGGCCTGCCACTGGTGATCGCCTCGCCGCTGCTCGGTCTTTTCATGAATATGAACGAGACGGCGATCGGCGCGACAGCCCTGACTCTGCTTGTCGGCACGCCGGCGATCACCTTCATCGGGGCGGTAGGTGCCGCCGTTGCCGTCGCCTTGCCGCGCGGCGGCTTGCTGGTGTCGATCCTGGTGCTGCCGCTCGCCATTCCCGTCCTGATCTTCGGCGTCAGCACCACCTATGCCGCCGTCGAAGGTCCGCAGCCCTTCCTGCCGCCCTTCCTGATCCTGACGGCGCTCACCCTGTTCTTCGCCGTGCTCGGCCCGGCGGCGGCGGCGCTTGCCTTGCGCAACACGACGGATTGATCGATCTCAGGCAATACGGTCGATTGCCGTCAAAAGCATATCGGGTTAAACAAACCGCATGAGCGATATCAGCCCTGCGATCAGCCGATTTTCCGACCTCGCCAACCCCACCCGGTTCCTGGCGCTGGCGGCGCGTCTGATCCCCTGGCTGGCGGCGATCACGGCCATACTCTTCGCGATCGGCCTCTACCTCTCCTTCTCGACTGAAGGCGACTACCAGCAGGGCGATACCGTCCGCATCATGTATATCCATGTGCCGGCGGCCTGGCTGTCGATGATGTGTTACACGATCATGAGCCTGTCGGCGATCGGCACGCTGGTCTGGCGCCATCCGCTCGCCGATGTCTCGGCCAAGGCCGCAGCGCCCCTCGGCGCCGCCTTCACGCTCATTGCGCTGGTCACTGGCTCGCTCTGGGGCAAGCCGATGTGGGGCACCTATTGGGTCTGGGACGCCCGGCTGACCTCGGTCTTCATCCTCTTCCTGATGTATCTCGGCCTGATCGCACTCAACCGCGCCATGGACGATCCGTCGAAGGCCGCGCGCGTCACCGCCGTGCTGATCCTGGTCGGCTTCATCAATATCCCGATCATCAAATTCTCGGTCGACTGGTGGAACACGCTGCATCAGTCCGAAAGCCTCATGCGTATGGACGGCCCGGCCATCGATGTGGAATTCCTCTGGCCGCTCTTCACCATGGCGATCGCCTTCACGCTGCTGTTCTTCACGCTGCACCTGATGGCGATCCGCAACGAGATCTGGCGACGCCGCATCGCCGCGCAGCGCCGTCTCGCCGCGCGCATGGCCGCCCGCGAGGATTAGCATGACCCATCCCTTCTACGTCTACGGTTCCTATGGCTTCGCCGCCGCCATGATCATTGCCGTCATCGCCTGGACATGGATCGACGGCCGTCTGCGCCGCAAGGAAATGGCTGCGCTCGAAGCCTCCGGCATTCGCCGCCGGTCGCAGGGCGTGCCAAAGGACAAGGCGCAATGAGCATCGAAACCGAGAAAAGCGGCGAGCCGAAATCGGGCGGCACCGCGCGCTATCTGATGGCGCTCATTCCGCTGATCGTCTTTGCCTGCATTGCGCTTGCCGTCGGCAAGGTAATGTATGATCAGGAAGTCCACGGCACCGATATCTCGGCCATCCCCTCGGCCCTGATCGGCACCAAGGCGCCGGCACTGGCGATGGCGCCGCTTGACGGCTCCAACCTGCCGCCACTGACCGATGCCGCCATCAAGGGCAAGCTGACGCTCGTCAACGTCTTCGCCTCCTGGTGCATCCCCTGCCGCGAGGAACATCCGGTCCTGAAGCAGCTCGCCCAGGATGGCCGCCTCAACATCGTCGCCATCAACTACAAGGACACCAGCGAAAACGCCCTGCGTTTCCTCGGCGAGCTCGGCAATCCCTACACCGCCATCGGCATCGATCCGAACGGCTCGGCCGCGATCGACTGGGGCGTCTACGGCATCCCCGAATCCTACCTCGTCGCCCCCAACGGCACGATCCTCTACAAGCAGGTCGGCCCCTTCACCGCCACCAGCCTGAAAGAAGGGCTGTATCCCGCCATGGAAAAGGCGCTGGGCAAGCCGGCATCCTAAGCCTCTGCCCCTCTTGGGGATCCGAAGGGCGGGTGAGGCCCGAACGACCTCAAGACTTCATCCCGCAGATGAAATGGCCCTATCGTCTGTGGCCAGATGATCGTCGCGAGCGACCAAGTTGCGGCGGGTCAGCCATCCATGTCCCCAGTCTCGCAAGCCAAGCAGAATCGGCGCTAGCGTCCTGCCTTCCTCGGAGATCGAATATTCCACCTTTGGCGGGATGACTGCGAACACCTGGCGTACAACTAGGCCATCCTCCTCGAGTTCCCTTAGCTGCTTGATCAGCAGCCGCTGCGAGCAGTCGCCCAATTCTCTTTTCAGGGCATTGAACCGCAAGGTACCCTTGAGGAGATGATAAAGGATCATGCCTTTCCACTTGCCGCTGATGAGATTGAGTGCCGCATACATCGTGCAGCCGGGCACCTCGTCATAGTTCTTGTCCTTGTTCATCTCAGTCTCTCCGACAGTATACTTTTAGGCACTATATGCTTTCGATTACCGTATTTTCATTTTGGCAGCTAGTTGCCAGATGCATGCAACCAATCGCGCCGCTCCTCAGCGCGTGATGGAAACATGCAAATGGAGATTGAAGCATGACCAAAGTTGTACGTTTTCACGAATACGGCGAGCCCGATGTATTGCGCATCGACGACATCGATGTTCCGGCTCCGGCCGCTGATGAGGTACAGATTGCTGTGCGAGCCATCGGCCTCAATCGAGCGGAAGTGATGTTCCGGAGACACGCCTATCTTCAGGAAGCCGAATTCCCTTCCAAGCTCGGCTACGAAGCGGCGGGAATCGTAAAAGCGCTTGGCAGCAGCGTCAGTGAATTTTCGCAAGGGGACGCCGTCAGCGTTATCCCGACGCTGGACATGGCCCGTTGGGGCACCTATGGCGAAGTCATCAATGTCCCGGCTCGCCACGTCGTAAAGCACCCGGCGAACCTTTCGTTCGAACAGGCCGCCGCCTCGTGGATGCAGTATGTCACGGCCTGGGGCGCCCTGATCGAGCAGGCAAAACTTTCAGCCGGCGAGTTCGTGATCGTCTCAGCGGCGTCGAGCAGTGTCGGGATTGCTGCATTTCAGATTGCTCGCAGCGTTGGTGCGACTGTGATCGCCACGACCAGGACCAGCGCCAAGACGGAGGGCCTTCGCAAAGCCGGCGCGCATCATGTCATTGCAACGGCGGAAGAAGACCTGTCCGCGCGAGTGAAGGAAATTACTGGCGGCAAGGGCGCACGCGTTGTGTTCGATCCGATTGGCGGCCCGGCTATCGCTCAGCTTGCCGAGTGCATGTCGGTCGGGGGCATCCTTCTGGAATACGGCGCGCTCAGCCCGGACGAAGGGCCTTTCCCACAGTTTGCCGTTCTCGGGAAAAGCCTGACATTGAAGGGCTATCTCTATACCGAGATCGTGTCCGAGGATGCCGTCCTTGAACGTGCAAAGACCTTCATCAATGAAGGTTTGCGGTCGGGAGCGCTTGACCCGTTGATATCTCGCACCTTCGCATTCGATCAGATTCAGGAAGCGACATATTTCCTGGAAAGCAACGAGCAGATTGGGAAGATTGTGGTTACGGTGTAGCACAATCACCTCGATAAAGTGGTAAGGCCCGTCGCTGATCGACTTTGGCGCGGGCCGCTCGCCATGACGGCTCCGGGCGGGAAAGCGTGATGGTGGCCTTTGCGGCACAAGACCGCAATCTCCGGCAATGCCCCCTCTCCCCGCATTGCGGGGAGAGGGGGAGAAACTAAAGCCCACCCTGCCAGGTCTTGATCGCCTCGATCGGCCAGACCAGCATGATGACGTTCAGGGTGAGGTTGTCACGGATGAGCCAGCCGGTCAGAAGTTCGAAGAAGATGGCGAGCACGATGGTCAGCGCCACCGGCGCCCGCCAAGCAAACAGGAAGCCGACGACCATGAACACCGCGTCCATCGCCGAGTTCAGAATGCTATCGCCGACATAGTTGAGCGAGATGGTTGCTGCACGGTAACGGTTGATGATGATGGGCGAGTTCTCCAGCAGTTCCCAGCCGGATTCGATCAGCATAGCAACGAACAGGCGCATGGAAAGCGGCTTGCGGCGCATGATCAGATGCGTCAGCCCGAAGAACAGGAAGCCGTGAATGATATGCGACGGCGTGTACCAGTCGGCGATATGCTGCGAATTGCCGCTGGAATTGACCACGGGCTCGAAGAGCTTGACATAGCCGCAGGTGCAGATCGGCACCCGGCCCATCATATATTCTGCGACGATCTGGACGAGCAGGACCAGGGCGCAGGCGATGAACCAGAAGCTCTGCCGCTGGTAACGATTTTCAGCGTCGGGGAGCGTGACCATCATTCGGTATCCGCCGGCGGCTCGATCGTGTGCTTCATGATCAGCGGCATCTGCGACAGCGTGAAGAGGATGGTGATGGGCATCGTGCCCCAGACCTTGAAATTCACCCAGAGATTATCTGCCGCCTTGACGTCGGGCAGGTAAAGCCAGTTCGACCCGCGCCAGACGACTTCGTTGAGCACGGCAAGAACCAGGAAGAAAATACCCCAGCGGAAGGTGAGCTTGTGCCAGCCCTCGCTGTCCAGCTGAAAGGCGGCGTTGAAGACATAGCCGAGCAGCGACTTACCGAAGGCGAGCCCGCCAAGCAGCACGACGCCGAACAGGGCGTTGACGATGGTCGGCTTCATCTTGATGAAGATTTCGCTCTGCAGATAGATGCCGAGTGCCCCGAAGATAAGGACGACGATACCGGAGACGAAGGGCATCAGCGGCAGATGGCCGAGCATGATCTTCGAGACGATGAGAGACAGCGCTGTCGCCACCATGAACAACCCAGTGGCAACGAAGAGCGGCCCACCAAGGGCGGATAGCGCCGGAAACTGCTGCACCAGCCATTCGCCGCGCAGATTGGCGAAGAAGAATACCAGCAACGGCCCGAGTTCCAGCACCAGCTTCAGCAGCGGATGATGCTTGTCGGCAGCACTTGGGGCGAGGTCACGGTCACTGGTCGTCATTGCGGCACTTTCGCTATCGTCGAGTTTGGTCTTGTCGTTCATTGGCCGTTTCCGGGGTTGATCCCGGCAATAGCCTGGGCGAATTCTTCGGCCTCGAAGGGCTCAAGATCGTCTACACCTTCGCCGACACCAATGAAATAGACCGGCAGCTTATGCTTGGCCGAGATTGCCACTAGAATGCCGCCGCGCGCCGTGCCGTCAAGCTTGGTCATGATCAGGCCGTTGACGCCGGCGACATTGCGGAAGATTTCCACCTGGTTCAGCGCATTCTGGCCGGTGGTCGCATCCAGCGTCTGCAACACGGTATGCGGCGCATCCGGATCGAGCTTGCCGAGCACGCGGACGATCTTTTCCAGCTCCGCCATCAGCTCCGTCTTGTTCTGCAACCGGCCGGCGGTGTCGATGATCAGCACGTCGCTCTTGTTGGCCTTGGCCTGCTGGAAAGCATCGAAGGCGAGGCCGGCGGCGTCCGCCCCGAGCTTGGTGCCAATGAATTCCGACTTGGTGCGGTCGGCCCAGATTTTCAGCTGCTCGATGGCGGCGGCGCGGAACGTGTCGCCGGCGGCGACCATGACCTTCAGCCCCGCGCCCGACAGTTTCGACGCCAGCTTGCCGATGGTCGTCGTCTTGCCGGTGCCGTTGACGCCGACAATCAGGATGACATGCGGCTTGTGGCTGAGATCGAGCTGCAACGGCCTGGCAACCGGCTTCAGCACCTTGGCGATTTCCTGCGCCATGATGCGGCTGACATCCTCGCCGGTCACATCCTTGCCGTAGCGCTCCGAGGCCAGCGTATCGGTCACCCGCATTGCCGTCTCGACGCCGAGATCGGCCTGGATCAATAGATCCTCCAGATCCTGCAGCGTCTGGTCGTCGAGCTTGCGCTTGGTGAACAGCGCGGCGATCTGGCCGGTGAGCTGCGACGAGGTGCGCGCGAGGCCGGCGCGCAGGCGCTGGAACCAGGAGAGTTTTTGCTTCGGCGCTTCGGGAACTGCTTCCGGGATGCTGGAGGCGGTGGCGAAGCCTTTGGGGAGGATGGGGACGGTATCGGGGTCTTTCGACGAGAGGTCCGAGCTTGCCGAAACCTCCTCTGCCACAATCTCGGCTTCAGCATCGGCAGTTGGCTCCGATGGAGTGGCAATTTCATTGTCTACGGCTGGCTCGGAAGCCTCGGACACTTGCGCGGCCGGAGCTTCTACCTGCTCGTCAGATTCGTGTTCCGGAGATTCTTGTTCTTGCTCCGGTGGCGCCGCATCCTCCAACCGATCTCCCCCCTCGTGGTGGGGTCCGGAGGACGGGTCGAGACCCGTGGCTCGACCCAACGGTCCCGAAGGGACAGAGAGGGGCTCGACATGTTCAGCAATCTCAGACGCCGCTGGCAGATCCACCACAAGCTCTTCCGGCGCGGAAACAGCAACCTCAACCGAAGAAACCTCTTCCGGCGCTTTCTCTTCCACCGGCTTTTCGCGGCCGAAGGTGAAGACTTTTTTGATGAAACTGAGCGCCATGAAAATTCCGTGGGGTCAGGCCGCGTCGGCGGCCGCAAGTTGCATGTCGAGGTGCTTGCCATTGTGGCTGGTGATCGCCACCTGCACAAGGTCGCGTGGCCGGAGGCCAGGTGCGGCGACAAGCGTGAAGTTTTCCGTATGTGCCAGGCCGTTGTTTTCGACAAGCAGCCATTGCCGCGTGCCGACCATACTGTCGAGATGGGACCGGTGCAGCCTTTGTCCAGCCGCACGCAGCCGTGCGGCGCGTTCCTTGATCAGCGCGCGGTCAAGCTGCGGCATCCGTGCCGCCGGCGTGCCGGGACGCGGGCTATAGGGAAAGACGTGCAGATGCGCAATGCCAGCCTCTTCCGCCAGACTGACGGCATTTCCGAACATTTCGTCGGTTTCGGTCGGGAATCCCGCGATCATGTCGGCGCCAAAGCTCATCTCAGGCCTGAGACGCCGCACATCATCGATGAAACGCATGGCGTCAGAGCGCGAATGCCGCCGCTTCATCCGCTTCAGAAGCATGTCGTCGCCGTGCTGCAGCGACAGGTGCAGATGCGGCATAAAGCGCGGCTCGTCGGCAATCAGGTCCATCAGATGCGCGTCCGCCTCGATGCTATCGATCGAGGACAGCCGCAGCCGGCGGATCTCGGGGATCTGCTTCAGCAGCGTCTTCGCCAGAAGTCCGAGCGTCGGCTCGCCTGGCAGGTCGGCCCCATAGCTGGTGGCGTCGACACCGGTGAGCACGATCTCGCGGTAACCGCTTTCGGTGAGATTGCGCGCCTGGCTCACCACCGCGCCCATCGGCACGGAGCGGGAATTTCCGCGGCCATAGGGGATGATACAGAAGGTACAGCGATGGTCGCAGCCGTTCTGTACCTGAATAAAGGCGCGCACATGCCCGTCGATGTGCTTGACCATCTGCGGCGCAGTGTGGCGCACGCTCATGATGTCGTTGACGCGCAGCTTCTCTTCCGCCGAAACGCCGAAATCCGGCAGCGAGCGATAAGACGCACTGGTCAGCTTCTCTTCATTGCCGAGCACGGCGTCGACTTCGGCCATCTCGGCGAAAGTCTGCTTCTCCGTCTGCGCGGCGCAACCGGTGACGATGATGCGGGCATGCGGATTGTCGCGCCGCGCGCGGCGAATCGCCTGGCGCGCCTGACGCACGGCCTCGCCGGTGACGGCACAGGTATTAACCAGGATGGCGTTGTTGAGCCCGGCTTTCTCTGCCTCGGCTCTCATCACTTCGGATTTATAGGTGTTGAGACGACAGCCGAAGGTAATGACCTCGACCCCGCTCACCGCGCCTGAGCCCCCTGCTCCTGATCGCGCGTGAAGCTGCCCGTCACCGGATCGACCGAGCCAGACCATTCCCATTCCGCCGGGCCGGTCATGACGACGTGATCGTCGCTCTCTCGCCATTCGATGGTGAGCTGGCCCGAGGCAGGTGCTGAGGCAACGTCGATCGTCACCTTGCGGCTAGCGCGGCCCGTGCGCGCGGCACTGACGGCGGCAGAACAGGCGGCCGAACCACAGGCAAGCGTTAGACCAGCGCCGCGCTCCCAGGTGCGGGTGCGCAGCGACGTCGGCGAAAGCACCTGCGCCAGCGTGATATTGGCGCGCTCGGGAAACATCGGGTGGTTTTCGAGCAGCGGTCCGAAGCGGGCGAGATCGAAGGACATCGGGTCCTTGTCGACCCAGAAGATCGCATGCGGATTGCCCATCGACATCACCGAAGGCGAATGCAGGACAGGATTGTCAATCGGCCCGATCTGCAGCTCGATGCGGCGGGTATCGGCAAATTCCTCGGCCAGCGGGATCTTGTCCCAGGCAAAGACCGGCTTGCCCATGTCGACCGAGATCGTGCCGTCCTCATGCTCGACGGCGTTCAGAATGCCGGCGACCGTCTGGAAGGTGAAAACCTTCTTGCCCGTTTCCGCCGCAAGCGCCTGCACGACGCAGCGCGTACCGTTACCGCAAGCCTGCGCCTTGGTGCCGTCGGAATTGAGAATATCGATCCAGGCATCGGTGCCCTCAGCCTTCGGATCGTGGATCGCCATGATCTGGTCGAACTGGGTCGCCGGATCGGCATTGAGCGCGATCGCGGCAGCCGCCGTCACCACGTCCTTGCGGCCACGCATGTCGACAACCAGGATCTTGTTTCCAAGCCCGTTCATCCGCGCGAATTCGACCGTGTTGCTCATAATGCCATGTCCGTCAGTGTTTTCGAGCTGTATATGGCGGAAATGTGGGGGAATTACCAGTGGGGGTGACGGTACTGCGACTATCGTCCTTGCCCTATGGGGTTGACTTGGATTGCTCGCGATCCATCACATCGCTCTTCAAATGCATCGGCGTCAGTTCGGTTCCACAACATGGCCCGGCGACACAGGGTCGCTACGCCACGATGATGACCTGCTAGACCTCTAACGGACCTTCAGCCCCAACTCGGCGAGCAATTGTCCCGCCTGGTCGCGCGAGATCGTAGCGCCCTTGAATTGCTTGGCATTCAACAAGCGGATGCCCCCAAGATCCGCTCCGCGCAGATCGGCGCCTTCAAACCGGCAATCAACCAAATTTGCATCACGCAAACTACAGTTCTGAAACACCGCTTCGCGGAAATCGCATTTCCGCAGGTCCGCCATCTGAAAATCGAGCCCGTCCAGACGCGACTTTCTAAACGAGAGACCGGGCAATCGGGCATCCGCCAGCAATGTCTCCTTGATGGACAGGTTGAGCGTTTTCGCCTCCGAAAGATTTGCACCCGTCAGCTTGCACCGCTCGATTTGCGAACCGATGAGCGTCGCCCCTCTGAAGTTGCTGTTGTTGAAGTCGCATCCCTCGAAGGCGCTCTCGGAGAGGTCACAGCCTGTGAAATCCGCAAATCCACCCTTGCAGCCCGACCACAGCGCAGAACCTAGTTTTGCACCCGTGAAATCGGCTTTCTTGACATTGCACCCCTCGAAAACCCAACCATCCAGAGACAGCCGCGAAAGATCGGCTTCCTCGAGATTGCAGGCCACGAGCCTGTGCGCCGATCCATTTTTCGATAGATTTTCGAGATCGCGGCGATCGAGCTGGCTGTTTTCAACAATATTGGTCGATGGAATCTGTGATGTCTGCGGTGAGCCGAAAGGCGCCATTTCAATGTTCCTTCTCTATCGTCGAGGGAACGGGGCGCAGAACCACGTACCTCGCCGGCCATTTCTGAACCAACTGGTACCGTGGAGGCTCAAGGAGCCTGAACTGCGTGACGCAGTGACCGGATTACCAACCGGCCCAATTTTCGGTAGCTGTGCGTAGTGTAAACACGGTGCTTGTTCAATGCAAAATTCATCCACGCCGAGCTGCCGTCCCCCGCATCATGGAACCGGCAGATCGAATATCTCGTTTACCCCCCGGGGCGGACGACATCATCCCCGATGGCTGTTGGCGGACAAGTGGCTCTTCATCTGACCGCGGCCAAAATTCCGACGCGCGGGGCCTAACGCAATTTATTTCAATAAAAATTCGACCCAATGTCGGATTGCCGAAATGTCGTTCGTCCTAGGCTCGTCCACTCCGTCAAACCATAGGGATCATCACCATGCCGAACACCATACGCCTGCACCGCGTCCTGGCGACCAGCCCGGAGAAGGTCTATCGCGCATTCATCGAGGCGGACGCGCTCGCCAAGTGGCTGCCGCCGAACGGCTTTGCCTGCACCGTGCATCACCTGGAACCGACAGTCGGCGGCACGTTCAAAATGTCCTTCCGCAACTTCACCACGGGCAAAAGCCATGCCTTCGGCGGCAAATTTCACGAGCTCGTTCCCGGCGAGCGGGTGCGCTACACGGACAAATTCGACGACCCCAACCTGCCCGGCGAAATGGAAGTGACCGTGACGTTGAAGAAGGTCCTGGTCGGAACCGAGGTGAACATCACCCAGGCGGGCGTGCCAGATGTCATCCCGCCCGAGGCCTGCTATCTCGGCTGGCAGGAATCGCTGCGCAACCTCGCAAAGCTAGTCGAGCCCGATATCAACGAATAATGCATAGGGAAGAAGCAAGCGCTCTTGCAATCGGATCGCGTCGACGCTCGTCGCGATCCGATTTATCCGGGCACTGCCTCTCAGACAACCGGCACATCGAACACTTCGCCCGCCCTGAGCGGCCGAAACCGATCCGGCTCCACGCCCTGCTCCCTGAGCGCCGCATCCAGCGCCCGCACCGGCGCATCCATCGCCTCGTCGGTGAGCTGGAAGGTCGCGAAATGATGGCCGGCGACATGAGCCGCGTTGCATAGCGTCATGCCGCGAACCGCCTCGGCCGGGTTCTGGTGCTGGCCGCGCATGAACCAGCGCGGCTCATAGGCGCCGAAGGGCAGGATGGCGAGGCGGAAGCCGCCGTGCCTTTCCCGAACCGACTCATAATTGACGCCGCCATGAAAGCCGGTATCGCCGACATGGTAGATCTTGCCCGCCGGCGTCGTGATAACGAAGGCGGCCCAGAGCGCCATGCGGCGATCGTTTGCCCCGCGCGCGGACCAATGATGGCAAGGTTCGGCATCAATCGTCACCCTATCG
>DASVPC010000155.1:0-5060 GCA_036383055.1 Rhizobium sp. | reverse complement strand
GCCGTCGGCGAGGCGTAGCCGGTCGAGCCGCAGCACGGGCTCATCGAGGCGAAGGCCGAGCAGGAAGGATTCTTCCGGAGCTGGCGCGCTGACGATGCGCGACAGGATCCTTGCCGCCGGCTTTCGGCCGCGCGAGCGCATGTCGGCGGAGAAGGAGGAGAGGCGCCAGAGCGATTGCTCGATACGCTCGACATGCTGCGACACGAAGGTGCCGCTGCCATGGCGGGATTCGATGGCGCCGGAGGCGAGCAGGTCGCGATAGGCGGTGCGAACCGTGACGCGGCCGACCTGAAGGGCCTCGGCAAGATCGCGCTCGCCCGGCAGCGCCGCTCCTGCTTTCAGCAGGCCTTCCTGAATGAGGCCGGCCAGCGCCTGTGCCAGGCGCTTGTACAGCGGTCCGTTCCCGGCTTCGTCGCGCAGGCCGCGGCTGTTCAGCTCAGCGATCAAACTGGTTCTATCCATGGAGATTATATAGAACCTATTTAGAACCAGTCCGCAAGATGATTCTGGCGCCCCGGCTAAAAATGAATCGGCCGGACGCGAGGTGCGCCCGGCCAATGCCGAGGGAATAGAGTGTTGTCAGCTCAGCTCTTCGTAAAGATATAGTCGGTTTCCTGCCGCAGCACTTCGCCGGGGCGAAGGACGGCATTCGGGAAGCCTTCATGGTTGATGGCGTCGGGCCAGACCTGAGTTTCGAGGCAGAAGCCGGCGAAGGGGCCGATCTTCTGGCCGTCATGACCGGGGACGGGAACGTCGAGTTTGAAGCCGGCATAGAACTGCACACCGGGCTCGGTGGTCCGCACTTCCAGCGAGACGCCGGAATTGACGCTCCGCGCCAGCACGACCGAACGCTTGGCGGTGCGTTCCGGCGACAGGCAGAAATTATGATCGTAGAGCGCCTGTTCGCCGTCGTCAAAGCGTTTCATCGATGCCATCTCGCGGAAATCGAAGACGGTGCCTTCGACCGAGCGCACTTCGCCGGTCGGCACCTGCTTCTCGTCCGTCGGCGTATAGTGATCGGCGGCGATCATGATGTCGTGGCCAAGCGCGTCGTCGCGGCCGTCGAGGTTGAAATAGGCGTGCTGGCAGACATTGGCGAGTGTCGGCTGGTCGCTGGTCGATTCATAGGTAACGGACAATTCGCCGTTACCATGCACCCGATAGGTCGCCTGGATCGTGCAATTGCCAGGATAGCCGGCGCGGCCGTCGGGATCGACGATCTTCAGCACGACGCGGTCGACCGTATGCTCGACGATCGTCCAGTTGCGCTTGGCGATATTGTCCTTGCCGCCATGCAGATGCGTGACGCCCTTCTCGTTGAGCTCCAGCTGGTAGTCCTTACCATCAAGCGTGAAGCGGCCGGCGCCGATGCGGTTGGCGCAGCGGCCGGGCGTGGCGCCGAAATAGGAGGAATGGGCCGGATAGTCGGCGAAATTGTCGAAGCCGAGCAGCAGGGCCGGGCCGTGGCCATCGAGCCGCAGGTCCTGGATGACGGCGCCCCAGCTGATGATATGCGCCGTCAGGCCACCGCCGACGATCTTGGCGCGATAGACCGTTTCGCCGCTCGGCGTCGTTCCGAAAACTTCCCGTTGCAAACTGTTTTCCGTCATATCAGCTCATCCATTCCTGTCAGAAATTCGAGGCCAGACCCTGCCCCCATTTGCGCCGATCCGCAACCAGTTCGATTGCGAAATTTAGGCGCAGCGCGTTGCCTATCAAGGCTTGGTTCGGCTTTCTCTCATTGGCTTCAGAGTCGCCAGACTGCTCTGGAAATGTGCAAGGCGTACGACAGGTGAGTGCATCGGTTCTTGTTTGGGCTTACGCAGTCATCCGTTGAATGCTTTGACCTGCCAGTTCCTTAGCGAGCCGGTGCCAGCAGCCTGGTGAATTGGGGGGTAACGATTGTGGTGAACAGTCCGGGATCGCTGAACGCCCTGGCGGAGAGCATTGCCCCATGAACCGATGCCATCAGCATTTGGGCTTCCTCTTCCGGCTGCTTGTCCAACCGGAACAGGCCTTGCTCCACTCCAGCCGCAAGCACCGACGTAAACCATCTCGCGAGACTATGGAAATGGGCACGGACGCGGGACGCGACCTCTTCCGGCAGCATCTGTATCTCGCCAGCGAGCATGGCACAGATGCAGAAGGGCAGCGAGGCATCGCGAATGCACATCTGCCAGAAATTCAGATAGGCCCGCAGTTGTTCGGCCGGGCTTGAGAACTGCTCTTGAAGAGAATTTAGACCCACTTCCGCCTGCTGCCGATAGCGATCCACCAGCATGGCGACCAGCTCGGCCTTCGTCGGAAAGTGATGGTGGATACTCGCCTTCCTGATGCCGATCGCAGCCGAGATGTCGGCATAGCTGAAGCCGTTGTAGCCTCCCGCGACGATGAGAGACTGCGCGGTGTCGAGAATTTTTCCCGAAGTCGAAGTCATTGATTTCATACCGTCGCCTACCTTCTGGTAGGTCATTTGTCAAGATCGTTGCGATGCTTCCGCTTCTCACAGGCATGTGTTCGAAGGTCGGGTTGACACGGAAATTTTACCTACCTACTAGTAGGTAGATTACAAAATGGAGTCCCCCAATGCAAAGCCAATCTTCGACCCAACCCGGCTGGCTGCGATCCTATTATTTCGCACGTGCCGCATTCTCTATCGCCTGGATTGCCGCCGCCATTCTCTTAAGCGGCCAATCTCATCTCACCGTCTTTCTGCTTGTGATCTATCCGGCATGGGACGCCCTCGCCAATCTAGTCGATGCCCGGGTCAATGGCGGTCTTAAAGCCAATTCGTCCCAAGCATTGAATGTCGTGGTCAGCTCGATAACCGCGCTCGCCGTGATCGTGGCGATCAGCAACAGCACCTATGCCGTTTTGGCCGTGTTCGGGGTTTGGGCAATCCTCTCGGGCCTCCTGCAATTATCCACGGCCGTTAGGCGGTGGCGTTACTATGGCGCGCAATGGGTAATGATCCTGAGTGGTGGCCAGTCGGGGCTTGCCGGTGGTTTCATGATCAGCCGATCCCTCGGTGCGGTCGCGCCGACGATTCTGGATATCACCCCTTATGTCGGGTTCGGCGCATTCTACTTCCTGCTTTCGGCAATCTGGCTTGTCGTCGCAGCCTATCGTAACGCGGACGCATAGGCGTTGCCGGTTCGCGCCGATCAAGCTCTGTACGTGGCCCCTCACCCCGCTCATGCGGTGAGAGGGCTGGGGTGAGGGGCCAGGCACAAGGATGCGGCATCGGCACACTTGCCTGACCATCGCCAAACCAGGAGCTGATCGAGATCACCGCGACAGTTCCCGCGTCGCCCTCTCCAGCCCGCCGAGCGTCAAGGGATACATCCGGTCGGTAAACAGGCGGCGGATGATAGAGATCGAGGTGGTGTAGCTCCAATAGTCCTCGGGGACGGGATTGAGCCAGACGCATTTGCGGAAATGGCCGGTCATGCGGTTGAGCCAGACCTCGCCGGCTTCCTTGTTCCAGTGTTCGACCGAACCGCCGGTGTGGGTGACTTCGTAAGGGCTCATCGAGGCGTCGCCGACGAAGACGATGCGGTAATCGGAGCCGAAGGTGCGGATCAGGTCTGATGTAGCGGTGATGTCGACGCGCCGGCGTCGATTGTCCTTCCAGACGCCTTCATAGAGGCAATTGTGGAAGTAGAAATATTCCATGTGCCGGAATTCGGCGCGGGCGGCGGAGAAGAGTTCCTCGACCACGCGGATATGATCGTCCATCGAGCCGCCGATATCGAAGAACATCAAAAGCTTGACAGCGTTGCGCCGCTCCGGCCTTGTCTGGACGTCGAGATAGCCGTGTTCGGCGGTGGAGCGGATCGTGCTGGTGAGGTCGAGCTCGTCGGCAGCCCCTTCGCGGACCCAGCGCCGCAGCCGCTTCAGCGCCAGCTTGATGTTGCGGGTGCCGAGCTCGACGCCGTCGTCGAGGTTCTGAAATTCGCGCCGGTCCCAGACCTTCACCGCCTTGCGGTGATTGGAGGTCTCCTGGCCGATGCGGACGCCCTCGGGATTGTAGCCATGCGCGCCGAAGGGCGAGGTGCCTGCCGTGCCGATCCATTTCGAACCGCCCTGATGCCGACCCTTCTGTTCGTCAAGGCGCTGGCGTAGCGTCTCCATCAGCTTCTCGAAGCCGCCGAGCGCCTCGACCAACTTCTTTTCTTCTTCCGTCAGATGTTTCTCGATGAGCTTGCGCAGCCATTCCTCGGGAATGGCAGCCGCCTCGGTCGTCTCCAGCGCGCCGCCGATCGCCTCGACGCCGCGGAAATAATCGGCGAAGACCTGGTCGAAACGGTCGATGAAGCGCTCGTCCTTGATCAGCGTCGTTCGGGCCAGATAGTAGAAGGCCTCGACGTCGTAATCGACAATCCCCTCTTCCATTCCCTCCAGAAGCGACAGGAATTCCCGGAGCGTCACCGGAACCTTCGCTTCCTTCAGTTTCAGGAAGAAGGGAATGAACAAGGTCAGAACCTCTCTTCGCCGATCTCCTCCAGATCATAGGGTGTGGTCTGGTAGAGTTCGTTGATCCAGTTGCCGAAGAACAGATGGGCATGGCTGCGCCAGCGGTTCTGCGGCGGGATATCCGGGTCGTTGTGCGGGAAATAATTATGCGGCATCTTGATCGGCACGCCGGCATTCACATCCCGGAAATATTCGTCCGCCAGCGAGGTGGAATCATACTCTACGTGATTGAACATGTAGAGCCGGTTGCAGGCCTTTTCATGCACAAGGCAGACGCCCATCTCGCTCGATTCCATCAGGATCTCGAGGTTCGGCACCTTCTCGATGTCGGCACGGCGCACTTCCGTCCAGCGTGAGACCGGCACGGCGAAGTCGTCGGAGAAGCCGTTGAGATAGACCGAGGACGGCTTCAGGTTCTGGTGGCGGTAGACGCCGAAGGCTTTTTCCTTCAGCGTATATTTCGGCACCTTATGGAAGTGATAGGCGGCCGCCATGGCGCCCCAGCAGACGTTCAGCGTCGAATGGACATTCGTCGCCGTCCAGTCGAATATCTGCTTCATCTCGTCCCAGTATGTGACCTCTTC
>DASVPC010000154.1:0-1667 GCA_036383055.1 Rhizobium sp. | reverse complement strand
ATCAATGCCGGCGGCAAGCTGGTGCGCCAGGAACTGCATATCAAGGTTTCGGGCGAGGGCGCGGAGCTTGCGCTGCGCGGCGTCAACCTGCTCGGCGGCGATACGCATACCGATGTGACGATGGTGCTCGGCCATGATGTGCCGCACACCAGCTCGACGGAGATCGTCCGCAACGTGGTGTTCGACCGCGCCCGCGGTGTCTTTCAGGGCATGATCCGGGTCGCTCCGGATGCGCAGAAGACCGACGCCAAAATGGCCTGCAACACGCTGCTGATGTCCGACGATGCCGAGTTCTCCGTCAAGCCGGAGCTCGAAATCTTCGCCGACGACGTCCAGTGCGGCCATGGCGCTACCGTCGCCGATATCGACGGCAACCATCTCTACTACCTGATGGCGCGCGGCATCCCGAGGAACAAGGCTCGCGCCATGCTGGTCAACGCTTTCGTCGCCGAAATTGTCGAAGAGCTGGAAGACGAGGCACTGGTCGAGGCGCTGGAAGGCGTTATCTTTGCCTGGCTCGAAAAGCACGCCTGATTGATTGGAGCAATGCTCGTGGACAAGATCGTACCAGCCACCGCCTATGACGTCGAAGCGATCCGCCGGGATTTTCCGATCCTGTCGACGACCGTTCACGGCAAGCCGCTGGTCTATCTCGACAACGGCGCATCGGCGCAGAAGCCGCAGGTCGTGATCGACGCGATATCGCATGCATATTCGCGCGAATATGCCAATGTGCATCGTGGCCTGCACTTCCTCTCCAATGCCGCCACCGAGGCCTATGAAGCTGCGCGCGAAAAGGTGCGCCGCTTCCTGAACGCGCCGTCGGTGGACAATATCGTCTTCACCAAGAACTCCACCGAGGCGATCAATACGGTCGCCTATGGCTGGGGCATGCCCAAGATCGGCGAAGGCGACGAAATCGTCATCTCGATCCTGGAGCATCACTCCAATATCGTACCCTGGCATTTCATCCGTGAGCGGCAGGGCGCCAAGCTGGTCTGGGTGCCGGTGGATGACGAGGGCGCGTTCCACATCGAGGATTTTGAAAAGAGCCTGACGGAACGCACCAAGCTCGTCGCCATCACCCATATGTCGAACGCGCTCGGCACCGTCGTTCCGGTCAAGGAAATCTGCCGCATCGCGCATGAGCGTGGCATCCCCGTGCTGATCGACGGTTCGCAGGGCGCGGTGCATATGCCCGTCGACGTGCAGGATATCGATTGCGACTGGTATGTGATGACCGGCCACAAGCTCTATGGCCCTTCGGGGATCGGCGTTCTCTACGGCAAGAAGGACAGGCTTGCCGAGATGCGGCCCTTCCAGGGCGGCGGCGAGATGATCTTCGACGTCACCGAGGAGAATGTCACCTACAACGACCCGCCGCATCGTTTTGAGGCGGGCACGCCGCCGATCGTCCAGGCGATCGGGCTTGGCTATGCGCTCGACTATATGGAGAGCGTCGGCCGCGAAGCCATTGCCCGGCACGAAGCCGATCTTTCGGCCTATGCGGCGGAACGGCTCAGGGATATCAATTCGCTGCGGGTTTTCGGCACGGCACCCGGCAAAGGTGGTATATTCTCCTTTGAACTCGCCGGCATTCACGCTCACGACGTGTCGATGGTGATCGATCGTCAGGGCGTGGCGGTGCGGGCGGGAACGCATTGCGC
>DASVPC010000153.1:0-13855 GCA_036383055.1 Rhizobium sp. | reverse complement strand
CGAGAGCGTATTGGCAACGCTATAGAGCTGCGAGCCGTTGATCGCATCGGTCGAGCCGTTGTTGATCCGCCCGGCCGCAACGTTGGTGATAGTCCGTTCCGCCCCGACCGCGCCGACGCTGACCGTCGAAGCCGGCGTGGTGCCGGCGAAGCCCGAATAGGTGATGCCATTGATCACCGCGTTGGGTGTGCCGACTGCTACGGCAGTCACCGAGCCCGAGCCAAGTGCGACGTCGCCGGAACTCGCCGTCGCCGTTGCGCCGTTACCCAAGGCGATATTGCCGACGAAACCGGATGCGCCTGCGGTAGAGCCATTGCCCAGTGCAACGGAGCCCTGCCCGATCGCTTTGTTGTTGTTACCGATAGCGACCGCGCCGGCAGCCTGGTTGGCGGCGGTGGCGGTCGCAGTGCCGTCGCTGTTGGCGATATTGTTGGCACCGCCGGTGAAGGCGCCGGTGCCGCTTGCGTAGCTCGGATCGCCGATGGCGACCGCGCCGTCGCCGTAGGCTGTGTTGCCGGAGCCGATGGAGACGGCCTTGCCGCCTGTCGCTACCGCATTGTTGCCAATGGCAACCGCTTCGGCAGAGGTCGCTTGGGCCGCTGTCCCGACCGCAATCGCGTTGTCGCCGCCCCCGTTCGCGTTGATGCCCAAAGCGATCGACTGAAGCCCGCTGGAGACCGACCCGCCGCCGATTGCTGTGCTGCTCACACCACTAGCGGTGGAGGACTCGCCTAAAGCCAGGGTGTTTGACTGGCTTGCGGCGGCATTCGCGCCGAAGGCTGCTGCATTGATGGCAGTCGCCTTTGCATTGAATCCCAAGGATGCGGCCCCACTCCCCGAGGCATTTGCGCCGGGGCCGACCGCGGTGGCTAAATTGGAACCGGCGTTTGCATTGTTGCCGAGCGCGATGCCGGAGGTCGCGCCATTTGCCACAATTGCGCCCGAGCCTATCGCAACAGCACCGCCACCGGCGATTGCCTGTGCCTGGTTACCCAAGGCAACACCGAAGGCTCCCGACGCAACCGTAGTAGGACCGATGGCGAGCGAATTGGTTCCCGAGGCGGCAGCTGATGTGCCAAGGGCGATGGTATCGGTGTTTGAGGCGGCGGCGAGATAACCCATTGCCGAGCCTCTCAAGCCGGAAGCAGTTGCTCCATTTCCGATTGCGGTGGACTGGTTGGCCGACGCGGTCGCCGACGTGCCGAAAGCACTGGCTCCAGTCCCCGTCGCAGATGAGCTGGAACCAACCGCATTCGCCCATGCTCCCGTGGCCGTCGCAGCGGAGCCTAACGCAACAGACTCGAACGTGAAGCCGGAAGGAGCGGTGCCGCTTGCATTGGCATTCGTACCTATGGCAATCGGAGAGCCGCCGCCTGTTCCAGCGTTAGCCTTGGAGCCTACGCCCATGGCAATGGCGGAACCGTTTGAAGATGAGGCGTTGGAGGCCAACCCAATCGCTACCGAGGCGCCACCCGAAGCGCTGGCCGTAGAGCCGAGAGCGACGGCGTTCGCCCCGTTTGCAGTGGTGTTGACGCCGAAGGCCGAAGCTCCGTCCGCCAGTGCGCGGGCGTTTCCGCCCACGGCAAGAGCATTGACGCCGGTGGCGTTCGCGAAGACACCCATGCCTATGGCGTTGAGACCATTGACACTCATCGTATAGCCGATGGCGATCGAAGCATCGCCCGTTGCACTGTTAGAGGTGCCCAACGCGACGCTGTTCGCGCCATTCGCTTGGGTAGCGTTACCGATGGCGACGGCGTTGCCGCCGGTTGCCGTGCCACCGCCGGCGGCGTACTGCGCCAACGCTGGCGTGGTGATGCCCCCGAATGCGATCGCACCCAGCGCCACCGCCCCGCCCATTCCCAGCGACCCCAGCCCCAACCGCTTGCGCTTCATGCCAAGCGCACGATGCGCCATACGCAGCATTGCTATAAGGCGGCGCCGGAGCGAACGATTATCACTCCCGCCTGAAATCCAACTCCCGACAAATCCGGCTTGAGATTTAAACTGCAGATGTTCCCCAACGCATTCCATCATGCTGCCTTCTCCTCGCTGTTGCCGAGACGACTCAGTGCGCTTGGATCCCCGTTAGCGGCTGAGTCGTCATTGAAATTGTGTATTTCCTGAAGTGTCCGCCCCATCTTGATGGCTTGGATCTCGATCTGTTCGCGGACGCTCGCGACCCACGGCTGCGTCGGTTCCGGAACGGAATGCAGCGCTACGTGGGCACGATCGGGAGGAAGCTTCGTCCCCACCAGAGCACGGCAGATATCGAAATGAAGGGCCGGCTCTCGCTCGGCATAGGCCGGGGAGGTCAGTCCAAAGACGAGGCAGGCGAATAGATGATCGAGTTCCGCGCCGGTCAGATGGCTGGCGTATTGCCGTTGCAAGGCAGTCCAGGCTACCTCGACTTTCGGAGCAAAGATTTCAAAATCCAAGAATTGAATGTCCATAGCGCACCGAATGGTTACGATGGCGAGCATGGCCTTATTTGCGAAACCGGTATTTTAGAAAATTCCGGACTATTTTTAGAAAATTACGGTTTTTTGCTTAGCCAGCGACAGGTGTATCTGCTTTGCCACACTGACTTCAGGCCGCTAATATTTCAATGATATGGCGAGGGTAGCGCCCGCCTCGCCTCGCGAATCGGATGGAATAGCGTTGCCGCCGCGCATGGCCTTCCCTAGGCACGTGTTTTCAGTGGCAAGTCTGGAAAATCGGCCTTTGGCCGGATCTGCTCAAGGCGTTAGTGTTGAAGCTCGCGGCGATTATCCCATAAATCGCAGCTCGGTCGGCGTCTTACCCCTGTACCGCTTCATCGTGGTGGCCAAATGGCTTTGGTCCGAAAATCCGGTCATATAGGCGATTTCGGCAATCGCGATCTCGCCCTCGATCAGCAGCTTTTCGGCGAAGTCCAGGCGAAGGTTGATCAGGTAGCGATGCGGCGGCATGCCGAACGTCTTGGCGAACCGCAAGATGAAATGGTTCGGTGAAATGCCGGCGACCGCCGCAAGCTCGGCGACATGTATCTTTTGGGTAAAATGCTCGCGAAGATACTCTTCCACGCGTCGAGCGCTTTTGGCGGAGAGCCCACCCTTGGGCAATGGAAACTGTTTCATGGAGCTTGCGTAGGTACGAAGCAGATGAACACCAAATAGGGTAACCAATGAATCCAGATAGAGTTCATTCGGAGTTGCCTTCCCAGTTAACTCGACGGAAATCCTGCGGGCCATGTCGAGGGCGCGGAGGTCGACGGTGCCGAAAGCGGGCGGCTGAAGCTCTACAGTGGCGAGATCAAGCTCCTGAAGAGCCAATTCGGACAACGTTTCCGGAGGTATCGCTACGACGAGATTTTTTCTCGTTTCTGTCCAGGCAAGACTACTGTCGACACCGGCGGGATTAACGGCGATGCAGCCAACTGGTGCATCATATTCCGTGATCCTGTCGCTGCCGAGCGAAGCTCTCAACTTCCGTGTGGGGGTCAACACAATTCCAACAGCATGTTCCTTGGCCAGGAACGTCTGCGACCCAGGGCTGCGGATGGAATGTATCACGCTTCCGCGCGTGGTGGCCCTTCTCGGGCCAGCACTTTGAGGAATTATATCGAAGACATATCGATCTGTCCGCCCGGAATCGACGCCGCCGTAGCCGCCTCGTTCCCGAGCCTCTTCCAAATTATTCATTCTGTACCGCCCCGCCGAACGAAATACTGCACGCACGAACAAACAGGCAGAATCACAATCAATGATTGAAATTCCATTTTTCCCAACCCTGCTTGCGTAACGCCGCCCGCAAAGTCGGCGTATCGCGCGAATGTCAGATAGGGCAAAACAATCAGTTGTGAAGGAGAAATCGTGTGCCGGGCGAAAGAAAGAAATAGTCGATGCAACCCAACGACATTAGCACTTCTTCGTCGACAAGCATGGTGCCCTTGAGGCTGACCGATCGATTTTTAGGTCATTCGCCAATTCGGCAGCCTAGAATTCCACCTTGCCGCGCATTGCCTTATTTTGCACACCTTACGGCAGTTCTTTATGCGGCAAATACAATATAAAAGAGAAGTATGGTAGACCGGTCAAACGGTATCGAATCGTTATAAATCCTCGCGATGCGTCTCGTACAGATCCCATGCGACTTCCACCAAGGCCAGGAGAGCATCCTTCTGATTCCATCCAGCCGCGACGGCCGCCCGGACGGTCTCTTGAACGATCGGCAGCAATTGGCGCTGGCACTCGCTCGAGAGGTCGGCAGCAGCGTCACCCACTGGAGGGCCATCGAAGTTGAACTCTACCATCAGTACTCCTATCTGATGAATATATATTGGTTACGATATTCCTAATATAAATTTAATCCAGGATAAAACATAGAGTCTTTTCAGGGAAACGACAAATCGCGCCAACTCTATGCTTCGCTGCGCCAGCGTGGGTCGGGATGGCTTTGATGCATGACTTGTTACTTAATGGCGTAGCTCGTTTTAAATACTGGACACTATATCATTTCTGCTGAACACCTCGAGAATCAATAATCGGTATTAATTAGGACAATGGTACATGGCGCGCGACCCGTATTGGTGTTGCGCGCACTCTAAAGCAATCGCGCACCAACACTGACACACCGCAAGTCCGTCCTGATCGACTTTAAAAATGTCGGCTTCAAGATCACCCCACTCATGACCCCGCATGAGTGACGCGCGGCCATTCCAAGGGACATAGCGGATTGCATCGATTTCAGGCAAGCAAATGCATGCTATTGTGCTCAATCCGCATAGCCACGCCGCCGGCCGTCACGTCGGCAACGGCACGCTCGATATGGACGTCTGAGATTGCATGGCCGGTATTGCCTCGTGGAACGGCCGGCCGCTGGCATCGCCCTTTCCCCACCAAAGGTGAAGAGAAGTCACCCCATAAGTCATCCGCCGCTCATGCGTAGCGGACTTCCACGCCCAGTTTTTCCACACGGTTGCGGATGCTGTGCGGCATGTTGCTGTCGGTGATGATCAGATCGACGCGCGACAGGGAAAAGGCCTTGGATGAGGCCCCGATATCCCATTTGCTGGAATCCGCGACGAGGACCACGCGGCGAGCCATACGGACCAGATTGCGCTTGGTACGGGCAATATCCTCCGAGACATCGACGACGTCGAAGGACTGGTCGATCGCGTGGGCGCTGACGAAGGCCTGATGCGCGACGAGACCGCCGAGCGCCTTGTCGGAATCCGATACGATCGTGCTGACGGTGCTCGGAAAGACCCGGCCGCCGATCATGTGCACGTCAAGTCCGGGCCGGTACATCAGATGCTGCGCGATGTTCATGGCGGTCGTCGCCACCACCACATTGGAGACCGGCGGCATCTGCATGGCCACCTGCAACAGGGTGGAGCCGCTGTCGAAGACGATCGATTGGTTGTCGATGATCTGACGCGCGGCCAGCTGAGCGATCCGCCGCTTGGCGTCGAAATTGCGCTGCATGCGCTCTTCGAAAGCGGCAGCCGGGGAATCGGCGGGAAGAGCGATGGCCCCTCCATGGGTTTTGATCAGCTGCTTCTTGGCGTCCATGATTTCGAGATCGGACCGGATCGTCACTTCCGAAACCTCGAAGAACTCCGCCAGTTGACGGGTGCGTGCCTGGCCGACCCGTTGAAGTTCCAACAAGATCTGATGCCGTCGTTGTTCTGCAAGCATATGCGACCCCAAAACTGCCTTTGCCGATGATTGGCCCACTCTTTCGAAAATCGAAAGACTCCCTATCGCACTATCTCGCCTTCCAAAAGCAGAAAGTCGATAGAATTAGACAATAGCTTGGTGAAAAAGCCAGAATTGCATCAAAACGAAAGAAATCGAAATATTGAACATTGTTTTATTTTCGAGTTAGGGTCCACCCAAGATCAGCACCCGCAACCGTAAAGGGATTTTATGAAATGGGTCTCGGAACAAAAATTCGCCTCTCCCGTCTGTTCTCAAATCCGTCAGGCAACCTTTTTGGAGGCGCGGTCGATCATTTCGTTGGCTATGGCAATGTGCGTGAAGGAGGGCTTGCCGATCTGCCGGGTGCGTTGAGGCGCGTCATGAGCGGCCGACCCGACTACATCAGCATTCAGCCAGGTGCCGCACGTCATCTCTGGTCGGAATATGCCGGCAAGGCAGCGCTGGTCATCCAGGCTGGCTGCTTCACGGCCGACGACCGCATTCGCCAGCTCATCGCGACACCTGAGGACGCGGTGCGTTACGGCGCCGATGCGCTCGCAGTTGCCATTCCGGTGCGCGGCGATACCGAAGGCGAATATATCCGCTGGCTGACCGACACAGTGAACGCCGCCGCCCGCTTCGAAATGCCCGTCGTCGCCCATGTTTACCCGCGCGACTTTGCCAATGGCGGCAAGATCGTCTTCACGCCGGACGAAATCGCCTATGCGGTCCGTATCGGCTACGAGACCGGCGTGGATGTCATCAAGGTCGGCTACACCGGCGATTTTGACAGCTTCCGCGAAACAGTGGCGACCTGCCCGGTCCCCGTCGTCATCGCCGGCGGTCCGAAAACCGATACGCTGCTTGGCGCCCTGAAGCAGACATCCGACGCCCTGCGGGCCGGCGCCAAAGGTGCCGTGGTTGGTCGAAACCTCTGGGGCCACGGCGACACCGCCAAGGCCGCGCGCGCCTTCAGGCTCGTCATCCATGACGGAATGACACCGGAAGAGGCGCTGACCGCTGCCGGTGCGTGAGACATGCCGCGCCCTTTCCATGTTCTGGGCTTCGGCGCCCTGGCAATCGATGACATCATATATGTCGACCGGGTGCTGACGGCCGGCAAGGGAAAGGTGACGGAACGCAGCACCGAGCACGGCGGCAACGTGGCGACAGCCCTGGTGGCCGTTGCCAGGCTGGGCGGCGGCGCCGCATTCATCGGCTGGCTGAACGACCAGCCGTCAACCGATGTCGGCGGCGACCAGCTCAAACGGGATGGTGTGGACATATCCTTGGCGCCGCGCCATCCCTCCGCTCGGCCGATCCGGTCGGTGATTACCGTCGGTCCTGACGGCGACCGGTTCATTGCCTATGACGACGATGTGCTGCACGGGACTTTGGAAGCGCTGCCGGATGAGGTGCTGATGCAGGCGCCGGTGCTCCTGATCGACGGCTATTCCGTGCACTCGCAGTCGGTGGTTGCGCGTGCACGCTCGCTTGGCCTTTCCATCGTCGCCGATATCGAATGGACTGCCGGCCCGGCAACGGACCGGATCGTGGCCCTGGCCGATCACCTGGTACTGCCGATCTCCTTCGCCAGGTCCTATACAGACGAAAGCGATCCTGCCTCGATCCTCGAAAAACTCTGGTCCGCCGGACGCTCCGCGGTCGTGCTCACCGACGGCGATCGCGGTTCATATGTTCGGCAAAAGGATGACGCCAGCCTCTGGCATGTTCCAGCTCATGCGGTGCCGGCAATCGATACGACTGGCGCCGGCGACTGTTTTCACGGCGCCTATGCTCTCGCCCTGGCGGAAGGCAAGAGACCGCTTGATTGCGTGACCTACGCCACAGCCGCCGCCGCCATTTCCGTGACGGCGCATGGCGGACGCAGGGGATTGCCCGACAACCGGACATGCCAAGCATGGATGACGGGTGAAAGTGCGCCCGTCCCCCGCGCGCTTGACGCCGATACAAGATCCAAATCGGCGCCTGAATAATCGGGCGCAGCCGATGACGGTATCGATAGCATCGCGATGACCGCCTGTAGCAACCCACGAAAGAAGGTTGGAAGGTGGTGAACGAAGGCCGCCGCCAGATGCGGCCGAGAGTGGGACCTGGGAGGAGATGAGATGGCTACGGTTGTACTGGACAAGATATACAAGACATTTGGAAACAACTTCCATGCGATCAAGGATTTGAGTCTGACGATCCATGACGGCGAGTTCCTGATTCTGGTCGGCCCTTCGGGCTGCGGAAAATCGACGGCGCTGCGCATGATTGCAGGGCTTGAGGAAATCAGCAGCGGAACGCTGAGTATCGGCGGACAGGATGTCGTGGATCTCCCGCCCAAGGACCGTGATATCGCCATGGTCTTCCAGAGCTATGCGCTCTATCCGCACATGACCGTCTTCGACAACATCGCCTTCTCCATGAAGCTGGCGGGCAAGAACAAGGCCGAACGCACCAAGCGCGTCCACGAGGTCGCCAAGGTCCTCCAGCTCGAGGCTCTGCTGGGGAGCAAGCCCGCTCAGCTCTCCGGCGGTCAGCGCCAGCGCGTGGCGATGGGACGGGCAATGGTGCGCGAGCCTGCGGCCTTTCTGATGGACGAGCCACTCTCAAACCTCGATGCGAAACTGCGCGTGCAGATGCGCGCCGAAATCGTCAGCCTCCAGCGACAGCTGGGCGTCACAACGATCTATGTGACCCATGATCAGACGGAGGCGCTGACGATGGGCGATCGCGTTGCGGTCCTGAAAGGCGGCGTTCTGCAGCAGGTGGATACGCCCAAGGCGCTCTACCACCGTCCGGTCAATGCTTTCGTCGCCGGCTTCATTGGCTCGCCGTCCATGAACCTTTTCGAAGCGCGGCTGGAAAGCGGCAATATCCGGACGCCGGCCTTTTCCATCCCCGTGCCGGAGAGCGCTTTTGCGCGTGCCCCTGGCCTTTCCGATTTCGAAGGAAAGACCGTGGTCTTCGGCATCCGGCCGGAAGACCTCCACGACAGACACCTGCCGTCCGGTGCCGGCCATCCGACGATCCCGGCGCTGGTCAAATCGATCGAGGAGCTTGGCTCCGAACTGATCGTGCACCTTAGCATCGAAGCGGTCCGCGTCGACTCCGGCGATCCTGACGCTGTCTCGGATCTCAACGGTGCGGCCAATGCCGTCGCGAAGTTCGAGGCCGTCAGCACGATCGAGACGGGCAAAAGCATCGATTTGGCTATCGATCCGGCTAAGCTGCACTTCTTTCATCCGCAGACGCATATGGCGCTGTGATAGCGGCGTTTCCCACTTTACCGCCGGCCTCCCGATCCTACCGTTGGGCGCTCGCCGTCCTTGAGTGCATTTCTTGCGAAAATCGAAAATGTGTTTCCGGCGCGGTATTCTCGATGCTGCGCCGCAATAATCCTTTATCCGTTGATAGAATAGCGAAAGACTACCTCTCGTAAGACGCGATGGATTGAATTTCGATTTATTGTTTAAACTTTCATTTGTTTACGAAAATCGAGAGAAACACCTTGCGAGAAGCATAAATGCGACAGAAAAAGCTTGGCGACGGGATTCTATTTTATCGTTTTCTATCAATGGCTTGTGACGACGGCGTTTTTGACTCGAGATCCGCGCCTGTTGCCGATCGCAGTTCTTCGTTGACAGGCAGAGGCCTCAAGAACCTACTTTCATCGCGATCGGTGGGAGGATCGATCAACAGAAAATTCAAAGGGAGGGAAAAATGAATATCAGAAAATTCGGCATGACGTTGAAGGTCGCCGTGGCTGCCTGGGCGCTCTGCGCCACAGCGGCATTTGCCGACACCACCATCGAATTCATCCAGTGGTGGGAACCCGAAATGCCGGCAGGCGCCCTGCGTCACATCATGGATGATTTCGAAGCCAAGAACCCCGGCATCAAGGTCACCCTCGTCAGCGGTCCCTATGCCACCACGCGCGACCAGATCGTCGTCGGCGCGGCTTCCGGAACCCTCAGCGACGTCGTCGGTCTCGATGGCGCCTGGGTCAACGGTCTTGCCAAGCAGGGCGCCATCGCGTCGATGGACGAACTGATGCAAAAAGCGAACTACGACAAGAGCCAGATCGCCGACATCATCAAGGTCGACGGCAAAAGCGTGATGTTCCCGCTGGCGTCCTTCGTTTACCCGGTTTTCGTCAACCTGGATCTGGCCAAAGCCGCCGGCGTCGACAAGATGCCGACCACCCGCTCCGAATTCGCGGTTGCCGCCAAAAAGATGACCGATGCCTCCAAGAACCAATATGGCTGGGTGTTGCCGCTATCGCTGCAATCGCCAAGCGGCATACAGAACGACGTCATGTCATGGGTCTGGGCGTCGGGTGGATCGATGCTGAAAGACGGGAAGCCCGACCTGGAAAACCCGGCCGTCGTCGGGGCGCTCGAATACATCGCCTCGCTACATAAGGACGGCGTGATTTCGCCGGGCATCTTCGCAAAGAAGGAACAAGACAAAGTCGAGGAGTTCGTCAATGGCCGCGTCGGCATGATGGTCGACTCCCTCGCACACGTAAACCTGATCCGCGAGCGGAATCCGAAGTTGAACTTTGGCATCTCCGCATTGCCGGCCGCCGACGGCTACTCCGGCAAGCGCGGCCTTCCCTATGCATCCTGGGGAATAGGCGTCAGCGAAGCCAGCCAGCACAAAGAAGAGGCTTGGAAGCTGGTCGAATATCTGATGAGTCCCGACGTGAACGGTCGACTCGTCTCGATCGCCAACGCCTTCCCCGGCAACGTCAAGGCAAAGCCTGATTTCGTAGCCTCGGACCCGATTTTCGCGGAAGCCTTCAAGATCTTCCAGAGCGGTTATCCGGCCAACGAGTTCGTCGGCCTTCCCGTTGCGGAAGAGCTGATGCGCGACATGAACATCCAGGTGCAGAAGGAGTTCGACGGCGCGCAAACGGCCAAGGAAGCAGCGGCCAATACACAGAAGGCGTGGCTCGCCAAATTCTAAGCTATGGCGCATTGCCGAACGTTGGCAGCGCGATCCCGCGCTGCCAGCATGGTCGCTGTCATTTTCGATAGAATGGAAAGTCAAACCACATGGATCGTCCCATCCCGGCTATGGTCGCAGCGCAACCAGAACTGCGCAAGAAGGGGAAGTTTCATTACAAGGCACTGCGGCGTCTGGTGCCATATCTATACGTCTCGCCGGCAACGCTTCTCCTTGTTCTGCTGATGCTGTTTCCGATGATCATGGTCTTCCGCTACTCTCTGATGGATGGCGCCATCATGAAGAAGAACGCGGCATTTGCCGGCCTGCAGAACTATATGACCATTTTCGAAGATCCGGTCTTCTGGCAGTCGGTCGTTCAGACACTCTATTTCACGGTGATGAGCGTGGTCTTCCACTTCATCATCGGCCTAGCCTTCGCTCTTCTGCTCAATACGAACCGGGTCGATCCGTTCATTCGCAGCATTCTGCGGGTTCTCTACATCCTGCCGTGGCTGTTCACCGCCGTCATCATCGCCATCATCTGGCGCCTGCTGCTGGATCCGAATGGCGTCGTCAACAGCATCCTGATGGCGCTCCATATCGTGAACTTCAAGGTGGAGTGGTTCTCCTCCACGAGCACCGCAATCCACGCATTGACGTTTGCCAACATATGGGCGGGCTACCCCCTCTACATGGTCAGCCTGCTCGCCGGCCTTCAGGGCATTCCGAAGGAGCTCTATGAAGCGGCGGGCATCGACGGCGCCAACAGTTTCGAAAAGTTCTGGCACATCACCATTCCGCAGCTGACGCCGATCATCATCAGCATCGCGCTGCTGGATTTCATCTGGACGATGCAGGTCTTCCCGCTCGTGTGGATGACGACAGGCGGCGGTCCAATCTATTCGACCGAAGTGCTCAGCACCTTCACCTACAAGCTCGCCTTCTCCCGCTATGAATTCTCTCTGGCCTCGGCAAGCGCGATCATCATCCTCATCATGTCGATGAGCGTCACCTACTTCTACATCAAGCATCAGCGGCAAAGGTGAAGGCCATGGCAAAGCGCTCCTTCAAGAATTCGGTATTGCCGACCGTCCTGACCTATATCGGACTGGCCGCCGGCCTGGTCTTCGCCACCTTTCCGATCGTGTGGATGTTTTTCAGCTCGCTGAAATCGAACACCGAAATCTTCGCCCTACCACCCAGGCTTCTGCCGGAAAACTTCACGATCGCGGCCTATCTGACGATCTTCAACGACCCGGTGAAGGTGCGTTTTTTCATCAACAGCTATTTCGTCGCCGGCGTCGTCACCGTCCTGACGCTCGTCATCGCCATCCTCGCCGCCTATGGCTTCAGCCGCTATTCCTTCCGGTTCAAGAACACGCTGAACATCTTCATCATCAGCACGCAGACCGTCCCGCCGATCACCCTTCTCATTCCCTATTTCGGAATGGTGGTGGCCTTCAGGATCTTCGACACATACCTGGCGCTGATCCTGACCTATATGGTCTTCACCTTGCCCTATGCCATCCTGTTGATGACCGGCTATCTCAATACCCTGCCGAAGGAGCTGGACGAAGCCGTGCTGGTGGATGGTGGCTCGAGCTGGACGGCCCTTTGGCGGGTAATCGTTCCCATCTCCGTTCCTGGCATCGTCGCCACGGCCGTCTACACCTTTCTGCTCGCCTGGAACGAATTCCTCTTCGCCCTGACGTTGACGAAATCCATGAATCTGCGAACCGTCCCGATCGGAATCCAGCTTCTGATGGGCCAGCATGCCTTCGAATGGAACGAGATGATGGCGATGAGCGTGCTTGGATCTCTTCCGCTCCTGGTGCTTTATCTGGTCGCCCAGCGCTACTTCCTGGCGGGCATGACGGCCGGCTCGGTCAAGAGTTGAATGGCCGAGACACCGCTCTCAAGCAGCCGACAGTGCTGGACCAATGCTCTGCAATGTCACTCGCCTGATCAGCCACGGCTCCTGAAGGCTGCCCCATCGATGCCGTGGCGCTGCAGCCGGGCGTAAAGGCTTCGCCGCGGCAGCTTCAGGGCTTCGGCGGCCTGGCCCACATCCCCCTGGGCGCGGTTGAGCGCCGCCTGGATGATACCGATCTCGAAGCGATCCATCTGCTCGGATAGCGAAAGCCGGTCGCCATCGCTGTCGTTGGCAAGCCCGAGACCGAGCACCGTCTGTGTTGCGAAGTTTCGCAACTCGCGAACATTGCCGGTCCAGTTGTCCGAGATCAGCCGCGCTTCGATCGCGGCATTGATCACCGGGCGCGGCCGCCCGAATTGCTTGGCGGCCTCGCCGATGAAATAGGCAAAGAGTAGACCGACATCCGCCCGTCGCTCGCGCAAGGGCGGAATTCGCAACCGAACCGTCTCGAGCCGATAGAGAAGGTCGGAGCGAAAGCGCCCGTTTGCGACGGCGCCGGCGAGGTGATCCTTGGCCGCCGCAATGATCCGCAAATCGACTGCGCGCGGCTCACCCGAAACGGATGGCAATTCACGCTCTTCGACCACCCGCAGCAGTTTCCCCTGCAACGCGGACGACATACTGTCGATTTCGTCCAGGAACAGCGTGCCGCGGTCCGCATCGGCGATCCGACCGCGCTGGAGCCGATTGCCGAACAGCGCCTCGTCGGCGATGGCGTCGGGCAGAGCCGCACAGTCCACGGCCAGGAAGCGGCGAGCCCGGCGCGCGCTCCAGCGATGCAGCAGCTGCGCGACGAGCTCCTTGCCGGTGCCGGTCTCGCCTTCGATCAGCACCGTCGCGGCCGTCGCGGCGACGTCCTCGAGCAGCGTGAACATCTGCCGCATCTTGGTGTCGCCACCGACCATCGATCCGAGCTTCGACTGCGCGCTCGGCTCGGGCTCGACGATCTCCTCGTCGGGCAGGAACTTGATGACGGTGCGGCCGAGCTTCACCTCGGCGCCGAAGCCGATCGCGATCTTCTCGAACCGCGAGCCCTGGATGAACGTCCCGTTGGTCGACCCGCAGTCGATCATCAGGACCTCGTCGCCGACGAGCTGCGCCTCGACGTGCTTGCGCGAGACCGTCTTGTCGGTGAGCACGAGGCTGCACTGCGGGCCGGAGCCGAACGACACCGGCTCGCGGGTCAGCCGCACCTGCTCGCCGCGGTCCGGGCCCTTGATGACCACGAAGATGCCGCCCGCGTTCTGCCGCGAGTAGGACGGCGCGTCGTCGAGGAGAG
>DASVPC010000152.1:0-38145 GCA_036383055.1 Rhizobium sp. | reverse complement strand
CGCTCCTTATTGCGCACGGTGGCATTTTCACGCGGTCCCTCCAGCACGACGACAATGTCATATTGGCCGATCGCCAGAAGCAGCTGGTCGGTATTGGACAGCGCGCCGAAGATCGTCAGATCCGCGCCGGTGAAATCGGAGGTGATGGCGATTTCACTGGTCGAAGTGCCGATCTCCATCGTCTCGCGCACCGTGGTGGAGGTGGTCGGCTGATCAAGCAGCACCTGCGCCTTGGCGCTGAACGGCGCAAGCAGGAGGCTGGCTGCAAGGATCAGGCTGTAACCTCTCATCGGCCCGCTCCTTCGAGCACGACGGAATAGATGTCGGCCGGCGTGACCACCAGCGCGATCAACAGGCGGAGCCCGACGGCGAGCACCAGCAGGCCGAGCAAAGCGCGCAGCTGTTCGCCGCGCAGCTTCTGGCCGACGCGTACGCCGTATTGCGCGCCGATGACGCCGGCCACCATCAGCAGGAAGGCGAGCACGATATCGACGGAATAGTTAGTCGCCGCCTGGACGATGGTGGTGTAGGCGGTGACGAAGATGATCTGGAACAGCGAGGTGCCGACCACGACATTGGTCGGGATGCGCAAGAGATAGATCATCGCCGGCACCATAATGAAGCCGCCGCCGACACCCATGACCGACGTCAGGATGCCGATGCCGAAGCCGAGGGCGATCACCGGGATGACGCTCAGATAGATCTTCGATTTCTTGAAGCGCATCTTCAGCGGCAGCCGGTGCACCCAGCTATGGTGCCCCGGCCGGCGGGGTGCCGCCGGCTCGTTGCGGGCGGCGCGGCGCATCGCGTTCAGGCTTTCCCACAGCATCAGCCCGCCGATCGTGCCGAGGAAGACGACGTAGAGCAGCGAGATGAAGAGGTCGAGTTGGCCGATGCGCCGGAGCAGCGAAAAGATCCAGATGCCGACCGTAGCACCCGAAAGACCGCCGATCAGGAGCACGGAGCCGAGCTTCATATCCAGCGTGCCGCGCCTGAAATGGGTGATGGCGCCGGAGATCGACGAGGCGACGACCTGGTTGGCGCCGGTGGCGACAGCGACGACAGGCGGGATGTTGTAGAAGATCAGAAGCGGCGTAATCAGAAAGCCGCCGCCAACGCCGAACATGCCGGAGAGAAACCCAACGGCTGCGCCCATGCCGAGAATAATGAAGATATTCACGGACAGTTCTGCGATCGGCAGATAGATCGTCACGGTCTGATCCCAGTTGCAGACATCCGGACGCAAACGACCGGAGGCCTATGGACAATTCCCCATTAGACAGGGGAGCCTAATCTGAAATGATTGCCAGAGCCTTAGGAAAAGCGCTGACATCTCTCAGCTTTTGCAGTCTTCATCCCAACTTAGCGTGGCTTTTTTTGCGATCATGTGACGGTTTTCTTCACGATGCAAAACTGGCCTGAAGCCGCTATAGGCCTTTTTGTCGTCACAGGCATGTCGCTAGAATTGGCCGAACACGCACAAGTTTAACACATGAGGAATTCGGTTGCGAAAACTTGCTATTTCGATCTTGGTTGCCGCCACGGGTGTCGCGCCGGTCGCCGCTGCGCAAGCGGATCGGTCTGTCATCATCGCCAAGCAGTATGGGGTCGCAACCGGCCTTGCCGCCAATTGCCCAAACCTGACCCTCAACGAGAGCAAGGTGGATGCATTCCTGGATGCCGAGGGAATTCACAGGGTCGACCGCGTCGAGGGCGCGCCATTTTATCAGACGGTCAGCGAGGCAATCAAATCCGCCGACGACATGATCAGGCAGTCGCCGGCCGGAAAGAAAAACGACGGCAAGGGTAAGCAGGCTTTCGCCTGCAAGACGCTGCTTGAGGTCGTGCATCGCAACGACAGCGTGCTCAAGGGCTTCCTAGATCCGAAATGAAGCGCGCGACGCTCAGTTGTTGCGTGCCAGCAGTTCCTTGACGACCTTGTCGGTCACCTTTCCGTCCTGCGGCAGGCCGACCGATTTCTGGAAGCTCTTCAGCGCGGCGACCGTCTTCTCGCCCATGGAGCCGTCCGGTGCGCCGGCGTCGAAGCCATTGTTGTTGAGGATCGCCTGGATGTTGCGGATCGCCTTCTTCATGTCGACCGAGGCGGTGTTGACGCCCTTGCCGGTCGTCCATTCCTCGGGGATATTCGTGCCGTTGGCCCCGGCGTCCAGCGGCTGTACCTTCCAGAGGTCGACCTTGGCGCGGGCGCCTTCAAGCGCGTCGGGCTTCATGGCATTCGCCACTTCGTCGCGCTTCTGTGCTGCGTCCTTATCACCACCCTTGGCGGCGATCGCAAACCATTTGTAGGATTCCTGCAGGTCCTGCGTCACGCCGTTGCCGCGCGCATAGAGGATGGCGAGGTTGAACTGGCTGTCGGATACGCCGAGATTGGCCGCCTTGATGAACCAGTTGGCCGCCGTCTGGTAATCCTGCGGGCCTGCGGTGCCGGAGGCATCAAGGACGGCGAGGTTGTGCATGGCGCTGGCATTGCCCTGATTGGCGGCCTGCTCGTAATAGCTCTTGGCCTTTGTGAGATCGCGGTCGAGGCCGTTGCCCTTCTCGTACATGCTGGCAAGCCGGTACTGCGCCGGCGCGTAGCCCTTGTCGGCGGCAAGCTGGTACCAGCTCGCGGCTTGCTTGAGATCGGCCGTAACGCCTCGGCCATCCGTGTAGCGCGCGCCGATCTCGAACAGGGCGACGGGATCGCCGGACTTGGCGCCGGCAACGAGCGTCGGCGGCTGGATGCCGTCGGGCACGGTGACGGCGGCTGATGCGGGAGCTGTTGCAGCCGGGGCATCGGCGGGGACGAAGGCTGTGGTCTGCTGGGCGGGTGCTGCGCTGCCAGCGGGCGTCAGCGCCTCGCTGGTCTGGTTGCCGTCAAGCGGGGCTGCCGTGGTCAGGTGATCGCTCGTGGGTGCGACAGTTGGGGAGGGCTGTGCCGTTCCAGCGGTGCCGTCGGTTGAGGCTTGCGCCGTTGCGGCCTGGCCGGCCGGCGCTGTCGCCTGAGTGTCCGATGTCGGCGTCTGGGTCGCACCGGCGGTGCCGTTCGTCGGGGCACTGTCGGTTGCCGAGGTGTGTACGGAAATCTCGGTCGGCGCCTTCTGGCCGCGCGTCAGCGTATTGACCAGCGGGAAGGCCATGATGGCGAGCAGGGCCGCGCCGACCGCAAGCAGGATCGGTCGGCGGAAGCGCGAGAATGCGCCGCGCTTCTTGTCGTCGCTCTTGGCTGCGGGCGCCGAACGCTGTGTCTGGTCCACTTCCATTGCGGCGGCCTGCGCGGCGCGGCGGGCGGCGGCGATATAGTCGGCGCGTTCGTTTTCACTCGGCTGCTTGGCATTGCCGCTGCGTGCCGCATTCTGGCTGGCGCGGACGCGCTCCAGGATCTTCTTGATGTCGGGAGCGCCAGAACCCGGCTCAAGCGGTTCGTTCGCCTCTTCGGCCTGCACCATGTCGATCGGATCGATCGACGGCGCCGGCTCGATCACCGGCCGGTCCGGCGTGAAGATCGGTTCGGCCTTTTCGGGCGTGAAAAAGCGTTTGCCGAGGCTGGCGAGCAGGCCCGGTTTCACGCCGTCCTTCTTCGCGGCAGCCTTGATCTCCGCCTTGGTGACGGCGTCGATCGCCTGTGCCACGGCGACTTCCCCTGAAAGATGCGACTCTGCCGGAGCGATGGTGCGGATGATCGGGCCAGCCTGCTGCGGCGCGGCCAAGGGTGGCTTGATCGGCGGGGCCTCGGCTTCGGCGAAGACGTCGCTTTCGAAACTGGCAGCGGGCATGGCAGCCGCCGGTCGGCGATGCTCCATATGGTCGAGGCGATCGGCGATCTGCAGCAATGTGTCGTGCAGCGCCTCAAAGGTGCGGTGCGTGCGCTCGTCGCTGCTGCGGCTGAGGTCTTCAAGGTGGCGAAGGTCTTCGGCGAGCGCCGTCATCGCCGACATGTCCGAAGCGTGCGCGCTGTTGCCGAAGGTGCCCTTGCGCGAATAGGCCTCGACGACCGCTTCCGCCGCGTGGCGAGCCGCCTCGATGATATATTCGTCGTTGGTCGTCATATAGTCTTCGATCGCGCTCATGCGGCGGTCGAGATCGACGGGCAAATGGTCGGCGGTAGCGGCGCGGGGCTCGCTTGTGAGCAATGTCGAGAGATGGGCGATCTGTTCTTCGAGATGGCGCAGCGCCAGCGTATCGGTCGGCGGCGCGGCGGTGCTTGCCTCCAGACGCGCGGCGATATCGGAGAGGCGGCCTTCCAGCCGGCGAACCGCGCCGTCATCGAAGCTGGCTGCTGCCTGCGCCGGATGGGACTCCATCTCGTCGATGCGCCGCGCCAGATAGTCCAGCCGCTCGGCCAGCACATGATCGACGGATCCATGCTCCAGTGCATCGATCTTGCGCGAGATGTCGGCGAGGTAGTTGACCAGTTCCGGTTGCGGCACCGCTCTCTGGGAGCGCTCCATCAGGAGAGAGAGCTGGTCCAGCCGCTCTTCCAGTCGTGCGACGGTCTTGCTGTTACCGAGGTCATCGATCCGCATGGCCAGCGCTTCGAGGCGGTTGGAGAGATCGTCCGATGGCTGCTGGCGCGCGGTATCGCGGCTCATCGTGTCGATCTGGTCGGCGATGCCGCTGATGCGGCCTTCGAGCCGCTGCATGGCCTGGTCCTGCGGCTGCATCATGCCGCCGAGGCTCTCCATGGCGGTGGCGATCGTCAGCAGCTTGTTTTCCAGCGCCCGGACAGCGGGGCTGTCGCCCGTGCTGCCGAGATGCTGCTTGATGTCGTCAAGGCGATAGGCGAGCGACACCACTTCGTCCTGCAGGCCAGCGGTATCGATCGCCTGAACCTGGCGCTCGACATGGTGCAGGGACTCTTCGCGGGCAAGCCCGTCCATCAGCGAGCGCAGTTCGTCGAACTCCGCCTTCAGGCCGCTGGTCTCCGGCTGGCCGGGATGCACCGCGAGCTGGCTGATACTGTCGGCAAGCCGCGCCATGTCCTCGCGAACATCGGCGGCAAAATGCTTGTCCTGGGTATTGTCGCGAATGTCGCGGATTTCGGCGCGCAGCGCGCTGACCTCACGGGTGACGCTTTCGGCGATATCGCGCTTCAGGTCCTGGCGCAGGTTGACCAACGCCTGGGCGATATCGACCGAGCTTTCGGCGGCGGGCCGCAGTGCCGAGGGCAGCGGCGAGCGGGGAGCTTGATGGTCGGCGACGCGCCGGCCAAGCGGCTGCTCGGCCGCGGTGGTGTCGTCGCGGCGAGGATGCATGCGCTCGCGGCTGGCCTCCAGCACGCGCTGCCGCTGGCGGATTTCGGCGAGCGGATTGGAGCGCAGCTCGGTTTCGGCGCGCTCCGGACGGAGGGGACGTTCATAGGGGCGGCTTGCATAGGCTTCGCGTTCGGTGCGCGGCGCCCGCTCCGGGAGGGGGGTGCGTTCCGGCATGGCCCGGCGTTCCGGCACTGCACCATAGCCGCCTGCAACACGCTGGCGCGTATCCTGCGCGGCAGCCGAGCCCATCAGGCCCTCGATGCGTGCTTCCAGCCCTTCGATGGTGCGACTCAGCGCATCCAGCGACGTCCAGTCGCCCGTGCCGGTAGGATTTGATCGCGATCCGCTCATCTTTTGCTCGCCTCGACCCCGCTCTGGGCCTTCTTGCTGTGCGGGAGGGCGACTTGGCTTTCTTAGCGCAAGATCGCATCCCACCGTTCGGAAAGGGATGATTTGGTAGACTTTCCTCAGACCGAGCCGCGAAACGGCGCTTCCCCGAATCGTATTGATGAAGGAAGCGCGAAGCATCGCTGCTCATCCCGCACAATCTATGAAACGTGGTAAACAACCCGTTAAGTTTTGCCGAAATCTTAACCTTTTATTTCGGCCTTGTTATTGAATATGCTCATATTCTTATAAATGTGGCGGCGGCCAAGCCTGCCAGATTCTGCCTTTGTTACCGATCATCCGAAATCGACAGTGACTTCCTCGCTTGCTTAAAAAATCGCGCCGTCACGCAAATTTGACGTTTACGCAAACGTCAATATTTTGTAAGACTAGCTCAAAGGCCGGAATACGAGGTCCGGCACCGAATTGGAGGGATTCGAAAAATGCCAGTCTACAAGGCCCCGGTGACCGATACGCTCTTCGTCCTGAACGACGTACTTGGGCTGGAACGCTACAACAATCTGCCAGGCTTTGCCGAGGCCAGCCCCGACATGATCGAGGCGATTGTCGGCGAGGCGGCGAAGCTCGCTGAAGAGGTGCTTTTCCCGCTGAATTATTCCGGCGATCAGGAAGGCTGCGTGCGCCACGACGACGCCACGGTCTCGACGCCGAAGGGTTTCAAGCAGGGGTATCAGGCCTATTGCGAAGGCGGCTGGATTGGCCTTGCCGTGCCGGAAGAATTCGGCGGGCAGGGGCTTCCCTATACGCTGCACGCCGCCGTCGGCGAATATACCTCCGCCGCCAACATGTCGCTGATGATGTATCCGGGCCTGACGCAGGGCGCAATCGCCGCGATCCTTGTGCATGGTTCCGACGAGCAGAAGCGCACCTATCTCCCGAAGATGGTCGAGGGCACATGGTCCGGCACCATGAACCTCACCGAGCCGCATTGCGGCACCGATCTCGGCCTGCTGCGCACCAAGGCGGTGCCTCAAGCCGGCGGCAGCTACAAGATTTCCGGCCAGAAGATCTTCATCTCCGCCGGCGAACACGACATGACCGACAATATCGTCCATCTGGTGCTCGCCCGCATCGAGGGCGCACCGGAAGGCACCAAGGGCATCTCGCTATTCATCGTGCCGAAATACATGGTGAAGGAAGACGGCTCGCTCGGCGCCCGCAACCCGGTTTCCTGCGGCGCCATCGAACACAAGATGGGCATTCACGGCAATGCGACCTGCGTCATGAACTATGACGAGGCGACCGGCTTCCTGATCGGCGCGGAGAACAAGGGCCTCAACGCCATGTTCGTGATGATGAACGAGGCCCGCCTCGGCGTCGGCCTGCAGGGCCTGTCGATAGCCGAGATCGCCTACCAGAATGCCGCCGCCTATGCCCGCGACCGCATCCAGGGCCGCTCGCTCTCCGGCCCGAAGGCGCCGGACAAGAAGGCCGATCCGATCATCGTCCATCCCGATATCCGCCGCACGCTGATGACCATCCGCGCCTTCAACGAGGCCGGCCGCGCCTTCCTGCTCTGGACGGCGCTGAAGTCCGACATCGCCCATCGCTCTGAGGACGAGAAGGAACGGCAGGCAGCCGACGATATTCTCGGTCTGGCGACGCCGATCCTCAAGGGCGTCCTGACCGACAAGGGCTTCGATCATGCCGTCATGGCGCAGCAGGTCTTCGGCGGTCACGGCTATATCGAAGAACACGGCATGAGTCAGTATGTTCGCGATGCCCGCATCACCATGATCTATGAGGGCGCCAACGGCATCCAGGCGCTCGATCTCGTCGGCCGCAAGCTGGCGCTGAACGGCGGCCGCGCCATCATGGCCCTGTTCAAGGAAATCGGCGATTTCTGCGAAGAGAACCGCAATGATGAGCAGCTGGCTTTCTTCACCAAGCAGCTGAAGAAGGGCTTGAACGACGTGCAGGCCGCGACCATGTGGTTCATGCAGAATGCCATGGCCAAGCCCGACAATGCCGGTGCCGGCTCGACCGACTACATGCACCTCTTCGGCCTCGTCGTCCTCGGCTATATGTGGGCGAAGATGGCGAAGGCGGCGCAGGATGGCCTTGCCCGCGGCGATACGGCGCGCGAGGATTATCTGAAGAACAAGCTTGTCACGGCGCGGTTCTACATGGAGCGCATCATGCCGGAAACGGCACTGCGCAAGGCCCGCATCGAGGCGGGCGCCGACACGATGATGGAACTGGCCGCGGAAGCCTTCTGAACAGAACGGCGCTTGCCGCCGCAGGGAGATGAGACATGACTGAGGTTTTCATTTACGACCATGTGCGTACGCCGCGCGGGCGCGGCAAGAAGGATGGATCGCTGCACGAGGTGCCGTCCGTCCGTCTGGCCGCCAAGACGCTGGAGGCAATCCGTGATCGCAACGGGCTAGACACCGGAACGGTGGACGACATCATCATGGGCTGCGTCGATCCGGTGATGGATGCGGGCGCCGTCATTCCGAAGGCCGCCGCTTTCGAGGCGGGATATTCGACCACCGCACCCGGCATGCAGATTTCCCGCTTCTGCGCTTCTGGCCTCGATGCGGTGAATTTCGGCGCGGCCAAGATCGCCCAAGGGGCTGACGATATCGTCATCGCCGGCGGCGTCGAGAGCATGTCGCGCGTTGGTCTCGGCATGTCCGGCGGCGCCTGGTTCATGGACCCCTCGGTCAATTTCCCGGCCTATTTCATGCCGCAGGGCGTCTCCGCCGATCTGATCGCCACCAAATACGGCTTCTCCCGCGACGACGTCGACGCCTATGCCGTCGAGAGCCAGAAGCGGGCGGCCAATGCCTGGGAGAAGGGTTATTTCAGCAAGTCCGTCGTCCCGGTGAAGGATATCAACGGTCTGACCATTCTGGACCGCGACGAGCATATGCGTCCCGGCACCGACATGCAGGCGCTGGCCTCGCTTAACCCGTCCTTCCAGATGCCCGGCGAGATGGGCGGCTTCGAAGCCGTCGGCATCCAGGCGCATCCGGAAGTGGAGCGCATCAACTACGTGCATCATGCCGGCAATTCCTCGGGCATCGTCGATGGCGCCGCTGCCGTCTTGCTCGGCTCCAAGGCCGGCGGCGACAGCATGGGGCTGAAGCCGCGCGGCCGCATCAAGGCCTTCGCCAATATCGGCTCCGACCCGGCGCTGATGCTGACCGGCCCGGTCGACGTTACCGAGAAGCTGTTGAAGCGCACCGGCATGTCGCTGGCCGATATCGACCTTTTCGAGCTCAACGAAGCCTTCGCCGCCGTTGTGTTGCGCTACATGCAGGCTTTCGACATTGCGCATGACAAGATCAACGTCAACGGCGGGGCCATCGCCATGGGCCATCCGCTGGGGGCTACCGGCGCGATGATCCTCGGTACGGTGCTAGACGAACTGGAGCGCCGCGATCTGAACGTGGCGCTGGTCACGCTCTGCATCGGCGCCGGCATGGGCACCGCCACGATCGTCGAACGCGTCTGAGGAAGGGGAAACCAATGGCTTACACAAATTTCACCGTTGAGACCGACGCAGATGGCATCGCGCTCGTCACCTGGGATATGCCTGGCAAATCCATGAACGTCTTCACCGCCGAGGTGATGGACGAACTGAACGCCATCATCGACGCGACCGTTGCCGACACGGCGGTTAAGGGCGTGGTCTTCACCTCCGGCAAGTCCTCCTTCTCGGGTGGCGCCGATCTCTCGATGATCAAGTCGATGTTTTCCTTCTATCAGGATGAGAAGGCGAAGAAGCCGGCTGGCGCCGCGCAGAAACTCTTCGATCTTGTGGGACGCATGACCGGCCTGTTCCGCAAGCTCGAGACCTGCGGCAAGCCGTGGGTCTCGGCCATCAACGGCACCTGCATGGGGGGCGCTTTCGAGCTGTCGCTCGCCTGCCACGGCCGCGTCGCGTCGAGCGCCAAGAGCGTCAAGATCGCGCTGCCCGAAGTCAAGGTCGGCATTTTCCCGGGTGCCGGCGGCACGCAGCGCGTCTCGCGCCTGACGGATGCTCAGTCGGCCCTGCAGATGATGACGACGGGCCAGTCGCTGACGGCGGTGCGCGCCAAGGCGATGAACCTGGTGCATCAGGTGGTCGAGCCGGATCAGCTGATCCCGGCCGCCAAGCAGATGATCAAGGACGGGCTGAAGCCCGTGGCGCCCTGGGACGAAAAGGGCTTCAAGGCCCCCGGCGGCGGCATCTGGACGCCCGCCTCGGCCCAGCTCTGGCCGGCCGCTCCCGCTATCCTGCGCCGCGAAACCTCGGGCAATTATCCGGCCGCACTCGCTATCCTCAAATGCGTCTATGAAGGCCTGCAGGTTCCCTTCGACACCGGCCTTAAGATAGAGCAACGCTATTTCACGCATGTGCTGCAGACCACCGAAGCCTATTCGATGATCCGCTCGCTGTTCATCTCCCTGCAGGAACTTGGCAAGGGCGCCCGCCGCCCAGCCGGACAGCCGAAAACGACGCTGAAGAAGGTCGGCGTTGTCGGCGCCGGCTTCATGGGCGCTTCCATCGCCTATGTCACCGCAGCCGCCGGTATCCCGGTCACCCTGATCGACCGCGATACGGAAGCCGCTGAAAAGGGCAAGAGCGTCGGCGAAGGTCTGGTGAAGGATGCGGTCGGTAAGGGACGGCTGACGCAGGAAGACGGCGCGGCGCTGCTTTCCCGCATCACGCCCTCGGCCGACTATGCTGATCTCAGCGATGCCGATCTCGTCATCGAGGCGGTGTTCGAGGATCGTGAAGTCAAGAAAGCAGTCATCGAGGCGGTCGAAGCCGTGCTGCCGCAAGGCGCCGTCTTTGCCTCCAACACCTCGACGCTGCCGATCTCCGGCCTTGCGAAGAACTCCAAGCGTCCGGCCGACTTCATCGGTGTCCATTTCTTCTCGCCGGTCGAGAAGATGATGCTGACCGAAGTCATCCTCGGCAAGGAAACTGGCGACCGTGCCATTGCCGTCGCGCTCGACTACGTCGCCGCCATCAAGAAGACGCCGATCGTCGTCAACGACACCCGCGGTTTCTTCGTCAATCGCTGTGTCTTCCGTTACATCCACGAAGCCTATGACATGCTGATCGAAGGCGTGCCTGCAACGATGATCGAGAATGCCGCCAAGATGGCCGGCATGCCTGTCGGCCCGCTGGCGCTCAACGACGAAGTCGCCATCGACCTGTCCTACAAGATCCTGAAAGCGACCGTCGCCGATCTCGGCGAGAAAGCCGTGGACCTGCGTCACATGCAGCTGGTCAGTGGCCTCGTAGAAGGCGAAGGTCGCTTGGGCCGCAAGAACGCCAAGGGCTTCTATGACTATCCGCTGAAGCCGGCTAAGAAATCGCTGTGGCCGGGCCTGAAGGACCTCTATCCGCAGAAGAAGGCGGATGAGATCGACGTCACCGTCCTGAAGCAGCGCTTCCTTGCCACCATTGCGCTGGAAGCCGCTCGCACCATGGAAGAGGGCATCGTCACCGATCCGCGCGAAGCCGACGTCGGCTCCATCCTCGGCTTCGGCTTCGCCCCCTATACCGGCGGCGCGCTCTCCTACATCGACGGCATGGGCGTCAAGGTCTTTGTGAGCCTTTGCGAAACTTTGGCCAAGACCTACGGAGCGCATTTCGCGCCGACGGCACTTCTCAAGGACATGGCGGCCAAGGGCGAGACGTTTTACGGACGGTTTGATCCGTATGGCGTGAAGGCTGCTGCCTGAGGATTGATTTCTCTTGAGCATAAAAATGGGCCGTTCCTGTCGGGGCGGCCCTTTTCATTATTCTGCGTCTGGAAGCCGTCCCTTCGTTATGGATGGTAGCGGGTTGTCAGACGCCTCATGTCGAAGCCGCCACCTTCTCCCGCCCGACCCACAACGCCAGCACACCGCTGCCGACCAGCAGCAGGATGGCGACCGCGTAGATGTCGGTGGTTTCTGTATATCCCACGGCCTTCGATAGGAAGCCGGCGAGGATGGCGGGGAGGCTGAAGGCTAGGTAGCTCTGGATATAGTAGGTCGAGAGCAGGCCGGCGCGTTCGTCGGGCTTGGCGAGCGGCATGATGCTGCGCACGGCGGCGAGGAAATTGGCGCCGAGGCCGGCACCAGCGACCAGTGTGCCGGCGATCAGGATCGGTACGTGAGCCGTATGCACGCCGGCAACGATGGTGAGAATGCCGAGCGTCATGCTGGATATCCCGAAAGTCAGCGTCGTTGCGGCAGGTCTTTTGCGCAGCGAGAATACCGCGGTGGCGCCACTGATCGTCAGCGCGGCGACAACCGAGCCGCCGACGAGAGGCGCGGTGCTGCCTGTCGTGGCGCTGACCAGGGATGGGATCAGCGAGAGATAAAAGCCGGCCAAGGCCCAGATGGCGATATTGATCGGCGTTAGCGCCAGCAGCGTCCTGCGGGCCTGCGGTGGTATGGCTACGTCAGGCTTGAGCGAGGCGAGGAGGCCCGTTCTGCGGCTGGTCGTTTCGGGTATCCGCCAGATCAGGATGGCCTGTGCCACGAGAAGGACGAGCAAGACGACGTAGACGAGGAACATCGGCTCTGGCGCATATTGCACCAGCGCGCTGGTGCCGAGCGCGCCGATCGCCATGCCGGCCAGAGGCGCGATGCTGTTGGTGATCGAGCCCTTGGCCGGATCGAGATCGACGAGGGCGGCGCCGATCGAGCTTGCCGCCGCACCGGTGGCGAGGCCCTGCACGATACGGGCGGCAATCAACCAATTCGGACCGTCGGCCATTAAAAACAGCGCCATCGCCACCATATTGAGGAGGAGCGAGGCAAAGACCACCGGCCGGCGCCCGAGGTGATCGGAGATCGAGCCGACGATCAGCAGCGAGAGGAGGAGCGCGAAGGCATAGACGGCGAAGATCACCGTGATCAGCACCGGCGAGAAGGTAAAGGCCTGCTGATAGATGCGGTAGAGCGGCGTCGGCGCGGAGGAGGCGGCAAAGAAGGTGGCACTGGTGGCGGCATAAAAGAGCGGCGCTAGCCGTCTGCCGAGCGGGTTTTGTGAATTGGCGGTGGATTCGGTCGTGGTCATCGCCTATATCCTGCCTTAAAGCTAAGATGTTGCGTTAGGTGGGATATAGTGCCTTGCGCGGCTAAAGGCAAATAATTTGCGTTAGTGGAGTGTCGCTATCTGCACACACCATCGGCAGCAAAGGGAAAGATTGGCATAGCTCATGGTTTCCAGGGAAAATCCGCGGCCGGGTGGGCGCAGCGCCAGGGTTCAGGCTTCGGTGCATCAGGCGGTGCGCGATATGCTGGCCGTGATGGACCGCACAGAGGTGACGATCCCGCTGATCGCGCAACGCGCCAATGTTACGCCCTCGACGATCTATCGCCGCTGGGGTGATTTGCAGGAGCTTTTGGCTGATGTCGCGGCATCGCGTTTGCAGCCGGAGACGGAACCGGCGGAGATCGGTAGCGTTCGCACTGACCTGCAGGCATGGACCGAGCAATATGCCGATGAAATGTCCTCCGGTGCCGGGCGGCAGATGATCCGAGATATCCTGTCGGTGCCTGACACGGCCAATGCCGAAAAGTGCAGTGGGTATACGCAGCAGCAATTGCGCGTCCTCATCGCCCGGGCGCAGGAGCGGGGCGAGCCATTCCCGACGCTTACCGAACTGATGGATTACGTCATCTCGCCGATCATGTACCGCATTCTCTTCGAGCAGCCACCGAGCACCGATTGCGTTCGCGGGCTGGTCTCGCGGGTAATGCTGGAAGGTGCGGCGAAATCTTGACGCAGAAGCCCGCACCGGGCGAATCATTCACCATCGGCTCCGGTGTCTTTTCGTCGTTTTGGTTGTGTTACCCGTAACTGACGAACAAGTAAGCCAGCAATCGCACCTAGAAATTGCTTCGTTGGAGCCGTTACCTTGGGATATGTGGCCGCGCGTTAACCATCATGTTAGTTCGCTATTGAAAAATAATACAAAAGATGGTGCTAATAGTTAACGATGAATTCAATGACAACGCAAAGGGGACTACTCAATGCTTAATGAATTCAAGGCATTTATCGCCAAAGGCAATGTCATGGATCTCGCGGTCGGCGTGATCATCGGCGGCGCCTTCGGTGGTATCGTAAAATCTCTGGTTGACGATATCATCATGCCGATCGTCGGCGCGATTTTCGGCGGCTTCGATTTCTCGAATTATTTCGTCGGCCTCTCTTCGGCAGTCAATGCGCCGACGCTGGCCGGTGCCCGTGCACAGGGCGCGGTTCTCGCTTACGGTAGCTTCATCACTGTTCTCATCAACTTCCTGATCCTCGCCTGGATCATCTTCATGATGGTCAAGGGTGTGAACACGTTGCGCGCGCAGGTCGAGCGCAAGGACAATACGCCTGCCGCTGCACCGCCGCCGCCGGCCGATGTGCAGCTGCTCACCGAAATTCGCGATCTTCTTGCCAAGCGTTAAGTCGCTTCGGGAGTTCTGTTCTTCAAAAGCCTCGGCCCCGCAAGGGTCGGGGCTTTATTCATCACGGAAATCGATCGGTCGCTAAGGCAAAGTCATGGGATTTCGCAGCGGTTCTGCTCTATGAAAGCGAAAACCGGAGACTTTGTATGTCGATATTGAATAGCCTCAGCCCGCGCGCGCTCGCCGCGCCCGAAAGCGGGATTGTCGAAGTCGTGAATTACGCCCGCGGCCGCGACGGCCTGCTGCCGCTCTGGGTCGGTGAAGGTGATCTGCCGACGCCGGACTTCATCAATCGCGCCGCCATGGCCTCGCTCAACGCCGGCGAAACCTTCTACACCTGGCAACGCGGCATTCCGGAACTGCGCCAGGCCCTGTCGGCCTATTACGCGCGGCATTTCGACGTCTCCCTGCCGATGGAGAATTTCTACGTCACCGGTTCCGGCATGCAGGCGATCCAGCTCTCGGTGCAGGCGATCACCTCGCCCGGCGACGAAATGGTTTATCTCACGCCCGCCTGGCCGAATATCGCGGCGGCGCTCGAGATCGCCGGCGCCCGCTCGGTCGGCGTGCCGCTGCAATTCGAGAATGGTAAGTGGACGCTTGATCTCGAGCGCCTGAAGGCGGCGATCACGTCGAAGACCAAGGGCCTGTTCATCAACACGCCGTCGAACCCGACCGGCTGGACGGCGACGCACAAGGACCTTTCCGATATCCTGGCGCTCGCCCGCCAGCATGGCCTCTGGATCATGGCCGACGAGATCTACGCGCTTTACTATTATGCCGGCGGCCGGGCTCCCTCCTTCCTCGACATCAAGGAAGCCGACGACAAGATCATGTTCGTCAATTCCTTCTCGAAGAACTGGTCGATGACCGGCTGGCGCGTCGGCTGGATCGTCGCTCCCGCCGAGATTGGCCAGGTTATGGAAAACCTCGTGCAATACTCGACCTCCGGCGTCGCGCAGTTCATGCAGAAGGGCGCGGTTGCCGCACTGAACGAAGGCGATGATTTCGTCCGTTCCAACATCGTCAAGGCCACCCGCTCGCGCGATATTCTCTGCGATGCCCTGCTCGCGACCAACCGCATCCAGACGCTGAAGCCGGATGGCGCGCTCTACGCCTTTCTAAAGATCGACGGCGTCACCGACAGCCGCAAGGCCGCCATCGACATTGTCGACAAGACCGGCGTCGGCCTCGCACCTGGAACGGCCTTCGGGGAGGGTGGCGAACTCTTCCTGCGTGCCTGCTTCCTGCGCGATCCGGCACAGGTCGCGGATGCAGCGGAGCGGTTGAGCCGGTATGTTTTGAGTTTGTGACGCGAAGTCTCTCGCCTCGACGTGAGTAGATCGCCTCGGGCCGGAGGCTGCCCTTTCGATATGCCGCACGTCCGGCACCCCCCTCTGTCACTTCGTGAAAGAGGGGGGCACACTCTCCGCGATTCCAAGGTTTCCGACCGGCTTCGCGCGCCGCAACCCCAAATCACTCAAATCCCACCAATCCCGGAAAACCCCTCCTAACCATAGGAACAAACTTCTCCTGCTGGCGGCTCGCACAGCACATGCTTTTAATCAAATCGCACGAATGCAACCCTCATATATTCCCTGCATTAAGACTTGGCAGGGACGCGAAGAATGACGGTGTTGGTGACGGGCGGAGCCGGTTATATCGGCAGCCATATGGTCTGGAGATTGCTGGATGCAGGCGAGGACGTCGTGGTCGTCGACCGCCTGTCCACCGGCTTTCGCTGGGCTGTTCCTTCGGCCGCGCGCTTCTATCTCGGCGATGCCGCCGATGAAGCCCTGTTGCAGACGATCTTTGCCGAAAATCATATCGAAGCCATCATTCACTTCGCCGGATCCTCGGTTGTGCCGGCCTCGATCGACGACCCGCTTGCGTATTACGAGAACAATACCGGCAAGACGCGCACCCTGATGAGCGCGGCGATCAAAGCCGGCATTCGTCATTTCGTCTTTTCGTCCACCGCCGCCGTCTATGGCTCGCAGCCCGCCGATAGACCGGTGAAGGAAAACGCGTCCTTGCTGCCGGAAACACCCTATGGTCAATCCAAGCTGATGTCGGAGTTGATGCTGCGCGATGCCGCCGCCGCGTACGATTTCCGCTATGTGGCGCTGCGCTATTTCAATGTTGCCGGCGCCGATCCACAGGGCAGGGCTGGGCAATCGACCGATGGCGCCACCCATCTGGTCAAGGTTGCCTGCGAGGCCGCACTCGGCCGCCGCCGTCAGGTGGAGATCTACGGCACCGATTATCCGACCCATGACGGCACCGGCGTGCGTGACTATATCCATGTCTCCGATCTCGTCGACGCGCATCTGATGGCGCTGCGGCATCTGCGTGATGGCGGCAGGCCGCTTGTTGCCAATTGCGGCTATGGCTTGGGATATTCGGTGCTGGATGTGCTGAACATGGTCATGCGCGTGCATGGCCGTGCTTTCCGGATCCACATGGCGCCGCGCCGGCCAGGCGATACCGCCAGCGTTGTCGCCGACGCCACGCTTGCGCATCGCGAACTGGGCTGGACGCCGAAGTATAATTGCATGGAGACGATCGTGCGCTCGTCGCTGGAATGGGAGCTTCAGCTCGCCGACAGAGCCGGTTTCGATGCCAGTGGCTTACGCAAGGTGTTCGCGGCGCCCAGCCGCTGACACCGGATATTCAAGCCGATCCGTGGCCGAGAAAGGCCGGTGCATTGCGCTGCACCGCTTCCATCAGGAAATCGATGACGGTACGTACGCGCGGCGACTGGCGCAGGTCGCGGTGGCAGGTGATCCAGTAGTGACGCTTCAGGTCGAGATCCCCAGGCAGCACCATCTGCAGATCCGGATGCCGGCAGGCGATGAAGAAGGGCAGGACGCAGAGCCCAAGCCCGTTTTTCGTTGCCGTCAATTGCGCGAAGATGCTGGAACTCTGGAATTGCGGCTTGATGCGCGGATGGATGTCACCGAGATAATCGAGGCCGGGTGCGAAGATCATGTCTTCGATATAGCCGATAAAGGCATGGTCCAGTAGATCGCCGCGGCTCTCGACCGGCGGGTGGCTGGAAAGGTAATCCCGCGATCCATAGACCTGCAGATGGTAGTCGGTCAGTTTTTCGGTGAAGTAGGGGCCTGCCTTCGGCGGGTCGAGCACGACGAGGATGTCGGCCTCCTTGCGCGATAGCGACATGATCTGCTGGATCGTCACCAGCTCCAGCGAGATATTTGGATAGCGCGCGGTGAACTCCGGCAGCATGGTAGTGAAGAAAAAGTTGGAAATACCTTCCGGCGCGCTGATGCGTACCACGCCGCGTTGCGCCGCTGATCCCACCGTCAGGTCTGCCCGCAGCCGCTCGGTCTCCTGCTCCATCCTCTCTGCTGTCTCGATGAAACGCTGGCCCATGCCGGTCAGCACATAGCCGCGCGGATTGCGCTCGAAGAGCTTGACCTTCAACGCGAATTCCAGCCGGTCGATGCGGCGCGAGACGGTGGCATGGCTGCTGCGCAATTGCCGGGCGGCGGTCGAAAGCTGCCCCGTTCTCGCCACGGCCAGGAAAAATTGCAGATCGTCCCAGGTGAAATGCGGCGCGCTTTTCATCTCTCCCCTTCTGTTCAAAAATGAACAGACCTTGTTTGGAATTAGTTCCAAACATCGCTTGCGTCAACGTGCGATTTCCGTGATCTTGAATGTTAGGAAAGTCGTTTTGAGGAGAACGGCTCGCCAATTCTGAACAGATTCATGTTTGCCAAATCTCTGGGAGGAGAGGATATGCGAAAGAGTCTCATTGCATCCCTGGCACTTCTGCTTGCATCCGGCACCGCGGCCTTCGCGGCTGGTGCGTCCGACGGCGTAGTGAAGATCGGTATCCTGAACGACCAGTCGGGCGTCTATGCCGACTTCGGCGGCAAGTCCTCGGTGGAAGCGGCCAAGATGGCTGCGGAGGATTTCGGCGGTAAGGTGCTGGGCGTGCCGATCGAGATCATCAATGCCGATCACCAGAACAAGCCGGACATCGCCTCCAACATCGCCCGGCAATGGTATGACCAGGATAAGGTCGATGCCATCATGGAGCTGACGACCTCATCGGTCGCGCTGGCCGTGCAGGCCGTCGCCAAGGAAAAGAAGAAGATCGATATCGTCACCGGGGCAGCGACGACGGATCTCACTGGCAAGCAATGCTCGCCCTACGGTTTCCACTGGGCCTATGACACGCATGCGCTCGCCGTCGGCACCGGAGGCGCATTGGTCAAACAAGGCGGCGACACCTGGTTCTTCCTGACCGCCGACTACGCCTTCGGCTATTCGCTGGAGCAGCAGACCAGCGATTACGTCAAGTCTAGCGGCGGCAAGATTCTCGGCTCGGTGCGCCATCCGCTGTCGACCAACGACTTCTCGTCCTTCCTGCTGCAGGCGCAATCGTCCGGCGCCAAGGTCATCGGCCTTGCCAATGCCGGCCTCGACACGGCGAATGCCATCAAGCAGGCATCGGAATTCGGCATTACCCAGAGCGGCCAGCATCTGGCAGCGCTGCTCTTCACGCTCGCCGAAGTCCATGGACTCGGTCTGCAGGCGGCCCAGGGTCTGACGCTCACCGAAGGCTATTACTGGAACCTCGACGACAAGAGCCGCGAATTCGGCAAGCGCTTCTTCGCCCGCACTGGCAAGATGCCGAACATGATCCATGCCGGCACTTATTCCGCCGTGCTGCAATATCTGAAGGCCGTGCAGAAGGCCGGAACTGATGATACAGAAGCGGTCGCCAAGGAATTGCATGAAATGCCGGTCGATGACGTCTTCGGTCGTGGCGGCACGGTCGGCGCGAATGGCCGCATGATCCACGACATGTATCTGCTTCAGGTGAAAAAGCCCGAGGAGAGCAAGGAGCCGTGGGACTATTACAACGTGCTGGCGACCATCCCCGGCAAGGAAGCCTATATCGATCCGGCCAAGAGCGGCTGCGATCTGGTCAAGCCATGACCGCGCGGGCGAGCTGATGGCGATGCCCGCGACGGAGCAACAGGAAGTGCCACGGGTGGTCTTGTCCGCCCGTGGCCTTCGCCGCGATTTCGGCGGCTTCACGGCCGTCAAGAATGTCGATCTCGACGTGCATGATGCCCGCGTCCATGCCCTGATCGGCCCGAACGGCGCGGGCAAGACGACGGTGTTCAACCTGCTCACCAAATTCCTGCAGCCGACGCATGGCACCATCACCCTGCTCGGCACCGATATCACCCGAACGAAGCCGGACAGGGTGGCGCGCATGGGCCTGGTGCGCTCCTTCCAGATCTCTGCCGTCTTTCCGCATCTGAGCGTAGTCGACAATGTCCGCGTCGCCCTGCAGCGGCCGAACAATCTGGCGCATCAATTCTGGCTGCCGGTCTCGGCGCTGGCGAGCCTTGACGACCGCGCCGAGCAACTGCTGGCGGCCGTCGGCCTGACGAAGGAACGGGATGCCATTGCGGCAGACCTTTCCTATGGCCGTAAGCGCGTGCTGGAGATTGCGACGACGCTGGCGCTCGATCCGAAAGTGCTGCTGCTCGATGAACCGATGGCCGGCATGGGGCTGGAGGACGTCAACACTGTCTCTGCCATCATCCGCGAGGTAGCCCGCACCCGCGCGGTGCTGATGGTCGAGCACAATCTCTCCGTCGTCGCCAATATCTGCCACCATGTCACGGTGCTGCAACGCGGCGAGATCCTTGCCGCCGGCGATTACGCCACGGTCAGCCAGGACCCGCGCGTCCGCGAGGCCTATATGGGCACGGAGGAGGACTGACGATGGCGGCGCTGCTCGAAGTCCAGGGTCTCAATGCCTGGTACGGCGAAAGCCACATATTGCACGGCGTCGACATGAAGGTCGGCGAGGGTGAAACCATCACCATCCTCGGCCGCAACGGCGTCGGCAAGACGACGACGCTTCGCACCATCGTTGGCATCGTCCGGGCGCGCAAGGGCAGAATCGCCTTTGCCGGCGCCGACATGATGCGGGTGCCGCTGCACAAGACAGCGCATAAGGGCATCGGCTTCGTGCCGGAGGAGCGCGGCATCTTCTCGACGCTCACGGTCCATGAAAACCTGATGCTGCCACCAGTCGTGGCTGCGGGCGGCATGACCGTGGACGAGATTTTCGAGCTGTTTCCCAATCTGCACGAGCGCCGCAACAGCCCCGGCACCAAGCTTTCCGGCGGCGAGCAGCAGATGCTCGCCATGGCCCGCATCCTGCGCACCGGCGTCCGCATGATGCTGCTCGACGAGCCGACGGAAGGGCTGGCGCCGGTCATCGTCCAGCGCATCGGCGAGGTGTTGAGGAAGTTGCGGGAGCGCGGCATGACCATTCTTCTGGTCGAGCAGAACTTTCGCTTCGCCAGCCGCATTGCCGATCGCTTCTATCTGATGGATCATGGCCAGATGGTCGCGGAGTTTCCGGTCGGTGAATTGCCGGAACGGATGGACATGCTGCACAAGGTTCTGGGGGTTTGACGCCATGACCACGATATTCGGCATTCCACTCCAGGCGCTTCTCGGCCAATTGCTGATCGGGCTGATCAACGGTTCCTTCTACGCACTCTTGAGCCTCGGGCTGGCGATCATCTTCGGCATGCTCCGGGTGATCAATTTCGCCCATGGTGCCTTCTATATGCTCGGGGCCTTCACCGCCTATCTGCTGCTCGCCTATGCCGGCATCGGTTACTGGCCGGCGCTGGTGCTGGCACCGCTGATCGTCGGCCTGTTCGGCGCCGTGGTCGAGCGCCTATGCCTGCGGCAGCTCTACAAGATCGATCCGCTTTATGGCCTGCTCTTCACCTTCGGCATGGCGCTGACCATCGAGGGCACCTTCCGGTATCTTTATGGCTCCTCCGGCCAGCCCTATGCGGTGCCGGCGGCGTTGGCGGGGGCGAAGAACATCGGTTTCATGTTCCTGCCGGTCTATCGCGGTTGGGTGGTCGTCGCCTCGCTCGTGGTCTGCATCGGCACCTGGTTGCTGATCGAAAAGACCAAGCTCGGCGCCTATCTGCGCGCCGCGACGGAGAATTCGGTGCTGGTGCAGGTCTTCGGCGTCAACGTGCCGGTGCTTCTAACGTTGACCTATGGTTTCGGCGTCGCGCTTGCCGCCTTTGCCGGCGTGCTGGCGGCACCGATCTACCAGGTCTCGCCGCTGATGGGATCGAACATGATCATCATCGTCTTTGCCGTCGTGGTCGTCGGCGGCATGGGTTCGATCATGGGCGCCATCGTCACCGGCTATATGCTGGGTGTCGCCGAGGGCCTGACCAAGGTCTTCTATCCGGAAGCCTCCAACATCGTCATCTTCGTGATCATGGCGATCGTGCTGCTCCTCAGGCCCGCGGGCCTCTTTGGCCGGGATGCGTGACATGACCGATATCACCTCGCCCAAATCCAGCACGCGCCCGGCATTGACAGTGCAAAAGCTGCTGCTGGTCGCCGGCCTTGTCGTTCTGATCTGGGTGCCGTTCTTCATCTATCCCATCTTCGTCATGAAGGTGCTCTGCTTCGCGCTGTTTGCTTGCGCCTTCAATCTGCTGCTCGGCTATACCGGCCTCCTGTCCTTCGGCCACGCCACCTTCTTCGGCGGCGCGGCCTATTTCACCGCGCATGCGGTGAAGGAATGGGGCCTGCCGCCGGAACTCGGCATCTTGATCGGTGTCGGCGGCGCGGCATTGCTCGGCCTGATCATGGGCTTCGTCGCCATCCGCCGTCAGGGCATCTATTTCTCCATGATCACCCTGGCGCTCTCCTACATGTTCTATTTCTTCTGCCTGCAGGCGGAATTCACCAAGGGCGAAGACGGCATTCAGTCGGTGCCGCGCGGCTATCTCTTCGGCGTTCTCGATCTGAATAATGCCTTCAACATGTATTATTTCGTGCTGGCGGTGTTCATCATCGGCGTGCTGATTATCTGGCGCTTCATCAATTCGCCCTTCGGCATGATCCTGAAATCGATCCGCGAAAACGAGCAGCGGGCGATTTCGCTTGGCTATTCCGTGGCGCGCTACAAGCTCGGCGCCTTCGTCATGTCGGCGGCACTGGCCGGGCTTGCGGGCGCGGTCAAGGCGCTGGTCTTCCAGTTCGCGACGCTCACGGACGTCGCCTGGCAGATGTCCGGCGAGGTAATCCTGATGACCCTGCTCGGCGGCATCGGTACCTTGATCGGGCCACTCTTCGGCGCCGGACTGGTGGCGACGCTGGAAAACTATCTCGCCACCTCGGATTTCCCCGTCACCATCATTACCGGCATCGTCTTCATGGTTTGCGTCCTGCTCTTTCGCCGCGGCATTATCGGCGAGTTCTACGCGTCGCGGCTGGGGCGGAAGCTGGGGTTTGAATATCGACGTTAAGCTGGCAGGACATGGATCGCTTCGACTACATCATTATCGGCGCCGGCAGTGCCGGCTGCGTGCTGGCCAACCGGCTATCGGCGGATCGCGATACCAGGGTGCTGCTGCTGGAGGCGGGCGGCAACGACAATTACCACTGGATCCACATCCCGGTCGGCTATCTCTATTGTATCAACAACCCTCGCACTGACTGGTGTTTCACCACCGCGCCGGAAGCCGGATTGAACGGCCGCGCGCTGAACTATCCGCGCGGCAAGGTGCTCGGCGGCTGCTCCTCGATCAACGGCATGATCTATATGCGCGGCCAGGCACGCGACTACGATCTCTGGCGACAGCTCGGCTGCGCCGGCTGGGGCTGGGAGGATGTGCTGCCCTATTTCGTGAAGTCCGAGGATCACTACAGGGGCAAGGACGAGATGCATGGCGCCGGGGGCGAATGGCGGGTGGAGAAGGCCCGCGTGCGCTGGGCCGTGCTCGACGCCTTCCAGGCAGCGGCGCGAGAAGCCGGCATTCCCGAGACGGCGGATTTCAATCGTGGCGATAATGAAGGCTCCGGCTATTTCGATGTCAACCAGCGCTCCGGCATCCGTTGGAACACGGCCAAGGCCTTCCTGCGGCCAGCGCTGAAGCAGGGTAATCTCACCGTCCTCACCAAGGCGCAGGTTCGCCGCCTCATCATCGAGGGCGATGCCGTTACCGGCGTCGAATTCCAGCATGATGGGGTGGCGAAACGCGCCTATGCGACCCGGGAGACGATCCTCTCGGCCGGGTCGATCGGCTCGCCGCAGATCCTCGAGCTCTCCGGCATCGGCCGTGGCGAGGTGTTGAGCCAAGCGGGTATCGAGGTGGTGCGCGAGGTGAAGGCGGTAGGCGAGAACCTGCAGGATCATCTGCAACTGCGCATGGCTTACAAGGTAACCGGCGTGCCGACGCTGAACGAGAAGGCGACGTCCATTTTCGGCAAGGCGGCGATCGGGCTCGAATATCTCGCCCGTCGCTCCGGGCCGATGGCGATGGCGCCGAGCCAGCTTGGGATTTTCACCCGCTCCGGCCCGGACAAGGAAACGCCGGACCTGCAATATCATGTGCAGCCGGTCTCGCTCGACAAGTTTGGCGACCCCGTCCATCCCTTTCCGGCGATCACCGCCAGCGTCTGCAATCTGAGGCCCGAGAGTCGGGGCTCGGTGCATATCCAGAGCCCGGATTTCGCCATGCAGCCGGCGATCAGCCCGAATTATCTCTCCGCATCGCGCGATCGCGAAATCGCCGTCCGCACGATCCGCCTGACGCGGCGCATCGTGGCACAGCCGTCCTTCGCCAGGTTCCGGCCGGAAGAGTTCAAGCCCGGCCCCTCCTATCAGACCGATGCCGATCTTGACCGTGCGGCCGGCGATATCGGCACGACGATCTTTCATCCGGTCGGCACCTGCCGCATGGGCAGTGATCCGCTGAGTGTGGTCGATCCGCGCCTGCGGTTCCGGGCGCTGGCAAGGCTCCGGATCGCCGACGCCTCGGTCATGCCGTCGATCACCTCGGGCAATACCAACTCGCCGACCATCATGATTGCCGAAAAAGCCGCCGAGATGATCCTTGCCGACAACCGCTGAGCGCCTATTGATTAGGTAGGCAAGGATACGGAGTTTTGAAATGAGCAGCATAGACGAGGTCATCATCGAGCGCCGGGGATCGGCCGGTCTTATCCGCCTCAACCGGCCGCAGGCGCTGAACAGCCTGACTTTGCCGATGATCCGGGCGATTGCAACGGCGCTGGATGGTTTCGCCGTCGATCCCTCGGTCGCCAGCGTCATCGTCAAGGGGGAGGGCGAGCGCGGCTTTTGCGCGGGCGGTGATATCCGCCTGCTGCACCAGAGCGGCAAGGAGAAATCCGATGGCGCCGAGAGTTTCTGGTGTGAGGAATTTCGTCTCAATCATGTCATTGCGCACTATTCCAAATCCTATGTGGTGCTGATGGACGGCATCACCATGGGCGGCGGCGTCGGCCTTTCGGCGCATGGCAGCCACCGCGTCGTCACCGAGCGCACCCGGCTCGCCATGCCCGAAACCGGCATCGGCTACTTCCCCGATGTCGGCGCCACATGGCTCTTGCCGCGAGCCTCCGGCGAGGCCGGCACCTGGATGGGCCTGACCGGCCTGATCATCAACGCCGCCGATGCCATCCATGCCGGGCTGGCCGATCATGCCGTCGCGTCTTCTGACCTCCCGGCCCTGATCGAGGCGATCTCCGCATTGCCCGCCGTGGCATCCCCGGCGGATGTGCACAGGGAGATCTTGGGGCTGGCGCTCGACACCGGGACGAGCCGTCTGGCCGCCAACCGGGACACGATCGACCGGGCCTTCGCGCATGACACAGTCGAGGACATTCTACAGGCGCTGGCGCAGGAGTCCGGCGATTTCGCCGCCGAGGCCGCGCAAGCGATCGCCACCCGATCGCCGACTAGCCTGAAGCTGACACTGAGGCTGTTGCGGGCCGGACGGACGAGCGCAAGCCTCGCCGAATGCCTGAACCGCGAACTCGGCGCCTGCCTCGGCATATTGTATAATCCGGATTTCTACGAAGGCGTGCGCGCCGCCGTCATCGACAAGGATCGCAATCCGAAATGGTCGCCGGCAAGTCTTGCCGAGGTCGGTGCCGCAAGTATCGACCGCTTCTTCGTGCCGGCGCAACCGCCACTTTTCGCGTAACGAGGATCTGGGAGGAGAGCATCATGACTCGGATCGCATTCATCGGGCTTGGCAATATGGGTGGCCCCATGGCCGCCAATCTGGTCAAGGCCGGCCACGCCGTCATCGGCTTCGACCTCTCGCATGACATGCTGAAGGCGGCGGAGGCGACGGGCGTCAAGGCGGCAAGCGTCTTGACCGAGGCGCTGGCGGACGCCGAAGTCGTCATCACCATGCTGCCGAAGGGTCAGCATGTACTTACCGTCTGGACCGATATCCTGCGCTCGGTGCCGAAGGGCACTCTACTGATCGACAGCTCCACCATCGATGTCGACAGCGCCCGCAAGGCACACGCCATGGCCGACGATGCCGGTTGCCTGTCGCTTGACGCGCCGGTTTCCGGCGGCACCGGCGGTGCGGCGGCGGGAACGCTGACCTTCATGGCTGGCGGTTCGTCGGAGAGTTTTGCGGCCGCCAAGCCACTTTTGGAAGTGATGGGAAAAAAGATCGTCCATTGCGGCGAGGCTGGGGCCGGGCAGGCGGCGAAGATCTGCAACAACATGATCCTCGGTATTTCGATGATCGGCGTCTGCGAGGCCTTCGTTCTCGGCGAGAAGCTCGGCCTGTCGCATCAGGCTTTGTTCGACGTCGCCTCGACCTCGTCGGGCCAGTGCTGGTCGATCAACACCTATTGCCCGGTGCCGGGTCCGGTGCCGACGTCGCCCGCCAACAACGATTACAAGCCCGGCTTTGCCGCGGCGTTGATGCTGAAGGATCTCCGCCTGTCGCAGGAAGCGGCCCTGTCGAGCGGCGCATCGACGCCGCTCGGAGCCGAGGCGGCGCAGCTCTTCGCTCTGTTCGAAAAGCAGGGCAATGGCGGCCGCGACTTTTCGGCGATCATCGAGATGTTTCGGGAGTTAGCCTGAACTTAGAACGATGACGGAATTCCGGACGGAAAACCGCTCCACACTTTTCCTGTAATTGCTTTAGCGCCACATGCCGCGCATCCGTGCCCCGACATCGACGCGCACCTGCAGCGCCTGGATCGCGGCCGGGCTGTCTGACCGGGCCTGGGGCCAGCCGCAGACCTCGAAGAATTGCAGCAATGTCACCGGAATGAAGCGCGTGCGCGAGGCGAAGACATGCCGGTCACCCTGCGCATGCTGACCGTGGGTGAAAAAGCGTTGCGGGATGACGAGGTCGAGGCTGTCCTTGGCGCGGGTCATGGCGACATAAAGCAGCCGCCGCTCCTCTTCGATCTCGGCGGATGAGCCGACGGCAAGGTCGGCCGGGATGCAGCCGTCCACGGCGTTGAGGAGGAAGACCTTCGTCCATTCCTGGCCCTTGGCGGAATGGATGGTGGAAAGGATCAGATAGTCCTCGTCGAGCAGCGGCACGCCGGCCTGGTCGCTGGTGGCATCCGGCGGATCGAGCGTCAGTTCGGTGAGGAAGCGTTCGCGCGAGCCGTAGCCGCCTGCGATCTGCTCGAGCTGGATCAGGTCCGCCTGCCGCGTCGAGGCATCCTCATGCGCCCGCTCCAGATGCGGCTCGTACCATTGCCGCACGAGACCGATTTCCGCCGGCCAGCCGGCCTTGCCGCTCTTCAGCTCCTGCATCGTCGCAACGAAGCTCGTCCAATCCTCGCCGGAGCGCGGAGGCGGCGGAAACTCGGCAAGAGCCGTCATCGGACTGGCTTCTTCGCCGATATGGTCGAGCACGCGCTGCGCTGTCGAGGGGCCGACGCCCGGAAGCAGCTGCATCAGCCGGAAACCGGCGACGCGGTCGCGTGGGTTCTGGGCAAAGCGGAGGGCGGCCAGCATGTCCTTGACATGGGCGCTGTCGAGAAACTTCAGCCCGCCGAATTTAACAAAAGGAATGTTGCGGCGGGTCAGCTCGATCTCCAGCGGTCCGCTGTGGCTTGAAGTGCGGAACAGCACGGCCTGCTGTTTCAGCTTCGCGCCACTCTCGCGGTTTTCCAGCACCTGGTCGGCTATATAGCGCGCCTGGTCCGCCTCGTCGCGCACCGTCACCAGCCGCGGGCGTTCGGCGCTCTGGCGTTCGGTACGTAGGTTCTTGGTGAAACGCTCGGAGGCGAGGTCGATCACCGCATTGGCAGCGGCAAGGATCGGCTGTGTCGAGCGGTAGTTGCGGTCGAGCGTGACGATATTGGCTGACGGCGTGAAGGCAGTGGGAAAGTCGAGAATGTTGCGCACCGTCGCGGCGCGGAAGGAATAGATCGACTGCGCATCGTCGCCGACGACGGTCAGCCCCTGGCCATCGGGCTTCAGCGCCAGCAGGATCGACGATTGCAGCCGGTTGGTATCCTGATATTCGTCCACCAGCACATGGTCGAAACGGCCGCCAATGTCCTCCGCGATCAGCGGCTCGTGCAGCATATGCGCCCAGTAGAGCAGCAGGTCGTCGTAATCGAGGACGTTCTGCGCCTGCTTGGCCTCGACATAGGCGGCGAAAAGGTCGCGCAACTGCTTGTCCCAGGTGGCGCACCAGGGGAAGAAATCGCGCAGCATTTCTTCCAGCGGCGCTTCGGAATTGACGGCGCGGGAATAGATGGCAAGGCACGTCCCCTTGGTCGGGAAACGGCTTTCCAGTTTGGAAAAGCCGAGATCGTGCCGAATGAGGTTCATCAGGTCGGCGCTGTCCTCGCGGTCATGGATCGTGAAGGCCGGGTCAAGGCCGATCTGTTCGGCATAATCCCTGAGAAGCCGCGCGCCGATGCCGTGGAAGGTGCCGGTCCAGGCGAGGGCGTCGGCCATGATGCCGGCATTGGCGCCCAGCACCTCGCGGCAGATGCGCTCGACTCGGCGGCCCATCTCGGCGGCGGCCCGGCGGGAAAAGGTCATCAGCAGGATACGGCGGGGATCGGCGCCCTTGACGATCAGATGCGCGACGCGGTGGGCGAGCGTGTTGGTCTTGCCGGAGCCAGCGCCCGCGATCACCAGCAGCGGCCCGGCAATATGGCTGCCTTCGACCGTCGTGCCGTGCTCCACCGCCTGCCGCTGCTCCGGGTTCAGCTTTTCCAGATAGGCGGCGGTCATGGGCTCTCCTGAAGGCTTCGCATGGCAGGCATGCGAACGAGGAATCGGCGGCGAATCACGATCGCAATCATATCCGAATGTTCGATGAATGTTCCGAATTGACCAAAACTGTCAAGTTCGGCCGGTTTTGCACGCCGATGTGATCTTTCCGCTATCGAACCGCCACAGATTTAATGAATGCCTGCTCGAAAACAGCGTTTTGCGTACTTATGTAACATTTGTGACAATCGATTTTTGGAGCGCACAGGTGAGAGGTCCCGAGCATGAACGAGACAATCGCCACCGGATTGCGCCAGCCTGGAGGGCCGGTTGGTCTGCCGGATGGGCGCATCGCGTTGGTGGAGATGGGCGACAGCCGCCGCTGCCTGAGCGTGATTGCCGCCAACGGGACACGCCATGAGGTCTGCCGGCCCGGCGGTCTGCCAAGCGGCGTCGCTGTCGATGGCGACAATTACTTTTGGGTAGCCGGCGGCCCTGAGAATTCTCTGGTTCGTCTCTCTCCGGAAGGCCGGACCCTACAGGTCATCGAAGGCGGCCGGGACGGCGCGTTTCTCTATCCGAACGATCTTGCCTTCGGCCCGGACGGCCTGCTCTATATGACCGATTCCGGTGTCCGCGCCTCCGATCTTCTCGAGGGTGCCGATGTCCATCCGGATTTCTTCCGGGCTCCTTATAATGGCCGTGTCTATCAGATCGACCCCGGCGAGGGCCGCGTACTGCGGGTGCTCGCGACCGGCCTGCTCCATGTCAGCGGCATTGCCTTCGGCCCGGACGGGCGGCTTTATTACAGCGAGACCCTGACCGGGAAAATCCATCGCCAGATCGTCGGCGCGCGGCAGGAGCTGTTTGCGCAGGTGATACCCGCACCCGCCGTCACGGCGCTGCGCGGCCCCGCCGGCATGGCCTTCGATCGTGATGGCATGCTTTATTGCGCGCTCTATGGGCTGGGCGAGGTCTGCCTGGTTGATCCCGCTGGAAAGACCGCCGGCCGGATCCGCACCAACGGCATGCGGCCGGGCAATGTGGCCTTCACGCCCGACGGCAAACATGCGCTCATTACCGAGCAGGAAAACGGTGCTTTGGAAAGAATAGTGGCGCCACGTCCTGGGCTGCCGCTGCATATGCCGTCTATCTAGAAGGATCCATCCTGAAGGCTGACCGGACATGCCCGGAGGCCGGGCATGTCCGCATTCATGTCGATCCGCTGCTTATGCAGCCGGGATCTGCTTGTTGTCCTTGCCGGACTTGTCGTCAGCCGGCGTTGCATCGTTGGCAACCGGCTTGGCGTGGCGGCGGCGCCAGTCGCCGAGGAAGAGCAGGATCGGCGCAGCGATGAAGATCGATGAGGCGCCAGCGACAAGTATGCCGAACACCATCGGGATCGCGAAGCTGGAAACGGCGCTGCCGCCCCAGATCGCCATCGGCACCAGCGCCAGGAAGGCGGTGGCATTGGTATAGAGGCTTCGTGCCAGGGTCTCGTTGATCGACCTGTCGATGATGTCGCGCAGCGGCATCGACTTGTAGAGCCGCATGTTTTCACGCATACGGTCATAGACCACGACCTTGTCGTTCACCGAATATCCCACAAGCGTCAGGATCGCGGCGATGGCCGTCAGGTTGAAATCGAGGCCGGTGATCGCGAAGAAGCCGATCGCCTTGGTGACGTCGAGTATCAGCGTGATGATGGCGCCGACCGCGAACGGCCATTCGAACCGCACCCAGATGTAGACGAGCATCGCCAGGCTGGCGATCACGACCGACAGGATGCCGGCCCAGGCAAGCTCGCCCGATACCTTCGGACCGATGACATCAGTGCCTTCGATGGTCGCGCTTGGGTCGATCTTGACGATTTCTGCCTTGAGCTTCGTCACCGCGGCTGTCTGCGCTTCTTCGCCGCCGTCCTGGCGCTGCGCGCGGACAAGGAGGCTGTTGTTGTCGCCGAAGGACTGCAGTGCGATTTCGCCAAGGCCGAGCGTGTTCAGGCCCTCGCGGAACGTCGCCAAATCGGCCGCCTCCTTGGTCTTGACCGACATCTGGATGCCGCCGCGGAAATCGACGCCGTAGTTGAGGCCCGGATGGACGAACAGGACCACCGAGGCGATCGACAGGATCGCCGAGACGGTGATGCCAAAGAAACGGGCCTTCATGAACTGGATGTGCTTGTCATAGGGGCTGAAGGGGATCAGCGGCCTGATGTTGAGCACCTTCAGCTTGCTGCGACGGGTGATGGCGATCATCACGACGCGCACGAAGGCGACGGAGGTGAACATCGAGATGATGAGGCCGAGACCCATGGTCACCGCAAAGCCGCGAACCGGGCCGGAGCCGAAGTAGAACAGGATGGCGGCTGCTATCAGGGCCGTCATGTTGCCGTCGATAATCGTCGAATAAGCCTTCTTGAAGCCGTTATCGATGGCGGCGAAGGCGCCGCGGCCCTTGCGGGTTTCTTCGCGGATGCGCTCGTTGATGAGAACGTTGGCATCAACCGCGAGGCCGATACCGAGGACGACGCCGGCGATGCCGGGCAGCGTCAGCGTGGCGCCGACCAGCGTCAGGGCCGAGAAGGTCAGGATCGTGTGAATGAGCAGTGCAACATTCGCGAGAATCCCCCAGGCGCCATAGAGCACGAAGATGAAGGCGGCAACCAGGACGAAGCCGATCAGGCCGCTATAGATGCCCTTCTGGATGGCGTCGCTGCCGAGGTCGGCGCCGACGGTGCGTTCTTCGATGACAGTCAGCTTGGCCGGCAGGGCGCCAGCGCGCAGCAGGGCTGCGAGCGTGGTCGCGCTGTCGGCGGTGAAGTTGCCGGAGATCTGGCCCGAACCGCCGGTGATCGGCTCACGAATGTTCGGCGCACTCAGCACCTTGTTGTCGAGCACGATGGCGAAAGGCTTGCCGACGTTTTCGCGGGTGATTTCCGCAAAGCGGTTGGCGCCAGCGCTGTCGAAGCGGAAGGTGACGAGCGGCTCATGCGTGTTCGGATCGAAGCTGACGCGGGCGTCGGTCAGGCGGTCGCCGGAAAGCTCGATACGATCGAGCACCGGATAGCTCTGGCCCTGTTCGTCCTTGAGGATCGTGACGCCGGGGCCGGGATTGTTTGGATCGACGTTGCCGGCGAGCAGATGGAAGGACATCTTCGCGGTCGAGCCGAGAAGCTGGCGCAGATGCGAGGGATCCTGCGCGCCCGGAAGCTGCACGAGAACGCGGTTGGGGCCGACACGCTGGATGGTCGGTTCGGCGACGCCCACTTGGTCGACGCGCTTGCGGATGACTTCCAAGCTCTGCTGTACGGCGGAATCGACGTTGCTGGCGATGCCGGCCTTCGAGAAGGACATGGTGATCGCGCCGCCGTTCGGAGCGATCGTCAGGTCGGACTGGCCGGCCGAAAGACCGGAGGTGATCGTGTTGGCAAGCGTCTGCAGCTGGGTCACCGCATCGCCGCTCTGTGTCGGATCGGTAAGCGTTACGACGATCTGGTCGCCGTTGCGGACGATCGAGCGGGTCAGGATGTTCTTGTCGCGCAGGACGCGACGGGAATCCTGCTGCAAGGATTGCAGCCGGCCATTGGTGAGGTCCTTCTCGTCGACTTCGAGGACGAGATAGGAGCCGCCGCGAAGGTCGAGACCGAGGGAAACCTGGCTATGCGGCAGCCAGGACGGAATTTTGCTCAGAACCGACTGCGGAAGGGCGTTCGGCAGGGCGACGATAAGGCCAAGCACGATGATCACTGAGTAGAGTGCCACCAGCCATGGTGAAGTACGCATGGGTATTATCCTTGGAAATACGCTGATGCCAGCGGCAGGGCCGCTGGTGGACGTAGGTCATGTCGGGGATGCGCCGACGGGCGCGTTAACCGGTCAGACGAGGCTGGCCGGCGGGGCGCGGGCGAGATAGGCGCGGAATGCAAAGATTTCCGGTCGCGAGACGTCGCCGCGGTCGCGCGGCTGCCACGGGTCTATGTGAAGTCCGAAAGACGGAATGGCCGCGAGCGTTGCCGGTCCGATATCGTGCCAGGTGGCTTTCGGCAGGGCCGTGCGGTCGGCAACGACAATGCCGCGCAACGGATCGCGCTGGGCAATATAAAGCGGTTGGCTGTCCCTGCCGGAGGAAAAGGCTTCCGCATCCGCCCGCGCGGCGAGATTGATGCCGCCGCCGAGCGCCAGTCCGAGATAGGCGAAGAAAGCAACGAACAGCGAGGCGATCACGCGCGTTCCGGCGTGTCTCGTCCCCTCATCGTTCTCTTCGCTGTCGGCGGCGCCGAATTCGAACGGGTTCAACGGTTATAAAGGCCTTCATTCCTTTGCCGGAGCGGGTTCCGACGGTTCGGTCATGATATCAGGACGCTCGGCGTCTTCATAGTGAGGCCTGTCATGATGCACTTGAGCCAGCCGGTCAACCATGCCCAGCGCAATTTCCCGCTCTCCCATGATGACGGTATCGGCGCCATATTGCTTCAGCACGTCGATTTCGGCGTCGGAATGGGCGCGGGCGACGATCAGGATTGACGGGTTGATGGCGCGCGCCTGTTCTGCCGCGCTGCAGGCCTCGAAGGTGTTGGGAATGGCGATGACCAGGCTGCGGGCCTCGGCGATATTGGCATATCCCAGGGTCTTCGCGGAGGCGGCATTGCCGTAGATCGTCTCGATCCCCGCCTGCTTGAGTTCGGCGATGCGCTTCTCGGCATCCTCGATGACCACGAAGGGCGTTCCGGATGATTTGAGGTTTTCCCCGACGATGCTGCCAACGCGGCCGTAACCGATCAGGATGGCGTGGCCGGTGAGCGTAACCGTGCGCTCCTCCTCGTCGATGGTGACGGGGGCGGGCTGCTCGGCGGCGGCGGGCTGTGTCTCGCTTGCCGAGGGTTGTTCAGCCTGCGCGGCGGGTTCGACGACCTCCGGTACTTCGCTCGGGCGCTTGCCGTCCAGTCTTTTCCGTAGCCAGTCGCAGCCAAGAAAGACAAGCGGATTGAGGATGATCGAGATGATCGCGCCGCCGAGGATCAGGTCGCGGCCTTCGCTTGGCAATAGGCCAAGCTCGACGCCGAGGGCGGCGAGGATGAAGGAGAATTCGCCGATCTGCGCCAGACTGGCCGAGATGATCAATGCCGTACTCATCGGCTTTCGGAAAGCCAGGACGATGAAGAAGGCGGCGGCCGATTTGCCGATGACGATGATGAACACTGTCGCCAGCAGCGGCAACGGATTGTCGATCAGGATGTTCGGGTCGAACAGCATGCCGACCGAGACGAAGAACAGCACGGCGAAAGCATCGCGCAGCGGCAGGCTTTCCTGCGCGGCCCGGTGGCTGAGCTCGCTTTCCGCCAGGATCATGCCGGCGAAGAAGGCACCGAGCGCCAGCGACACGCCGAAGAGTTTCGCAGCCCCGAAGGCAACGCCGAGCGCGATGGCCAGGACGCCGAGGCGGAAAAGCTCGCGCGAGCCGGTATGGGCGATGCGATGCAGGATCCAGGGAATGACCCGCCGGCCGACGACCAGCATCAGTCCGACAAAGGCGGCGACCTTGAAGAGTGTCATGGCGATGATGCCGGTGATGCCCATGTCAAGGCCGAACAAGCGGTTGAGACCGGCCGACAGCGGCTCGACCGTGCCGTGACCGTCACCGGAAATGCTGGCGGCGGCGGGAATGAGGACGAGGGCCAGCACCATGGCCAGATCCTCGACGATCAACCATCCCACTGCGATCTTGCCGCGCTCGGTCTCGATCAGCCGTCGTTCCTGCAGGGCTTTCAGCAGAACCACCGTCGAGGCGACGGAAAGCGCGAGGCCGAAGACCAGGCTACCGCCGAGCGGCCAGCCCATTAGTGCGCCGAGCCCCCAGCCAAGCAGGGTGGCAAAGCCGATCTGAACGATCGCGCCGGGAACGGCGATGCCGCGCACCGACAACAGGTCCTTCAGCGAAAAATGCAGGCCGACGCCGAACATCAGGAGAATGACGCCGATTTCAGCGAGTTCAGGCGCAAGGCCCTGATCGGCGACGAAGCCCGGCGTATGCGGGCCTGCGAGCACGCCGGCGATGAGATAGCCGACGAGCGGCGGCAGTTTGAAGCGATTGGCGATGGCGCCAAAAATGAATGCCAGCACAAGGCCCATGACGATGGTCGAAATCAAAGGCGTGTCGTGTGGCATGAGCCATCTCCTCGATACTGGAAATCCCGCGCAGTTTATGACATATTTGGCTTATGTTGACCAATATGGGTGGTTTTTGGTTGTGAATCAAGGCAATAAACCAATGATTCTCACCCCTGCGCTCTGCCGAGCGGCACGTGGGCTGCTGGACTGGACGCAGTCGGACATCGCTGAGCGGGCCGGCGTGTCACGCAGCACGATTCGTGACTATGAGGGCGGCCATCATGATATTCACCGGGCCACGGAAGCGCAATTGCGCCTTGCCTTCGAAGAGGGCGGTGTCGTCTTCGCGGAAATGCCGGAGCTTGGCTGGGGCGTCTGTCCGCGTCGCGCCCCGAAGCAGGGCCAGGACTAGGGCCGGAACTAGGGATTGGGCGTGAGGCAGACCGGCGAAACGCGATAGGCGTAGATCGTCTTGCCTTTCTTATAGCCGAATTCGGGCGACCAGCTTTTGATCAGGGCCAATTGACCGGTTTTGCAATCGAGCGGCGCGTCGTCGACATAGAGCACGTCGGCGGTTGTATTCGAAGGCAGCGAGAAATTCTGCTCGTAATAGCTCTTCGGAAAGCCGCCGAAATTGCGGGCATGGATTCGATAGGGCTTGTCCTTCAGCGTATAGAACAGATCACCGAGAATATCTCGGTCGCTGGAGACGATGTCGGGCAGGTTCGCCTTGGTCGCGATATCGGCGACCTCCAGGCTGATGGCACTGCGGCCGACATAGCGCTTCATCACCAGATCGCCGTTCGGCAGCTTGATGTTATAGGCAAGGACGGTCAGCACAGGTAGCAGGAAGGCAACGACGGCGCCGATGATCAGCGAAACGACCAGCCCCTTCTTCGTCAGGCGATAGAGAATCCAGACGGCGAGGATGGTACCGGCGGCATAGGCGGCGACGGCCCAGTTGGCGTAGGCCTTGGCGAACAGCGCCTGCAGCGTGATCATGGCGACGACCGGGACTGACAGCCAGATCAGCAGCTTTTCCCTGTCGTCGCTTTTCCCGCGGATCATCCGCCAGGCCGCCCAGAGCATGGCATAGAAGATGACCGGGCCGACGACGCCGAATTGCGCGCCGAGGAAGCCGAGGCCGCCGAGCAGATGCTGCACCAGCCCGCCGCCGTTACCTCCGCCGTTCCACCGGGCGATGCTTTCGGTATGGCGCACCGTCGCCGCATCATGGGCGAAGTTCCACCAGAGGTTAGGGAAAACGACGATGGCGCCGACGATGGCGGCGATGAAGACGTCGCGCCAGGCAATGCGCGCCGAGCGCAAGGTCATCATGGCGATGCCGACGCCCGGCAGCAGGAAAAGTACCGAATATTTCGTCAGGAAGGCGATGCCGAGGCTGGCGCCGAGGATCAGCGCCTCAAGGAAGGAGGTGCGCCGCGTAAGGCCGAGAAAGGCCCAGATGGCGATGGTGACGAACAGAATCTGGATCGTATCGGTCGATACCAGCACCGCCGACAGCGAGGCGGCCGGCAGGGTGACGAAGATGACGCCGACCCATGGCGCGATCTCTTCTTCCGTATCTCCGGCAAACAGCCGCCGTGTCGTCAGCATCAGCATCAGCGCGGTGGCCAGATGGAAGAGCGGCGCGGAAACGCGAATCCAGAAGGTCGAGTCCGATCCCGATATCGCATTGAAGAAGCGGATCACCCAGGCGATCATCGGCGGTTTGGAATAATAGCCGAAATCGAGGTTCTGTCCCCAGAACCAGTATTGTGCCTCGTCGACGAACAGATCCGTCCTGTTGAAGACGAGCATGATCACGCGCCAAAGCGTGATGCCGAAGATGATGGTGAGTGCAAGCCGCAGCGAAAGTCTCTGATGGCTTGTATCGGAATAGGTCGTATCGGACATTGACAGGTCGATCTCGGTGCCGGGTCGTGAGGCTTCATACGGAACTATCGAGCTCGACGCCAGCTCCCGATGCGCGGGAAAGACGACGGAAAGCGCGGCGCGATGCCGCGCACATAGGACCCTTTCATGAGGGATTTGTGTCGCCTATGGGCATTGGAAAGGAATTTTCAGAGCACTCGCGGGGAGCTCTTCACCCGCACTTCTTCGAGGCGGCTCAGAAATGCGAAGGCGGCAAGCGTCATGCCGGCGGTCAACAGGGCAGTCAAACCAAGAACAATCATTGCTCTCTCCACGTCGACATCGAAGGTGTCTCTACTTGCAGGATTAAAGCATGAAGCTTGCTCGTGACTTGCGGCCGGCCCCGGTTTTACTCCAATCGGCCAGCGAGGGAAATTGAACCGGCAACAGCTCAAATTAAAACAGAGGTGTCAGCGACGCCTATTAACCTTCAAGCAAGGAATTAACCATAAACATTGAAGCTGCACGTCGGAATGGGAAAATTGTTACTCGTTCTCACCAGGCATGAAGCCGCCCCGTCGTACCGGGCCAGATCCGGTATCAATCTCATCAAACAGGTCCGGGAACAGACTTTGATGAACGAGCGAGCTTCAGTGTGCCGCGATCAATCGATCGACGGCAACCACCGCTCTTTCTCGTCTTCTCATTGCATCTGAACCTGATCATCAGCGGTTTCGCCGGGGCTCTTTGCGCCCGGCAGTTCGGCAGGGACGATTTTGGCGCAGGATTCGCCGTCAGATCAGGCAGGGCGGGCGCAGGCGGGAAGCCTTCGCGACCGCTTGCGTTTTGCGGGGCTCGCCGCCGAGCAATGCGAAATCGTGCGCCGCAACCGGCCGATGCTCGAGACCCACCTGAAAGCCGGCCTGCGCGATCTCTTCCACCGTTTCCAGACCTTTCCGGATGCGGCGCGCAATTTTGCCAGCGAGAGCCAGCTGGAGCGGCTGCAGGATCTGCAATCCTCGCATTGGGACGTGTTGACCGACGCCCGTTTCGACAGCCTCTATGCCGAGCGTGTCAAGGTTCTCTCCGACAGCGAAAGCAAGATGGGCCTCGACCCACGCTGGCAGGTTGCCGGCCATGGCGTGGTTCTGGAGCATATTCTGGCCGGTATCGTCGAAGAGATGGGCGGCCGGGCCGTCCTGCCGGGAACCAGACGCCGCGCCCGTGAGCTGAGCGAGTTGGTCAAGGCCGCCGTTCGTCTCGTCATGGTCGATGTCGAAATCGCTGTGTCGCTGCGTTTCAACGAGCTGCGCCTCAATCATCAGCGCGCGCTGGCCGATCAGCGAACCGCCGATCAGGCAGAGGCGGCCGGTCTCTTTGCCGATGTCATCCAGGGCCTTGCCGAGCGTGATCTCACCGTCCGCATGCCGGCCGATGCTCCTCCAGCCTATGCCGAACTGGTGGAAGCGCTGAATGCCGCGCTGGCTGATATCCAGCAGCAATTTACCGCCCTGTCCAGCGGCGTGCAGGCGGCGGAAGCGGCAACGAATGCCATCGCTCGTGATTCCCGATCGCTTGCTCACGATTCCGCGGAACAATCCAAGGGGCTTGCCACCTCCGCCAGGCAACTCGCAGACCTTGCCGAGCAGATCGGCGGCAATGCGACGAGCACCCGGTCGGCCGAGCGCGCCGCCGCCTCCACGCGCGTTGCGGTGGAAGACAGCGGCCAGGTCGTCGGTCAGGCGATCTCCGCCATGGCTGATATCGAGACCTCGGCTGAGAAGATCGGCCAGATCATCGGCGTCATCGACGAGATCGCTTTCCAGACCAACCTTCTGGCCCTCAACGCTGGTATCGAAGCGGCGCGCGCCGGCGACAGCGGCCGTGGCTTCGCGGTCGTCGCCCAGGAAGTCCGCGCGCTCGCGCAGCGCTCCGCCGATGCCGCCCGCGAGATCAAGGTGCTGGTGACAGGCACCAAGGCACAGGTCGATGCCGGCGTGCGGATGGTCGGTCGCACACAGGAAGCGAT